>DDAD01000071.1:0-53134 GCA_002333205.1 Pedobacter sp. UBA2067
CACATATACTTCTGCCATGTACTGCCTAACCGCTTCCTTTCCCCGCAGAATTCGCTCACCTAGAAAGGTCCATATGGTATCGTCTGTGCAGTAGCCTAGAAAGCGCTCATAGTCGCCCTTTGCCACAAAAGCATTTGCCTCTTCGAGTATTGCTTTGTTGTTCGTATTCATGTTATGATGGGTTTTGTTTAGATGCTGGCCATTACGCCACTGGGTAGGTTGAGCTTGCCAGGAGACATGGCCAAGGTTGCCTTATTCCTCGCCTCAGATAATTCTGCCTGGGTGACCGGGAGAAAGAATCACGGTTTCTGGAGGACTATTGTAGTCCGAAAAAAAGAGCCGTTCTTCAAGAATGGCTCTTTTTTTTTCAACGCAATTACTTCGCAGCGGCATGTAGGGCTGTTGGTAAGCCATCCAGACTAACCAAATTTTTCTCTTCCTGATATTTCTCCAGACCCTCTGGCCCTTTTTTTTCTGACCATTTAAAAGCATGGTCGCGCTCGCCACTATAGTCGTACAACGGAACACTGAAGCCGCATGATGTTTGAACCATATGAATGTCGGCCACAATAATTTGCCGGGGAGCGATATCTAAATCGAATGCTTTTATAAGGTCATCCCATGCTTCATCAGCAGGTAATACGGTCTGGCCCTTGCCGTACAAGCGTAAAATAAGAGGAGGGCCATCAAAGGCGCAAAACATGAAGGTGATACGACCGTTCTCCAGCATATGCGCTGAAGATTCATTGCCACTTCCATTGATGTCCAGATACATTACCCGCGTATCACTCAGCACCCGAAAGCTATCCAGGCCTTTAGGCGAGAGGTTTACGTGTCCTTCTGCGCTGAGCGGTGCAGTAGCGGTAAAGAACATTTTCTGTTTTTCAATAAAGTCTTTATGATGACTTTCAATCCTGGTGAATAGCTTGCCCATGATGTTAATTTTAAACAATCCTTAAAGTTAAGCTAAATTATAATGCTGCCGCGAGCTGAAGTTTCACTTTACTCTTTTTCTTCCGACCTCTCCAGATCAGAAACCCTGTGATTGGCAAGCTCGCTGCAACTAAACTGCCGCAAAATGCCATAATCTTTCCCGGCAGCCCAAGTACTGCACCTACGTGCAAATCATAGTTCATTCGGGCGATCTTGTCGGCAGTACTGGCTTCATCAAATTTCCCGAACATGTGGTCTACCTTCATCTCTTCCAAGGTGTATTGGTCATAGAACAGGTAATCTGCTTTCCAATAGGTACCTGGATCCGGATTGATGGCAAGTTCTATTGCAGCATCTTTAGCATGGGGCGGATGCACATCCATGTTTCCTTTGAAGCCGGGTCTTTCTGCCCTCGCTTTAGCCCAAAGAATATCCTGGGCCGGGGCTTTACCTTCCGCCAGTGCAACCAGCTCCGGATTACCCGCGCTTTTAGAAACACTTTCTGTAAACGGAATCATCTCTTTTCCTCCGGAAGCCAGCCAGTAAGTGGATTTTGCGAACCACTGAAAACCCATCACCATACCTGTTAGTGCCAGGAAAATCATGATCCAGGTTAGGTAAAATCCAACTACATTGTGAAGATCATAGTTCACCCTGCGCCATTTTGCATTCCACTTAATGGTGAAACGCTTTTTACTCGCGGCGCGGTTCTTTGGCCACCAAAGCACCAGGCCTGAAATCAGCAGAAAGGCAAACATCATCGTAGCGGTCGTCAATATCGGCTGACCAATATCAGGGGGTAGCCATAGGTAATAATGGCCGTTAATCACCTGCCTGAAGAAATCTTTAGACATGTCTTTAACCTTCAAAACTTCACCAGTGTAGGGGTTCACAAATACGGTCCAGAAATAAGTGTCCGTTAAGGAATAGTAGGTCACAATTGCAGACTTCCCGTCCTGGTAGCCTACACTAAGCGCTTCCTTGTTCGGGAGTACCTTGTCGGTAATCTGCTGAATCTGTGAAGGCCTCAACAAGGGCTTGTTCTGCACTTCCACAAAGCGGTACGGCTGCGTCGCATGTTCAATTTCAAGCTGAAATGCGAGGATACAGCCGGTGATTCCCAGGAAACATACAATTAGGCCGGACGAAAGTCCNNGAGCCATAAATGTATTTGTCCGATCCAATATCTCAGGTTTTTTTTCTTTTTCACGATCTAGAATTTGTAAGCAACACTAACTCTGTAATTTCTTGGTGCCTCTGCCTGCCAGGAGTATGCCGGCTGGCTATAGTCAGGCGCATTCCAATAATTTGAATAATATCCACCTGAATACAGGTATTTGTCCAAGACGTTAAATACGTTTCCAGTAATTCTTAATCCATGACCTTCCCAGAATAAGCCTGCATCCAATTTGAAATAGTTCGGTAAGTTCTGCTCTGTTTGGTTCGAATTGTAGGTGTTAGTTGCACGGCCTGCTAGGTGGGTGAAGCCAGAAGAAATTCCAGTACCCTTAAGCACTCCGCTTTGAATGGTGTAGCTCAACCATGCATTGGAAGTGTGTTTGGCAAAGCCGGGTACAACCTGGCCCACAAACATGCTGGTTACGCCTTCAGCAACTTCAGTCACTTTGCCGTCTGTATAGGCGTAATTTGCGATCAAACTTAAACCTCTCGCAAGTTCACCTTTTAAATCAAACTCAATCCCCTGTGCTCTTTTTTCGCCAACAACGATACTAAAGTTCTCTTTAATGGGATTATCGGGGTTTTCGACATTGTTGGTCGGATCAGCAGCTAGCTCATTTTGTTTACGGATCCTGTATACCGATACGGTGGTATTCCACTTGCCATTCATCCAGTCTTTTTTAATTCCGAGCTCGTAATTACTACCAGTGATCGGGTCGATCTTGCCACCACCGCGAAGAAAGCCGGTTTGTGGAATGAAAGCCTGATCATATACGCCATATATCGAAGCATTCTTATCTAATGAAACACTAAGACCAACACGCGGCGTAAAGCGGTTCGCTTTATCAGGTGCGGCTCCAAAGGTTGATTGACTTACACTAGAGTACCTTCCGGCAAGTGTCAAGCGTGCTTTGTTGTCAAAAAAGGCAAGTTCATCCTGCAGGTAGAAACTGGTATATTCCTGATCGAAAACGCCGCCCCCCGCAATTGCGCGTTCTTTAACGCTGCGGCTTCTGTCGAAATTCGCATAACCATTCCCCGGAAAACCATAGTCCGGATTATTCACGTCAAAGGGTGCGGATGGGAGGTCCAGATCATGCGACTGTCCCCAATCTGCATAATAGTTTTTCTTACCACCATCAAAACCTGTCAGAATGTTGTGGATAATGCCGCCGGTTTTGATCTTACCGTTCACGAAAAATTGGCCAAGCTTCATCGTTGCTTCCGCATCCCAAATGCCCACGTTCCTGATCAGTGTGCCATCGGCAAATACACTGGATGGCCAGGAGCTATTTCCGGTTTGTAGATATTTCGAGTACGCCACCTGTGCCGTTGCTTTCCAGTTATCGTTGAAATTATGCTGCAGGTTAACAAAAGCACTATGGTCATTCATTCTGGTCGGGTCTACACCTGGTTGTGTTAAGGTAAAGTCCCTCGGCAGGGTAGCATAGCCATTAGGAGAGAATAGGTAATAAGAACCCACCTCCGTCATTTTGGCGTTTTGGTAAGCATATTCCGCAGTAATTTTTGTCGTGTTGGTAATCTGATAACTTACGGTAGGCGCAATGGTATAACGGTCGTTGTGCTCAAAAGGCCTGAATGAACCTTTGTTCTGCACAGCCGCATTAAAGCGGAATAATAACTTGCCATCATCCGTTAACCTCCTGTCTAAGTCAACAGCTGTCCTATATAGGTCATAACTGCCAGCGGTAAATGAAACCTCACCACGGTTGCTTCCAGAAGGCTTTTTAGTTACCACATTGTACATCCCGCTAGGGTCACCATTACCCAGCATAAATCCCGCAGGTCCTTTTACAAACTCAACATGGTCTACAAAACTCATGTCCTCCGTTAGCGGGCCCCAAAAAGAAGTGACGAAATTAAATCCATTGCGCATGGCTTGAATTTGTGAGCCACGCATGGTGATGTTGGTATACATATCACCCCAGTGCTCCACCCGGGTTGCACCACTTACATTCCTTACCAAGGCATCACTCATGCTGATTACCTGCTGATCGGCAAGGGTTTGTCCGCTGACGATTTGAATATTTTGCGGGATCTCTAGAATTGGCGCATTTAGGCGGAGTGAAGTGGAAGGCATGTCTACCTTATATCGTTTTACTTTACCAGCAATGACAACTTCTTTCAACTGATCTGACTTTTCTGATAGTCTAAAGTCTATAACCTGATGATCATTATTCCCGAGATTGATAGATTTCTCTTCTGATGTTAGTCCCAATGCAGAAACAACCACCAGGTAAGTCCCGGGCTTGAGCTTCGTGAATTGATATAGACCATCAACGTTGCTTTGTGTTGATATTGCCTCACCTTTGAGGCCTATAGAAACTGCTACTGCCGGATAACCATCGGCAGTGACAATCTTTCCTTTAATGCTGCTATTTCGCTGTGCTTGTGCTTGGACGGAGAAACCTAAAACCAGTAGGACTGTCAAGATGCGGGTAAAGTGATTCATTTATCTTATTTGGATTAATTCTTAATTACTCCAAAGAAAGATACTTTTTGGTGACAATCCAAACTATTTAGAATAAATCTGAATTAATATAGTGTATTGAGCCCTTAGGTTATCTCAAACGCTAAGTCCGTTCAAATGCATAGCTTTTCTGGTGTATTTGTACCTGTTAAGCCGGGTTCTGTTGGTAATGCAAGAAATCTAAAATATTTGCTACAATTCAGATCTAGATGCTGCGCAAGCCGCAAACCACCTGAAATTTCATAGCTTTGTTTTCAATGAAGCGCGTTTGGATATTCACCATACTGTTGGCCTTGCTTGCACAAACTACAGAATTACACGAGTTTGTAAAGCTTCCGATACTGTTTGAGCACTATGCCGAGCACCAGCAACGCAAATCAGATCTCAAATTCATGGAGTTTCTCTCTATGCACTATTGGGGAGATGACATGGATGATGATGATAATAGTCGCGACATGGAGCTTCCTTTCAAAAAGCTGGAGGCAAGCCATGTACCCGTACACTTCCTTCCGCCTAGAACTGGCATTAAACTTAAATCTGCAGTGTTTCAGATCCGGTTAGATCATCCGGAATATCTGCCCTTATATACCCCGAATCCTGCGCTATCGGCTTTATTCAGGCCACCCTGTGCTTAATTGCTGCAAATAACGCTTAAAACCTTATTGTTAGTGACCCACATAGCACCTTACAAACCATTGTAGGCGTTGCTGCGGTCAATTTGTTGCATTCTTAAAGCAAAATAATGCTTGATAAAATCATCCGGTTCTCAGTACATAACAAACTGGTGATCGGCATCTTCATTGCACTGTGGACCATCTATGGTGTTTTTGAAGTTACCCGTTTACCGATCGATGCGGTGCCTGACATCACAAATGATCAGGTACAAATTATAACCTCGGCACCATCCTTAGGTGCTCAGGACGTAGAACGTCTAATTACTTTTCCAATTGAACAGGCGTTAAGTAATATTCCAAAACTCAAGGAAAGCAGAAGTATGTCCCGCTTTGGCCTTTCGCTCATTACGGTTGTATTTGAAGATGGGGTCGACGTCTATTGGGCACGCCAACAGGTCACCGAAAGGCTCCAGCAGGTGGAGATGAATGAAAATGCCAGCACACCAGAGCTTGCACCTGCATCAACCGGGTTAGGTGAAATCTACCAGTATGTACTTCGACCTGACCCGGGCTTTGAAGATAAGTTCAGTCTTGCGGAGCTTCGCAGCATTCAGGACTGGACCGTACGTAGAAACCTGCTCGGAACTAAGGGTGTTGCCGATGTGTCTACCTTCGGCGGCGAACTGAAGCAGTACGAAGTTGCGGTGAATCCCAATCAGCTCAAGGCCTTCGGTATTTCTATTGCTGAGGTTTTTACCGCTTTGGAAACAAACAACCAGAACACTGGAGGCGCATATATTGAAAAAGGGCCTACCGTGATGTATATCCGCAGCGAAGGCCTGGCCGGTTCAATAGAAGACATCGAAAATATCGTGGTTAAGACTGCTGCAAATGGATCGCCGGTACTGGTACGAAATATCGGTACGGTACAGTTGGGCTCAGCAATACGGTATGGGGCTTTAAACTATGATCCGAATGGAGAGGTTGCCGGCGGTATTGTGATGATGTTGAAAGGGGAAAACTCTTCAGATGTGATCAAGAATGTCAAAGCGCGTGTTGAAAGCATACAGAAAATGTTACCTGAAGGCTTAACGATCGAACCTTTCCTCGATCGTACCAAAATGGTTGACAATGCCATCGGCACCGTAGAGCACAACCTGCTGGAAGGTGCGTTGATCGTGATTTTTGTGCTTGTACTCTTCCTGGGTAACCTTCGTGCTGGCCTTATCGTTGCCTCCGTGATCCCGCTTTCCATGCTTTTTGCAATCATCATGATGAATCTCTTCGGCGTAAGTGGAAACCTGATGAGTCTTGGTGCACTGGATTTTGGATTGATCGTCGATGGCGCGGTAATCATTGTAGAAGCCATCCTACATCACATGCACTTTTCTAAGAAATACAGCAGTGTTAACGAAATATCTCAAAACGAACTTAATGAAGAGGTGGCCAGCTCCGCTTCAAGAATGATGAACGCAGCCGTTTTTGGACAAATCATCATCCTGATCGTTTACCTGCCAATATTATCCTTAACCGGTATTGAAGGTAAAATGTTCAAACCTATGGCACAAACGGTGGCCTTTGCAATCCTTGGCGCTTTCATTTTATCCCTTACCTATGTACCGATGATCAGTTCCCTGTTCATTAGCAAAAAGATATCGCATAAACCGAACCTGTCCGACCGTGTAATGGAAAAGCTGGAAAATTGGTATATGCGAATGCTGAACCGCGCATTGCGAATGAAGCAGCTATTGGTCGGCATCGCCTTTGCCTTATTTGCGATCGCCGTGCTGATGTTCACACGGATGGGTGGTGAATTTATCCCCCAGCTGGAAGAAGGTGATTTCGCCGTGGAAACCCGTCTGCTTGTCGGGACAAACCTGAGCACCACCATCAACTCCTTTCAGCAAATCAGCGGCGTGCTGCAAAAGAACTTCCCGGAAGTTGAAAAAATCGTATCCCGCATCGGCAGTGCAGAAATTCCAACAGACCCTATGCCTATAGAAGGTGGAGATATGATCGTTGTACTTAAACCAAAAGCGGAATGGACCAGTGCCAGCAGTTTTACGGAACTCGCCAGCAAGATGTCGGCCGTGGTGCAGGAGGCTGCTCCAGGAGTAACGCAAAGTTACCAATACCCGGTACAAATGCGCTTCAATGAACTCATGACCGGCTCCAAGCAGGACGTCGTGTGTAAAATTTTCGGTGAAGATCTGAATACGCTTTCCCGCTATGCGGAACAGATCGGCGCCATCAGCAAAACCGTAGATGGTACGGCCGACTGGTACGTTGAAAAGGTCACTGGTATGCCGCAGGTGGTCATTAAATACAACCGTGCAGAGATTGCAAAGTATGGCTTAAACATCAACGATGTCAACCGGACTGTAAATGCAGGTTTCGCCGGGGCAGCGGCTGGAAAGGTTTATGAAGGGGAGAAAAGCTTTGACCTGGTGGTACGTGTCGGAAATGCGAACCGGAAGAACATCGAAGATGTGCGCAACCTGATGATTGTTACCTCTGGTGGAAACCAGATCCCTTTATACCAGGTTGCTTCAGTGGATGAAGTAGAAGGACCAAACCAGATACAGCGTGAAGATGCGAAACGCAGAATTACCGTCGGATTTAACGTGCGGGGCAGAGACGTTCAGTCCGTTGTGGAAGACCTCCAGGCAAAGATCGGCCAGAAGGTAAAACTGGAGCCTGGCTATAGTATCGTCTATGGTGGCTCTTTCGAGAATCTGCAACAGGCAAAAGAGCGTTTAACCATCGCCGTTCCGGTAGCATTGCTGCTCATTTTCGGTATGCTGTATTTTGCCTTCAACTCCCTCAAAGAAGCTGCCTTAATCTATACCGCAATCCCATTATCTGCTATTGGCGGTGTGTTCGCCTTATCCTTGCGCGATATGCCTTTCAGCATTTCTGCTGGGGTTGGTTTTATTGCCTTATTCGGCGTGGCGGTTTTAAATGGCATTGTGCTGATCTCCGNNCGAATCCTAGATCCGGTAGAACTGATCAAGGCAGGTACCAGAAACCGGTTGCGTCCGGTGCTCATGACGGCCGCTGTAGCCTCGCTGGGTTTTCTTCCAATGGCTTTGAGCAACGGCGCAGGTGCGGAAGTACAAAGGCCATTAGCTACCGTTGTAATCGGAGGACTGATCACGGCAACCTTCCTCACCTTGTTTGTGCTGCCGGCACTTTACCTATTATTCGAAGGCAAAATAAAAATGAAACCTAATAATACCATCATAACCTTGCTGCTCCTGGTGCTGAGCATAGGACAGCTATCTGCTCAGGATGCTCCGCAGGGTATTTCCTTGCAAGCAGCTATAGACACGGCTTTAAAGCATAACCTTCAGGCCCAGGGTGCCCAGTTGAATGCCCGGGCAGAAAAGCTGCGACAGCAAACCGGTTGGGATATTCCTAAAACGGAGCTTAGCGGAGAGTACGGACAAATCAACAGCGCTACAAAAGATACGAGACTAGGCATTACACAGTCCTTCAGCTTTCCTTCTGTATATTCCAATCAAAAACGTAGCCTTCAGGAAAACTACCGTGTTGCCGAGTTGCAAAGTCAAATAACCGGGTTGGATGTTAAAACCAATGTTCGCAGCCTGTTCTACCAATTGGTATACCTTCAGGAAAAACGTAAGCTATTGCTTTATGCAGATAGCATCTATCAGCTTTTTGAAAACAAGACAAACTTGAGATTCAAAGTAGGGGAGACAGACATTCTGGAAAAAACAACCGCTTCATCTCACCGGCAGCAGATTGGCAATCAATTGCGCATGCTGGAAGGCGATATGAACATCAGTATGAGCAGGTTTAACCTGTGGTTGGGTAAGGAGCAAGCTTTTTTACCGGAGGTTCGTCAACTGGAAATTCGCCTGATGATGCCGCAAGCGGTTGCTGCAGCAGAAAGTATTTTACAGGTGCAGGTCCTTGAACATGATGCTGAAGCGGCAAGATGGCGCTGGCGCAGGGAGCGCTCCAAGCTGCTGCCCGACTTTTTCATCGGGTATAACAATCAGAGCATCGCCGGTTCGCAGGTTATTAATGGCCAGGAAAGTTATGTTCCAACAAGCAAGCGCTTCAGCTATGTGAATGCAGGGATCAGCGTACCGCTGTTCTTTGGTGCGCAATCGGCAAGAACGTCCGCTGCAAAGGTGGACTGGCAGTTGGCGCAAAAACGCCGAGACTATGCGTTGCAGCAAACAAAAGCCGAGCAAGAGGCACTTCTGCTGGAGGTTCAGAAATTTGCCGGCAGCCTGGACTATTACGAGCAAGCCGGGTTGAAAAATGCTAATACCATCATTGCTACAGCCGACCAGCAGTTCGTTGGCGGGGAAATCAATTACCTGCAATGGGTGATCCTGGTTGATCAGGCCATCAACATTAAAAGTGAATATCTCGACGTACTGAACAGCTACAACCAGTCGGTCATACAAGCACAAAAAATTAACAATCTATAGCTACACCCAGATGAAGAAATACCTTTTATACCTATATATTCCATTATTCCTTGTTGCCTGCGGAGAATCAAAACAAGATGCTACAGCCGAAAATGCAGAAGCCGCTGAAGCTGCAGACACCATGCTCGTAAATATTTCTGCCCAGCAGATGAAAACCGCAGCCATTGAAGTTGGCAGTGCTGAAGAAAGTGTGGTAAGTGGTAGCATTCGCTTACAGGGCACCATTGATGTTCCACCACAAAGCACCGTGAGCGTGAGTTTTCCATTGGGCGGGTACCTGAAATCAACCGACTTGCTGCCCGGCATGCATGTAAAAAAAGGACAGGTGCTTGGTGTATTGCAGGACATGCAGTTCATCCAACTGCAGCAGGATTACTTAACGGCTAAAGAGCGCTTGAATGTTGCTACAAATGAGTACAAACGCTATCAGGAGCTAAATGCGAACAAAGCAGCAAGCGACAAGGTCTTTCAACAGAGTCGTGCGGAAATGGCAACGCAGCGCATCAATATGCAGGCGCTTGCAGAAAAGCTGGAACTGATCGGTATCAACGCCCGCCGACTTACCTCATCGAACATCTCTAAAAGCGTAAACATTTTATCTCCGATCGATGGCTTCGTGGCCAAAGTAGATGTCAACATTGGAAAATACACCGCGCCTACAGATGTGTTGTTTGAACTGGTAAATCCTAAAGACATACACCTGGCTTTGAACGTTTTTGAAAAGGATGTTAACAGCTTGTCTATAGGACAGCGGGTAGTAGCCTACAAAAATGATGATCCCGATAAAAAATATGAAGCCGAAATTATCCTGATCAGTAAGAATCTGGATGCCGACCGAATGGCAACCGTACACTGTCACTTTGAGCAGTTCGACGCTTCCTTGTTACCCGGTATGTTTATGAATGCTGAAGTGGAGGTTCAAAATACAAAAGCGCTAACGCTTAATGAAGACGCGATTGTGCGCTGGCAGAACAACCATTACGTATTTGTAGAAACCGGGGCTAATAATTTCAAGATGACTAAAGTGCGCCTGGGTAACCAGTCGCAAGGCAAACAACAGATAGATGCGCCTGGAATAAATGCTTCAACCAGACTGGTTACTAAAAATGCCTATACCTTGCTGATGAAAATGAAGAATAGCGGAGAGGAGGAGTAAAGCAGCAACCTTTACAGCTGCTGCTTCGAGTTTGAGCGTTGTATACTTCTTTAGATGCTAAGGGTCATTATAAAATGTTCAACGGAGTTCCTTCATACCGTTCTGTTAATTAAAGATATATAACTTTTCCCATACATGGGAAAATTTGAGTGAAAATATTTTTCATGTGCCGCATACAAAGCACCTCAGGATGTATTTGGTACGTTATATGTATCTTAGGGCAACACACAAAACAGGATGAATAAGAAACCGTATCAAGGTCAGGTGAATGACAAGGAACGATCAAAGCAGAAATTGATTGAAGCCGTCGGCATTGTAATTCGGGAAAAGGGTTATACCGGCCTTACCGCAACCAATATCTCCAGAGCAGCAGGTCTAGACCGTAGACTGATCACACTCTATTTCGGTTCTCTCAACACCTTAATAGAAACTTACGTACGCAGCAACGACTATTGGATCGCGACCTCCAATGAAGACGTCCTTGGAAAGGACACTAGGCCGACTTGTACAAAGGAGATGCTTAATTCATTGCTTCAGAACCAACTGGATGACTTTCTGCAGGACGATGAAATGCAAAAAATGATTTTATGGCAGATCAGTCAATCTACACAATTGATGAAGGAAGTCTCTCAGGAGCGCGAGAAGGTTAGTCATCAATTCTTTGCATTGGCAGATCAGGAATTGAAAGGGAAAGATATTGATCTGAGGGCAATAGCAGCATTGCTGGTAGCAGGGGTCTATTACCTGGTGCTGTATTCTAAAACCACTGATTGCCAATTTTGTGAGATTGATATGAATACGCCAGCAGGCATGCAACGCGTTAAAAAGGCCATGACCGCAATTTTGGATAAAGTGTATGCCAGTAGGTAGTTTAATAGTTTAAAAGCACCCGCCAAGTCTCTTAGCGTCCTGGCAGGATGCTTTAAACCAATGTTTCGTAAACTACTTCACCACCAGGATTGCAGGTCCAAACTCCTCAAAATGAATGGAGCTTGCATCTACCCCTTGCGCACGTAGGTACTCGAAATGCTTTTTAATGAATACACCGGGACCGCAAATGTAGTATTCTGCATCTGGCACAATCGCATGCGCTACCTGGCTGAGGTCCACGAAGCCCTCATAGTAATTATCCTGCTTATCGTCTTCGAGTTTATCATAAAAAGTGTGAACACTCATGGAGCCGTGTGCTCCACTCAACTCGGTAACCCTGTCTTTAAAGGCATGTACTTCAAAACCGCGGCTGCCGTGGATCCAGGTAATCGGTCTATCCTTTTTGGCCTGGGTCATATACTCTACCATGCTCATGAAAGGCGTTAGGCCGACACCGCCACTGATGAAAACTGCAGGTTTTGTGGATTCCAGATCCAATGTAAAATCCCCGGCGGGTGGTGCTACCTCTAAAATTGCGCCTTCCTCAATTGTATCATGCAGCATATTGCTGATAAATCCGGAATGTCGCTCATCAATACCGCTTTCCCTTTTAACTGAAATCCTGTAAAATGATCCATTTGGCGCACAGGAGATGCTGTATTGGCGTGGTTGAAGAACCTTTATTTCCGGCACATACAGGCGGACTGTAATATATTGTCCCGGGAGAAAGTCTGCAACTTTACCACCGTCAGATGGATACAGGTAAAAAGAGGTGATTTCTGAAGATTCTTTAACCTTTCGCTTTACGATAAATGGTCGCCAACTGCTCCAGCCCCCTTCCTTGTTCGCAGATTCGCTATAAAGATTGGCTTCTACACCAGTCATGATTGCTGCCAGTTCGCCGTATGCTGCAGCCCAGGCATCAATAAGTTCCGCAGTTGCAGCTTCACCAAGTACCTCAGAGATCGATGCCAGGAGGTGTTTTCCTACAATCGCATATTGCTCTGGACGAATATCCAGACTAACATGTTTATGGGCAATCCGATTCACCGCATGTGAAAGTACCGAAGGATTGTCAATGTGTTCGGCATAAGCCAAAACCGACATGGCAAGGGCAGTAGGTTGTGCACCCGTGCGTTGATTTGCACTGTTAAAAACATTCTTCAATTCCGGATTATGCGTCAGCATTCGATTGTAAAAATAGGTTGTCAATGCTACACCATGTTCTCTAAGAACTGGTACTGTGCCACTTACAAGTGCTTTTTGCTCGTTTGTCATTTTATTCAGATTAAAAAACCTTTTTTTTTTTTTTNNATACCTTTTTGTCTTATTTAATGCAAACATAGGGAGTTTCAATTAAAGATAAAAATGTCTTTTATTATTTATGTATCTTTGCTGAACAAGAATTATGGCTATTTTTTCGAAAACCTGCGAATATGCTATTCGTGCAGTTCTATATGTCGCGCACAAAACAACTACTGGAAATAAAGTGGGGATAAAGGATATTGCAGCAGGCATTGATTCGCCGGAGCTTTATCTGGCGAAAATACTGCAGGATCTAAGTCGTAAAGGCTTGATCAGTTCTGTCAAGGGACCTAATGGTGGATTTTATATCAATGAGCTGTCGCTTTCCAGACCGCTGAGTGACATCGTCGAAGCAGTAGATGGCAACGGTCTTTTTGTGGGTTGTGCCTTGGGATTAAAGCAGTGCTCGGAAGTGAATCCCTGTCCTTTGCACCATCAGTTTAAGGCTATCAGGGATCAGATTCATGCGGTGTTGAGAACCAACACCATCGGCAAATTCAATGAAGAACTGGTAAATGGCTTACTGTCCCTAAAGAAGTAAAGCATTAAAGAACCTTCTTCATCATGATGTCCGTTTGTTCTTCATCGCCCAGCCTGAACAGATGTTTGTCAAATGCGACAAAGCCGTTTTTCTCGTAAAAGCGTATTGCCCTGGTATTTTTCTCCCAAACACCCAACCAGACATAAGCGGAATGTAGTNNATGGCGAAGTAGAATTGAGAATCTTTGTTTGAAAGCTCGGCATGAAGCTTTTTTGCCGAAAATCCCTCAGCTAAATATTTGAGCATACTTTCTTCAGAGTTGCCTGAGGAAAAAGTATGCAGAAAGGTTCGTCGACCAATATCTTGTAGCAACAGCAGATCTTCTTCGGCTGTTTTTCGTATTTCTAAGGTTTCCATCATTATTCTATTCAAAAATAAATTTTAGGTTAGGGACGCAGCAGCTTTTCGAACGCTTTCCGTGGACTGCCTCTGAAGTGTACCACTCCGCAGTAGTGGTACACTGTTTTTTCAAACAAGGCTAACATTGCCAGGTTGTCAAAATTGGTGTCTGCCCGCACGCTAAAAATGTTGTTTTTCAAAGCAAACTCATCAATATAGCCAAGCATCAACCTGGCGATGCCTTTACCCAGGTACTGCTTCGCTACAGCCACCCGGTGGAAGACTACAAAATCTCCTGCACTCAGCCATGCGCCTTCAATGTACTCATATGCCGGCTCATCGTTAATCAGGATGGCACAATAGCCAGCTATTGACTGGTCGGCCATTATAACATAGCCATAGCCCTGCGACAGGTCCGACTTAACAACTTCAAGATTAGGATAACCATCCTGCCATTGATTGCTGCCATCCGCTTTTCTTCGAACAATTGCTTCGGCTAAGATCTGCCAGATCTCCCCGGCTTGATCCATTGTTGCTTTTTCAAATCTATAATTCATGTTTGTCTTTTAAGATTAACATCGGCTTTCTAGCCGAAATCATCCATGCAGTGTTAAAACTTTTGCTGCAATCTACATTTACCCCGGGGGAATATTTAAGTTTCAAACGCTCAAACGCTTTTTCTTTGCTGCTGAATATACTCGGTAGGCGACATTCCAAACTGCTTAGCGAAGTTCCTGCCAAAATGTGTTTGCGAACTATAGCCCACGAGCTCTGAAATCTCGTAGATCTTCAAACTGCCTTCATTCAACAGTTCTGCTGATTTTTTTAGCCTGGTTACATTAATCAGTTCATTTGGGGATAGGTCTGAAATCAACTTGATCTTCCGGTATAGTGTTGGTCTGCTGATGTTCATCTCGTCGGCAATCAGATCTACATCAAGCTCCGGATTGGCGATATGTTTGTGTATGGCCGCCTGCAGTTTCTGCAAGAAAATTTCATCTGCCCGGGAATGTGCAATGCTGTTAATGTGCACCAGCGGCGAACTGGAGAAGTACGTCTTTAAGGTGTTGCGGTTTTTCAGTAGAGAAGCAATTTGTGCCAGTAGGAAATCCGGGGAAAACGGCTTTTCCACATAGGCATCTGCCCCCAGCTCCAGCCCCTCTATTTTCGACTGTACATTCGTCTTGGAGGTCAGCAGCACAACCGGTACGTGGCAGTGGTTAATGTTTGATTTGATCTTTTCACAAAGTTCAAAGCCATCCATGCCAGGCATCATAATGTCGGTAACAACCAGTGCAATTACCGTAGCTTCGAGTATTTGTAAGGCCTCCAGCCCTGTTGTTGCCGTAAGCGTCAGGTAATGATCAGATAGGTCATCGGCAATGAACTCGAGGATATCAGGGTTATCATCGACGATTAAAATGGTTGGTCTGAAGTCTCGTTGCTGCTGATCGGTGTTGAGGGTAAGTGCTTTTTCCATTTTTCCTGAAGATTAAACTCAATTGAGTGGTGTACGGGCAGTTTTAATATGAAAGCGTTGTAGGTCGTGTTATGCTGATCCAGCACCAGTGTACCCTGATGCAGTTCCGTGAGTGCTCTTGAAATGGAAAGTCCTATTCCGGTACCTGGCAGCGACTTGCTTTCTTTTACGCGGTAAAAAGGTTCAAAGATCTTCTCTGCAGCAGCGGCGGGAATAATAGCGCCATCACTTTTCACCACGATCCTGAAATAATGGTCGGTACCAGCCTGGCCATCCAGTGTAACCGCCACCATAGATTTGCCGTATTTAAAAGCATTATCCAACAGGCTGAAGATGATCTTGTAAAAGGCCTCCATATCTATATAGGCATAGAAGGGTTCGGCATGAAGTCGCAACCTCAAGGTAATGTGTTTATGTTCTGCAATCCCTTCAAAGTTCTGTACAACCTCCCGGATGATTTCCGGAATATTTGCCCGTACGTAGTTTAAGGAATACCCGCTGATCTCCGTTTTTCTAAAGTCCAACAGCTGGTTAGTGAGACTGAGCAGGCGTTCGGTATTCCGATTCATGATGTTCAGGTTCTTCTCCATTGAAGGTACCTCCTGGGCCTGCTTCAGCAGTTTTTCCATGGGGCCTTTGATCAGCGTAAGCGGTGTTCGGATTTCATGGGAAACCATGGTGAAAAACTCAATTTTAGCCTGGTAGATTTCTTTTTCTTTCTCATTCTCGAAGATCTTTCTGCGGATCTGGTTCTTTAGTTTTAATCGCTGGTCAAAGTATCTGATTAGTAAAAAGATCGTAACTACAGCAATCGCCGCATAACAGAAGTATGCCCAGTTGCTCTTCCATATTGGTGGTAATATGATGATCTTTAAACTGGCTTCGTTTTTACTCCATTGCGTGCTGCCATGTACGAGCGCTCTAACCTGAAAGGTATAGGTGCCCGGCTCCAGTTTGGTAAAGTAGATCTTCCGGTTACTTTTCAGGCGCTCCCAGTCATCATACAAGCCAATCATCCGATAGGCATATTCGGTCATTTCCGGAGCAAAGTAACTCAGTGCGGCTACATCAATGTTAAACGATGATTGATGATACTGTAGCCTGATTTCCTGCGAGGAAATTATGGATTGGTTAAAAGGATAGCTTTCCTGATTTTCATTTTCCCCCGTGTGTTGCACATGAAAATTGGTAATAAAGATCGCGGGGTCAAACACTTTATTCTTCAATGCCTGCGGGTCAAAGCTGATGAGGCCTTTTAGGCTTCCAAAGTAGATCCTTCCATCGCCATCCTTATAGGAAGAGCTGTAGTTGAACTGATTGGTAAGCAAGCCATCTGATTTGGTATAGGTTTTTACATATTGCGTTTGAGGGTTGAAATTGATCAAACCTCTGCTGCTGCTGATCCAGAACGTATGGTCCTGATCTTCCTCAATTCTGAACAGGAAATTCGTTGGAAAACCATTTTTAACCGTANNTTTTTGTACTGCAGCAGGCCACCACCTTCCGTGGTGATCCAGATGTTTTTAAAAGCATCTTCAAAGATCGAGGTTACCGTGTTGTTGCTCATGCCACCTGGGTAATCGCCTTCATGCCGGTACTGTTGCAGTAACGTGCCATCGGGCTTCATTCTGAATAAGCCCTCATCAAAGCTGCCGATCCAGATGGTGCCGTCGCTTGCTTCAAGCACCGAGCTGTAAGAAATGCGGGGCATCTCCTCAAAGCGTTCGAAGTAATCGTCACTGGAACGATATTGAAACAAGCCGTTTGTTGAGGCAACCAATATTTGGCCCTTTCTGGTCTTGAAAAATGCCATCACAAAATCACTCGTCAGCCCCCTGCTTCCCGCATTATAGTGTTTAATGACCTTTCCGGTTCTGACATCCATGATGTCGATCCCATGGTGAAAAGTGCCGATCCACAACCTATTTCCATCAGCCATTAAGCCATGGATGTTCGAATACACGATGCTTGTTTTTGTACCATCTGGCCGGTAGTTGCTGAAAAGCCCTGTGCTGATGTCATATTTATTTAGTCCGGCATCTTCAGTTCCTATCCAGAGCCGACCATACTGGTCTTTCTGAATCTCCCGTACGGCGTTACCGCTGATGGCATTATCCTGTTGCAGTGGAAAGTGTTTGCTGAAAATCGAATATTGTGCGGAGTAGTAGGAAATCCCGCCGAAGTAACTGCCCAGCCATATACCACCCTGGTTATCCCGGCACAGGGTGTACACGGCATTGTCGGCCACCGAGTATTTGTTGCTATTCTGTTTCTCCAGATGTATGTTCTTGCCTGTATGGTGATCGTAGATGTATACGCCGGATTCAGTAGCAATCCAATATTCCTGATCCGTATTCCTGAGGATATCCCTGACGTAGACATTCGTTTTGTCGCCGTTTAGAGAAATAAGGTCTTTCACCTCGCCAGTATTTGGGTCGAACAACTTTAAACCTTGCGTGGTGGTGCCTACAAGTAGTTTTCCATCGTTGGTTCTGCGCATTGCCGAGATCGGAGTCGCTTCCCGGATCCCTGTGGTATTCAGGTTTTGGACGATATCAATCTTCTCTGTCTGATAATTATACCGCCTGATGAAGCCATCGCTTGCTCCGATCCAGGTACTGCCATCGCCTGCCGGGTAAACAAAGGTATATTCTACCGTCGCAGTGTTGCTGAATTTTCGGATGGTATCACCGCCTTCCTGGAGTTTATATAAGCCGTTTGCAGCTATGATCCATATGTTCCCTTGTTGATCAGTCTGAAGATTAAACGCTCTGATACCCTTGGTGTGGTTTAGCCTTTTAAAATTCTCCTGTGCCGGATCATATCTGAAAACACCATCACCAGTGCCGGCCAACAAATTTCCATGGCTGTTATCCAGCGAAAAAACCAGGTTGTTGCCAATGCTCTTCGGATCCTTGGGATCGTTTCGGTAGGTCTTGAAAGTATAACCATCAAACCGGTTCAGACCATCTTTGGTCCCAAACCACATAAAGCCTTTGTCGTCCTGAATGGAAGCATAGACCGTATTGTTCGACAAACCGTTCTCCACTTGATAGTGCTTGAAATAGTACGGTTGACCATATCCATACAGGTATGTAAAGGCAAATGCAACTATTGATAATATGCGGTTCAATTGGTTAGGCTTTATCAAATATATCAAAGAATTGGCGTGGTTGTTTACTTGAACTGTGGAATAATGCAGAAATTATGAGACGATTTGAGGAACTAATGAGACAAATCTATAAACAGGCTGGCTTTCAAAACCTTCATATTTGAGTAACCGCATTTTGNNT
Organism: Pedobacter sp. UBA2067; assembly: GCA_002333205.1. GTDB lineage: Bacteria > Bacteroidota > Bacteroidia > Sphingobacteriales > Sphingobacteriaceae > Pedobacter. The sequence goes on from DDAD01000071.1 coordinate 18,668, forward strand.
TGCTTGCAGGCATGATGTCTAAACCAAATATCAACCTTATGAAAAGACGTTTACACGCTTATGGCAGGGGCATAAGCTTGAAGTGGCGTACACTTGCGACACTTTTGTGCTGTTTTTCAATCCTTCTTTTCTCCTTACAAACACGTGCGCAGAACAGCACCATTACTGGTACCGTTGCAGATGACAAAGGTGTTCCGCTGGCCGGCGTAACGGTTAAAGTAAAGGGCACCACAACCGGTGCAACAACGGACGGAAATGGAAAATTCCAGATTGCAGTGGCCAACCGCAATGCAACCTTGCAGTTCGGCTATGTAGGTTTTATTACCCAGGAGGTTCCGCTGAATGGGCGCTCAAATTTAACGGTGACCCTTGCCGAAGACAATCAGAAACTTGAAGAAGTCGTAGTAACCGGTTTCGGTACCCAAAAGAGAGAATCCATTACCGGTGCAATCTCCTCTGTAACGAGCAAGGATATTGAGCGGGTACATGGTGGCGCCACAGTAAGTACTTCGCTTGCAGGTAAAATCCCAGGTGTTACCTTCCGGATGTCTGAAGGTCGCCCTGGCGCCAGTGCCAGCATTCAGGTGCGTAACATGGGCCGTCCACTTTATGTGATTGACGGAATTCAGCAGGATGAAGGGCAGTTTAATAATCTTGCACCAAATGATATCGAATCGATTTCCGTGTTAAAGGATGCCTCCGCAGCTATTTACGGCGTGCGTGCGGCAAACGGGGTAATCGTTGTTACGACTAAGAAGGGTACAAAAGGGGATAGTCGTATCAACGTAGATGCCTATGCCGGCTTTCAGAACTGGTCCCGTTTTCCGGATGTTGTCCGCACCTCTTATGATTATATGCGCTACAAAGCTGAGGCCGAGATGAATTCCAATGGCAGCACCAGCATTACACAGGAGGAATTGGCGAAATATCAGGCCGGGACAGATCCTGCTTACCGGAGTTTCGATTGGCGGGAATATGTGCTGAAGAGTAATAATAACGCGCCTCAGAATTCACTTAACGTGAACTTTACCGGCGGTACAGATAAGTTGAACTATTATGTTTCTGCAACAAATCTCTACCAGAACTCCGTGTTAGGAGAGGAATATGAATTTCAGCGTACCAATATTCAATCTAATGTTAGTGCAACGGTGGCCAACGGGTTAAAAGTTGGTGTGAATATCAATGGCCGGATTGAATCCCGGGAAAACCCAGGGGTGCCGGGCGTCGATGATTACTTCCTGGCCAGGTTTGCCGTACTGCGTAACTCACCACTCGAACGTCCCTATGCAAACGATAATCCGCTGTATTTGAATGATATCGGTCACACGGAATCCAACTATGCTTTTCTCAACAAGAGGCTGTCAGGAACCTACCGGAACGATTGGCGTGTAGTACAAACCAACTTCAACGCAGAGTATCAAATTCCTGGTGTGAAAGGGCTTACTGCAAGGGCGGTGTATTCGTACTACTTCGCGGATTATTTGCGTAATAACCATGAATACACCTATAATACCTATACGTATCGGCCTGAAACGGATACTTACGACATTACGGGTGGTAGTAATAACCCATACCGGGAGCGGGAGCAACGCAAGGAATTTGCAACAACCTTTCAGGCACAGATCAATTACCAGAACACCTTTGGCCAACACACTGTGGGCGCAACATTGGTAAATGAGAGAATTGAGCTTAAACATTTAAGCAACTACATCCACTCGTCCCCAATATCAAACAACTTACCGCTGATTTATTTTCCGACAGCAGATACCTATAATGACCGGGATGATGCGGAAACCAGGATCGGCTATATCGGACGGATCACCTATAACTTTGCCAACAGGTATTTCTTCGAAGCTTCTGCACGTCGGGATGCATCTTACCTCTTTGCACCTGAAAACCGTGTGGGTTATTTCCCGGGTGTGTCTGCAGGATGGCGGATCACCGAGGAAAACTTTATGAAGAAGCTGCTTGGCGATAGTAAAATCTTAAATGACCTTAAATTCAGAGGATCCTACGGTATTCTGGGAGATGACCGTAATCCGAACGATCCAAATCAGCCGATCGTAGCGGCTTACGCGTACCTGCCTGGCTATAACTACAATCAGGGTACAGCGATCATTGATGGGAATGCGGTAATTGTTTCCAGAGACAAAGGTATTCCCGTAACAAGGGTTTCCTGGCTAAAAAGTAAGTCCTTTAACGTGGGTGCTGATTTCGCCCTGTTCAATAATACGCTTACGGGTACAATAGACTACTTTTATCGTAAGCGGACTGGCTTGCTGGGTGACAAGAACGACTTAATTGTACCGGTAGAAATTGGCTATAGCTTGCCGCAGGAAAATGTCAATTCTGATGCACAGTATGGAGAGGAACTGTCGCTGAACTATACGAACAAGATCGGAGACCTCACCTATAATATTGGGGGTAACATATCCTATACGCGCTTGAAGAACTTGAATTCTTACAATCCTTTGTTCTTCAACTCCTGGGATCAGTACCGTAATTCATCTGAAAACAGATTTGCAAACATCGACTGGGGGTATGAGATTGCCGGCCAGTTCGAATCTCAGGAACAGATCAATAACTATCCGGTGAATGTTGATGGCAGGGGAAACCGTACGCTGTTGCCGGGTGACTTGATTTATAAGGATCAAAACGGTGATGGTAAAATTGACCAGTATGATGAGCGGCCTGTTGGATTTGGCTATGGCCGCCAACCGAATGTGAACTTTGGCTTCAGCATCGGCGCTTCCTACAAGTCGTTCGACTTCCATGCTGATTTTTCAGGTGGTGCTGGTTACACCTGGTTTCAGAACTGGGAAACACGCTGGGCATTTCAGAACAACGGTAACCTAAACTCCATCTTCGAAGACCGGTGGCACCGTGCTGATCCCTTTGATCTGAACAGTGAATGGATCCAGGGCAAATATCCTGCAAACCGGATGAATCCCGGTAATAGTCACAGCAACTATGGGTCAAATTCAACCTTCTGGCTACATAACGTACGGTATCTGCGGGCAAGGACTATAGAGCTTGGCTACTCCCTGCCGCAATCCATACTCGAAAAGATCAAGGTTAAACGTGCCCGGGTTTACCTCAATGGATACAACCTGTTTTCGATCGATAACCTAAGTTCATACAACGTTGATCCGGAAACAACTGACGATAACGGTCTTCAGTTTCCACAGAATAAAGTTGTTAATGTTGGTTTAAACCTCACTTTTTAAGCCCCACAAATCGAATTACCATGAAGAAGATATATTTGATGATATTATTCGCAGTCCTGTCGGTTGCAGGCTGTAAAAAAGACAGCGAGTTTCTTGATGTGCCGCCAAAACAGATTATTCCTGAAGAAACTGCTTTTTCAGATCCTGCGCTGGTACTGTCAGTTCTAGGCGACTTGTACAACAGGCAGCAAGACTTTTCCAGTCTTGATGAAGGCTGGAGAAGCTTTGTTGACTTCAGCGAGGCTTTTCCATCCGAGAATGGTGCCTATGAAGTTGTTCAAAGAACAAGCTGGGGTTATGGAGAATGGTCGAGCTGGGACTATGGTTACATCCGGGACCTGAATCTGTTCATCGAGCGGGCAACAGCAGCGACAAAGCTTACAGAACCAGACAAGATCCGATTTATTGCCGAAGGACGCTTTTTAAGAGCGAACTACTATTTCGAGTTGGTGAAACGCATGGGTGGTGTTCCCTTAATTACCACCTCCCTGGTATATGATTATAGCGGTAACGTGACCAACCTGCAAACGCCAAGAGCCAAAGAGTCGGAGATCTATGACTTTGTGATCAGTGAAGCCGAAGAGATCAAGGCGATACTTCCTGCTGATGTAAACGTTAAGTCACGCGCCAGCAAGGGTGCTGCACTGGCCATGCAATGTCGCGCAGCATTATACGCCGCCTCCATAGCAAAGTATGGTGCAAGGACCCCGCAGGTGTCCTTGCCAGGCGGAGAAGTTGGTATCCCGGCAAGTATGGCGAATGCTTATTATACCAAGGCGCTTTCTGCTGCACAGGAAATCATCAGCGGCAGTGCTGGTGCGTACCAGTTGTATCGCGTGCTTCCCGACTTATCGGATAATTACGCGCAGCTGTTCCTGGATAAAAGCAGTGTGAACACCGAGCCCATCTTCATTGAAGACTTCAAAGTAAATACCGGCAGGGTACATAATTTTACGACCAATAACCAGCCTTTCTCCATTTCTGATGAGGGCCTCGACGCTGGCCGTCTAAATCCTTCACTCAATATCGTAGAAGCTTTCGAACGCTTAGATAATACCTATGCGCCACTTGCCACACGAGATGCCAGTGGCAATCCGATCTACTACACCAATCAGCTGGATATTTTTGCGGGTCGTGATGCACGGCTTGCCGGAACGGTACTGTTGCCGAATGGTCTGTTTAAAGGCAAGCGGGTAGACATCTGGGCAGGTTATCTGCTTGGCGATGGCAGTATCCTGACCAGTGATGATGCCAGCCGTCTGGTGCCGCTTCCTGGTACCACGGTTCCGGTTCAAGTGGTTGGAAAGGATGGGCCGGTGAATGGGCAGGAATTCAGAACCCAAACTGGATTTTACATCCGCAAATATCTGGATCCTCAAGAAGGCTCGGGTAGAAGGGGCCGCCGGAGTGATGTTGCTTTTATCCGCTATCGCTNNTTCGCTGAAGTACTACTCAACGCTGCAGAGGCCGCCTTTGAACTTGGTCAGACCACGCTGGCCGCAGATTACCTGAACCGGGTAAGACAGCGCGCGGGCTTCAGCACACCGCTGGCGGATATCACCTTCGACAGAATTGTACATGAACGCCGGGTAGAGTTGGTGTTTGAAGGTCATACCCTGTTCGATATGAAGCGCTGGAGGCTTGCTCATGTGGTATGGGACGGTAGTCAGATGACCGTAAGCCAGCTAACGAGCAACCTTGGTGCTGCGACGAAGAAAAACACACAACCATTTGGTTTGTGGCCATATAAGTACTACAACCCGGGAAATCCAAACAATGGAAAATGGTTGTTCCGCGAGGTGAAACCTAGTCCCGTTACCGGAGCAAGCAGGTTCCAGCTTGGAAACTACTACTCGAACATAGGTAACGACATTGTTTCGGCAAATCCTAAAATTGTTAAGCAACCAAATCAATAAGACACTTACATTTAAGACGCCATGAAGTTTAAGATTCATTATATCATCCTTTTAGCAATAGCCTTTGGGGTTCAGTCTTGTAAGAAAGACAACTATGAAGCGCCGACTTCCACCCTGAGTGGCCGGATCATGTACAACGGTGAAGAGATCGGGTTGGAGTTTAACCAGGTGCCAGTGGAGCTGTATCAGCCGGGCTTTGGCAAATCTGGTGCAATTGCCACCACTTTCGGACAAGATGGTACGTACTCCTCCCTGTTGTTTGACGGGCAGTACAAGCTTATCATTCCCAACGGACAGGGGCCATTTCGCTGGCAGGAAAATGCAAGCGGTGGCCGTGATACGCTGAATGTGGCGGTAAGCGGCAATCAGACCCTTGATCTGGAAGCAACACCTTACTTCCTGCTGCGAAATGCAGCATACACGGTTAATGGCACTACACTAAGTGCTACCTGCCGCATCGATCAAATTATTACCGGAGCAGATGCTAAGCTCATTGAAAATGTGGCATTGTTTATTAATAAGACCCAATTTGTGTCCAGAGCAGATAACATCGCAAACATGGAACTTGCCGCTGAGGCAATTACGGACCCAACGAATGTGGCTTTTTCTGTAACAATACCCGCAATCACACCAACACAGAATTATGTGTTTGCACGTATCGGACTAAAAATTTCTGGAGTGGAGGATATGATATTTTCACCGCTGCAAAAAATCCAACTATAGTTTATCTAAAATCAATTTGAATGAAAAAAGGAATCTCACTTTTACTGCTTGTTTTAAGTCAATTTGCAGTTCAGGCGCAGGAAAAACCCTGGAGTCTTGTCCGGGAAAGAATTGTAACGCCCTGGGCCGAGCAGGTCGATGTAAACGCACCCTTGCCGGAATATCCGCGTCCCCAACTGGTACGAAATGACAATTGGAAAAATCTAAATGGTCTTTGGAACTATAGCATCGTTCCCAAGAATCAGAAAGCCGCTACAAAATACGAGGGCAAAATCCTGGTGCCGTTTGCGGTGGAGTCTGCATTGTCTGGTGTGGCCCGCCGTGTAGGGAAAGACAGTGTGTTGTGGTATCAACATAACATTACCGTGCCAACCAGTATGCGTGGTAAGAAAGTTTTGCTGCACTTTGGTGCGGTAGACTGGCAAACGGAAGTGTTTGTAAATGGTAAAAGTGCCGGTAAACATGAAGGAGGTTTTGATCCTTTTAGCTTCGACATTACCAAGCTGCTGACCAGGAACGGCAACCAGGAAATTAAAGTTCGTGTTTGGGATCCGACAGATGACGGGCCTCAACCTAGAGGTAAACAGATCAACAAGCCGGACGGCATCTGGTATACGCCGGTAACAGGTATCTGGCAAACCGTATGGCTGGAGGCAGTACCGCAGACTTACATTGAAAGCACGAAACATACGCCGGACATTGATGCGAAAACCCTTACGGTAAGTGCAACGGTTGCTGCGGCAAAACCTGGAGATCAGATCAGGGTACAGGCGCTGGCCGGCGGTAAGGTTGTTGCAGANNGGTGGTTGCAGCGGATGCTACTGCGGTACTGAAGCTTGAAGATCAGCATCTTTGGTCGCCCGATGACCCTTACCTGTACGATTTGAAGGTTGCTGTAGTACGTGGTTCCAAGGCGGTAGATCAGGTGGATAGCTATTTTGCAATGCGTAAAATTTCTATGGGTCCGGATGCTGCCGGTATTCAACGTATGTTGTTGAATAACAAATTCCTGTTCCAATATGGTCCGCTAGATCAAGGCTGGTGGCCTGATGGTCTATACACGCCACCAACGGAAGCTGCAATGGTGTTTGATATTGACCGACTGAAGGATATGGGCTTTAATATGATCCGGAAGCACATCAAAGTAGAGCCTGCGCGTTACTATAATTACTNNCCAGTCTTCATAACTTCCCGTCTATTGTTGTATGGGTGCCGTTTAATGAAGCATGGGGACAGTTCAAAACAAAGGAAATTACAGACTGGACGATTCAGAAAGATCCCAGCAGGCTGGTGAATAGCGCCAGCGGTGGCAACTTCACACCAGACGGCCATATTGTGGATCTGCACAACTATCCACGTCCTGCAATGCCGGATCCGGAACTTTTTGGCGCTAAACGCATTCTGGTGCTGGGCGAATTCGGAGGGCTAGGTTTACCATTAACGGGCCACCTATGGCAAGAACGGGATAACTGGGGCTATCAGAACTTTAAATCTGCAGATAGCCTGTTTGCCCGGTATGCAACTTTTATCGACCGCATGACAGAGCTTATCCCGATGGGACTTTCAGCAGCAGTGTATACGCAAACCACCGATGTGGAAGGCGAGGTGAACGGCTTTATCACTTACGATAGAAAGGTGATAAAAGTAGAACCCAAAAAGCNNAAAAGCTGAAAAGTGAGAGTAAAAAGCTGTACGACGTGAAGGTAGAACTGTAGTTTTACGGTCGCTTAGATCAATATTTTCATTTTTTTTTAACGTAAACAACTGTTAAATAAAAAGTTCGGTAAGTTCATCAAACCTGAAAGATTAACAGGGATTTAAGTTTATCAAAGCCTCCTGGTTAGTTTGCTCCTCTGGATAGAGGGCATACTAACCAAGAGGCTAAAATTTTTATAAGAGGTTTGTTTTCATATATTTGGCAGTTCATCAAAGAAAGAAATATGAGATATTGTTTGCTTTTACTATGTATGATCTTCTTTCTTCAGGCGGGTGCAAGTGCCCCAATGGAAGACAAAAATCCAAACATTAAAACCAAAACAGGACTCGCAACCTACTACTCTTCCAGGTTTGAAGGGCGCAAAACCACAAGCGGTAAAAAGTACCGTGCCCACAAGCTTACTGCTGCGCACCGCAGCCTTCCATTAGGCACCATTGTAACTGTAAAAAACCTCAAAAACGGTAAAACTGTAGATGTAGAGGTGAACGATCGTGGTCCATTTACCAAACGCTATATCATTGATGTCTCCGCGCAAGCTGCCAAAGAACTTGGCATCTGGAGAAAAGGCGACGCCAGGGTTGAAATTACCTATGTGCATAAGTAATGGCTGTTTAGCGCATCTCCACGATTAATTGCGGCCTGCTAGGGACCAGCTTCGGTGTTCAACCGCCCTAAACGAGGCCTCGGCCAGGCCTTAACCCGCCCTTGACCTGGACATTAGCCAGATCAACCCCTGCTTAATACCGGCTCAATGCCTGGTCGGAATGCAAGCTATTCTATGGCTGTGGAATTCAGTTGAGGGTCCACTAGTGAGCGGGTGATTAAGCTTGGATTAAGCAAATTACGATCGTAATAAATGTGTCACTTTACGATTCCAATGTGGATAACATTGCGCACTTGTTAGGAACTATTAGAACCTAGGGTAAGGGCCGCTATTTATATTTGTTAACACAAATAACTTACATCTACGATGTGAGGAACTTTTGTCAAGTTGTTGAAATATAAAGGTTTGCGTTTAACCTTAAAATTTCAAGAGCTCAGCAGACCTGATCCAGCGCCGATGCGACAAGAAACAGGGCTGTGTGAAAAAATTAGATTATTACTCATCCTAAACAGAAACATATGCAACAAGAAGAAGTATTACTGAAAGAAAATAAAGACCGCTTTGTTCTATTGCCTATTAAGTATCCGGAGTTGTGGGAAATGTATAAAAAGACAGAAGCCAGTTTCTGGACTGCAGAAGAAATTGACCTGTCTGACGACCAAAAACACTGGGATGGCCTTAATGATGGTGAAAGACATTTTATCTCACATGTGCTTGCATTTTTCGCAGCGAGCGATGGTATCGTAAATGAAAATCTTGCAGTAAACTTTATGAGCGAGGTGCAACTTCCCGAAGCACGTTGCTTTTATGGTTTCCAGATTATGATGGAAAACATCCACTCGGAAACCTATGCGCTATTGATCGATACCTATATCAAAGATCCTGTTGAAAAAGATCGTTTATTCCATGCCATTGAAACTGTTCCCTGTGTGAAGAAAAAAGCAGAGTGGGCATTACGCTGGATTGATGGTGGTAATTTCGCTGAGCGTCTTGTTGCATTTGCTGCAGTTGAAGGTATTTTCTTTAGTGGTAGTTTCTGCTCTATTTTCTGGTTGAAAAAACGTGGTTTGATGCCAGGTCTAACGTTCAGCAATGAGTTAATCTCCCGCGATGAGGGTATGCACTGTGAGTTTGCCTGCTTATTATACCGCATGCTGCAGAATAAGCTGAGCGAAGAAGCTGTACAAGGCATCATCCGCGATGCGGTTGAAATTGAAAAGGAATTTATCACCGATGCATTGCCGGTTGCTTTGATCGGTATGAATGCAAAGCTGATGTCGCAATACATTGAGTTTGTTGCCGACAGGTGGTTGGTAGAGCTGGGTTACAGCAAAATCTACAACGCAACAAACCCATTTGATTTCATGGAGATGATTTCCCTTCAGGGTAAAACAAATTTCTTCGAAAAACGTGTGGGTGACTACCAAAAAAGTGGTGTGTTGACCTCAACCGAGGATAAGGCATCTGCTTTCTCCCTGGATGACGATTTCTAAGACCAGATAAATATTCACGGTTAGACATCATAAGCCCTTTGTGGGCTTTTTGTGTCGGCCAAAAAGTTTAAAGATATGTTTGTACAAAAAAGAGATGGCCGCAAGGAAGTAGTGAAATTTGATAAGATCACTGCCAGAATTGAAAAGCTATGTTATGGTTTCAATCCAGAGCTGGTTGATCCGATCGATGTTGCTAAAAAGGTAATTGAAGGGCTTTATGATGGCGTAACAACCTCAGAGCTGGATAGCCTTGCTGCGGAAACTGCAGCCTCATTGACGACCAAGCATCCGGATTATGCGCTGCTTGCTTCGCGTATTGCGGTTTCCAACCTGCATAAAAATACAACCAAGTCGTTCTCCAAGACGATGGAGGTGCTGTATAATTATGTAGATCCTAAAAATGGTAAACCCGCACCGCTTGTTGCGGACGATGTTTGGCAGGTGATTGAAGAAAACGCTGACATCCTGGATAGTACCATCATCTATGACCGTGACTTTGGTTTTGATTACTTCGGGTTTAAGACGCTCGAGAAGTCATACCTGCTTAAAGTTGACGGACAGATTGTTGAACGTCCACAGCATTTGTTTATGCGTGTTTCGGTGGGTATTCACAAATCCGACATTGAAAGTGCTATTAAAACTTATAACCTGATGAGTGAGCGTTGGTTTACCCATGCTACACCGACCTTGTTTAATGCTGGTACACCAAAACCGCAGATGTCATCATGTTTCCTGCTTACCATGCAGGATGATAGCATCGAAGGTATTTATGATACCTTAAAGCAAACTGCAAAAATCTCGCAGAGTGCTGGTGGTATTGGATTAAGCATCCACAACATCCGCGCAACAGGTTCTTATATTGGTGGTACCAATGGAACGAGCAACGGTATTGTACCGATGTTGAAGGTTTTCAACGATACTGCACGTTATGTAGATCAGGGTGGTGGTAAACGTAAAGGTGCCTTCGCGATTTACCTGGAGCCATGGCATGCTGATATTTTCTCTTTCCTTGACCTTCGCAAGAACCACGGTAAAGAAGAGTTGCGTGCACGTGATTTGTTCTACGCGCTATGGATCAGTGATCTATTTATGCGTCGTGTGGAAGAAGACGGCGAGTGGAGCTTGTTCTGTCCGCATGAAGCACCAGGCTTAGCCGACTGCTTTGGTGCAGAGTTCGAAGCTTTGTATGCCCGTTACGAGCAGGAAGGCCGTGCAAGAAAAACCATCAAGGCACAGGAACTTTGGTTCGCGATCCTTGATGCGCAAATTGAAACTGGTAATCCATTCCTGTTGTATAAAGATGCTGCAAACAGCAAATCAAACCAACAGAACCTTGGCACCATCAAGAGTTCAAACCTCTGTACTGAGATTATCGAGTACACTTCTAAAGATGAAGTTGCGGTTTGTAACCTTGCTTCGCTTGCATTACCAAGATTTGTGATCAACGGTGAGTTTGATCACCAGAAATTATACGATGTTACCTATCAGGCTACCTTGAACCTGAACAAGATCATCGACAACAACTATTATCCGGTAGAGGAGGCTAAAAACTCCAACCTTCGTCACCGTCCAATTGGACTGGGTGTACAGGGCCTGGCAGATGCTTTCATCCTGATGCGTTATCCTTTTGAAAGTGAAGAAGCAAGGATCCTGAACAAGGAAATCTTTGAAACGATCTACTTCGCTGCCATGACGGCATCTAACGACCTGGCTACGAAAGAAGGTGCTTATGAAACTTTTGAAGGTTCTCCATTATCTCAGGGTAAGTTCCAGTTTGACCTTTGGAATGTAACACCAGAAAGCGGTCGATGGGATTGGGAAAGCTTACGTGAGAAAGTGATTAAACATGGTGCACGCAACAGCTTATTGGTTGCGCCAATGCCAACTGCATCAACGTCACAAATTCTTGGTAACAACGAATGTTTCGAGCCATATACTTCTAACATTTATACCAGAAGGGTATTAAGCGGCGAGTTCATTGTGGTGAACAAACACCTGCTTAAAGATTTGGTTGCCTTAGGACTTTGGAACACTGCAATGAAAGACAGGATTATTCTTGCGAATGGTTCTATTCAGGATATCGCGGAAATCCCGCAATACATCAAAGATCTTTACAAGACTGTTTGGGAGATCAAGATGCGTAGCATCATTGATATGGCTGCTGATCGCGGTGCTTACATTTGTCAGTCGCAATCGCTGAACTTGTTCATCAATGCGCCAAATACTTCAAAATTAACTTCAATGCACTTCTATGCATGGAAAAAAGGTTTGAAAACCGGTATGTATTACCTGCGTACGCAGGCGGCGTCTCAGGCGGTGAAGTTCACCATTGAGAACCAATCGGGTAAAAACCTGGAGCCGGTTATTCCAGCTGTAATTTCTCAAAGTGCAGAAGAGATTATTGAAGGACCAGTTTGTACAATGGAAGAGGGCTGTATCAGTTGTTCTGGCTAAGATAATTTAGTGGTTAATTCACCGGGGAGTAGATGTTCATCTGCTCCCTTTTTTTTGCATCATGCCAAAGAAGAATAACAGTGCTCTATCAACTGGCTGGTGTTTAAATAAGCGCCGGCTTATGAATCTCTATTATTCATATCTTTATTCTGAAGCATCGCATGGAACAAGATCAAATTATCATTTATCAGACTCCGAACGGGGACACTAAAGTTGATGTAAAGATTCAAGGCGAGACGCTTTGGTTGAGTCAGAAATCAATGTCGGAACTGTTTGATAAGGATTCTGATACCGTTGGATTACACATAAAAAATATTCTAACAGAGGGGGAATTGGAGGAGGCTTCAACCACCGAGTTTTTCTCGGTAGTTCAACAAGAGGGAAAAAGGCGGGTAAGACGAACTTTAAAGTTGTATAATCTTGACATGATTCTTTCTGTCGGCTATAGGGTAAATTCTAAGCAAGGTACTTATTTTCGTATTTGGGCAAACAAAATACTAAAGGACTATTTAATTGAGGGTTATGCAATTAATCAGAAGAGATTACAAGAGCAGGCAAAACAATTGGAGAGCCTCAGAAACACTGTGGCCCTCCTCAATAATGTACTTGAAAGTAAAAAACTTAGTTCTGATGAGGCAACAGGTTTATTAAGGGTTGTAACCGACTACTCATATGCTTTGGATATTCTTGATAAATATGACCATCAGCAATTAAGAATAGAAGGTACGACCTCAACCTCAATATTCATCATAGACTATGTAGCTGCAAGAAAGGCGATAATTGATCTCAAAGATAGATTTGGTGGAAGCTCTTTGTTTGGAAATGAGAAGGATCAATCATTTAAAAGTTCGATTTCTACAATTTACCAAACATTCGGCGGTGTTGATTTATATCCAAGTGTTGAAGAAAAGGCAGCTAATCTTCTATATTTTGTCACCAAAAATCATTCTTTTTCGGACGGCAACAAGAGAATTGCAGCCTATCTATTCGTCTGGTTTTTAGATAAAAATAATATTCTGTACCGAAAGGATGGATCCAAACGGATTGCCGATAATGCTCTTGTTGCATTAACGTTAATGATTGCCGAAAGTAAATCAGATGAAAAAGACATGATGGTTAAGGTTATTGTTAACCTAATAAATGCCAAAAACTGATACTTCAGCTGATACAAGAAACCAAATCATGGTTCCACTGCGGTTTGAAGCGCCTTAGAACCTAGAAAACCTTTATGTAATAATGCGGTATAATTATCGCCTTGAATTAACTATAGAGCAGTCCCAAAAATATTTTCTATAACTTTGCATTTCAAAATTTTATTGAATGGCTAAAGTACAAGTTGGATTGGTGCAGATGAGCTGTACCAGTAATAAACAGGAAAATTTAGATAAAGCGATCGTAAAGATTCGTGAGGTTGCTGCGCAGGGTGCCCAGGTGGTATGTTTGCAGGAGTTATTTACCTCGCTGTATTTTTGCGATGAAGAAAATTATGATAATTTTCAGCTGGCAGAGGCCATCCCTGGTCCGTCGACAGATGCTTTATCTGTAGTTGCCGCAGAATTGAATGTGGTGATTATAGCTTCTTTATTTGAGAAAAGAGCTGAAGGTCTTTACCATAATACCACCGCGGTGCTGGATGCGGATGGTGCTTACCTGGGTAAGTATCGCAAGATGCACATCCCGGATGATCCAGGTTTTTATGAGAAGTTTTACTTCACCCCTGGAGANNTATAAAGTATTCAAAACAAAATATGCGAAGATTGGCGTGTTAATCTGCTGGGATCAGTGGTATCCTGAAGCAGCACGACTTACTGCGCTTATGGGTGCCGACTTCCTGTTTTACCCAACTGCAATTGGCTGGGCAACAACACAGGATGAAGGTACAAACACCGAGCAGTACAATGCCTGGCAAACGATCCAGCGTTCACATGCAATTGCAAACGGTGTTCCCGTGGTGAGCGTGAACCGTGTAGGCGAAGAAGCCGGCGTTAAGTTCTGGGGTGGATCTTTCGTATCCAATCCTTTTGGAACGTTATTATACAAAGCATCGCATGATGAAGAAGAATTGAAAGTGGTTGAGCTTGATCTATCGAGATCTGATAGCTACAGGACACACTGGCCGTTCCTTCGCGACCGCAGAATTGACAGTTATGCACAGATTACTAAGAGGTATATAGATGACGAGTCTATTTAACGATACGCCGAAGAAGGCGGGTTACGCCTTTCCGGCCGAATGGGATTTGCATGAAGCAACCTGGTTAAGCTGGCCGCATAAAGAGGCTTCCTGGCCTGGTAAGATTGAGACGATTTATGAACCTTACTGCGAATTCATCAAGGTGGTAGCGGAAGGGGAGAAAGTGCGAATCAACATCAACGATGAGGAAACCAAGGCTTTTGCAATCGCTGAGCTTAAGAAAGTTGGTGCAGACCTGAATAACATTGAGTTCTTCATGCATCCGACAAATGATGCCTGGTGCCGCGACCTNNATCGACTGGGGCTACAATGCCTGGGGTGGTAAATATCCACCTTTTGATCTGGATGACGTGATTCCAACAACAATTGCGCAGCATTACAAGTTGCCATTGTACACACCTGAGATCGTGATGGAAGGTGGTTCTGTAGAGTTTAATGGTGCAGGTACCATATTGACAACGACCGCTTGTTTGCTTAATGAAAACCGTAATCCACACCTGAACAAATTCCAGATTGAGCAATACATGATGGAATATTACGGTGCGGAACAAATCCTTTGGTTAGGCGATGGTATTGTTGGTGATGATACAGATGGTCACATTGACGACATCACCCGTTTTGTAAATGAAGACACCGTGCTTACGGTGGTTGAAGAAAACGAAGCAGACGAAAACTACCACCTGCTGCAGGAAAATTTGGAGGCGCTGAAGCAGATGAAGTTGCTTAACGGAAAACCCTTAAAGGTGGTTACGCTGCCAATGCCATCACCGGTGATTCATGAGGATACCCGTTTACCAGCTTCGTATGCAAACTTTTATATTGCAAACAAAGCCGTTGTGGTGCCTACCTTCAGGGATGCAAATGACCAGCGCGCATTGGATATCATCCAAAGTGTATTCCCGGATCGTAAAGTTGTAGGTATAGATTCTACAGACATCATCTGGGGATTGGGCAGCTTCCACTGCCTAAGTCAGCAGGAACCTGCTTTATTTAAGCAAGCGCCAGTAGTTTAATTTTAGATAAAAATAACCAAGCATAAATGAAATTATTAGAAGGAAAAACCGCACTGATTACTGGTGCTTCTAAAGGAATCGGACGTAAGATCGCAGAGAAATTTGCAGAACAGGGTGCAAAAGTAGCTTTCACCTATTTATCATCAGTGGAAAAAGGTGAAGCCTTAGAGCAGGAATTGCAAAGCTTCGGTACCCAGGTTAAAGGTTACCGTTCTGATGCTTCCAAGTTTGATGAAGCAGAAAAATTGATCAACGATATTATTGCTGATTTTGGTGCTTTAGATATCGTGGTTAACAATGCAGGGATTACTAAAGATGGTTTGCTGATGCGCATGAGCGAAGAGAACTTTGATGATGTCATCAATGTGAACTTGAAATCTGTGTTTAACGTAACCAAAGCGGCTTCTAAGATCATGATGAAGGCACGTAAAGGTGTATTCATCAACATGAGTTCTGTGGTTGGTGTGCAGGGTAATGCCGGTCAGGCGAACTACGCAGCTTCTAAAGCTGGTATTATTGGATTTTCGAAGTCGGTCGCTAAAGAGCTTGGCTCAAGGAACATCCGTAGCAACGTGGTTGCTCCAGGTTTCATCCGTACGGAGATGACCGACGTATTGGATCCTAAAGTTGTTAAAGGCTGGGAAGAAGGTATCCCGTTGAAACGTGCCGGTGAAGTAGAAGACGTTGCAAACGTATGTGTTTTCCTGGCATCAGACATGAGTTCTTATGTAACCGGACAAGTGATCGCCGTAGATGGCGGTATGCTGTAAAGAAACATTTTAATTGCAGCTGGATTATTCAGCTGAAGAAATATACGCTGAACCCCGCAAATGCTGCGGGGTTCTTTTTTTACCAGAAAATTCTGGATATATTGTTGCACCAAGCCTGAACATCTGAAATGACCATAACGACCGCCGAAGCAATAGAAATCCTGGGTACCATCGCGTTCGCCATCTCGGGTTCTTTTGCGGCCATGCAGAAACGGCTGGATCCGTTTGGTGTGCTGATCATTGCCTTTGTAACCTCTATTGGCGGTGGTACGGTAAGGGATTTACTGCTGGGCGACACACCTGTGGCCTGGATGCGGGATGTAAATTACTGCCTGTTGATTCTGGTGACATCCCTGCTCACCATTTTTTTCAAGAAGAACATCAAACGTTTTAAAGTTACCCTGTTCATATTTGACTCACTCGGACTGGGGCTGTTCACGATGTTAGGGCTGCAGAAAGGCATTAATTTTGGACTTGATCCGGGCATGTGTGTGGCTCTGGGANNATCATCAGAGATACGCTCTTAAACGCGATCCCATTGATCTTCCGGCAGGAGATTTATGCTACGGCATGTATTCTGGGCGGTATGTTGTACTTTGGACTGTTGGAACTGAACATGAAACCTGACTTCGCGAAGGTTGCGGTGATCGGATTTATCTTCGTGTTGAGGATTATTGTGGTGCGCTATAAGCTTGCACTGCCTAAGTTCGGCTATTAGGTAATTGGGAAGGAGCGTTTAATCTTTCGCAACTTCCTTAACAACTACAAAGACATCTTCATTGTCTTTCTTCATGAAATACTTTTCACGTGCAAATTTCTCCGCCATTTTAAGGTTCGTAGTCAACTCACGCAGGTCTTTTTTGACCTGGTTTGTTTCCTTTTCATAGAAAGCTTTTTCTTCTTTCAGCTTACTTACTTCCGAGCTGTACTCGTATTGTGATAACATATCATTCCTGTCGAAAAACAACATCCATACTGCAAAAGCAAATGCGCAGAGGAAATACTTGTTCCGGAAGAGTTCTATGATCCTTTTCATTGATACAAATATAAAAGAAAAGGCAAGCGAAGTGGATTTATTTATAAAGAAGAATCTGCGGGCCGCATCAGTAACTAAAAAGGGCCTTTACATGGAATGTAAGGGCCCTTCTTTAAATATTTAATCAGATGAACTGATCGTATAATTAAGCGTCTCCGCAAGCTACTAACCTGCTGGAATTGCTTTATATTATTTCTTTAAGAATTTGAAATCTCTTCCTAAGAAACGTGCTGCAGAACCAAGTTCTTCTTCAATACGAAGCAATTGGTTGTATTTAGCGATCCTATCAGAACGTGAAGCTGAACCAGTTTTGATCTGTCCGCAGTTTAATGCTACTGCTAAGTCAGCGATGGGTACATCTTCAGTTTCACCACTTCTATGGCTCATTACAGAAGTATAACCACTGTTTTGTGCTAAGCTCACGGCATTGATGGTTTCCGTTAATGAACCGATCTGGTTAACTTTTACTAGGATAGAGTTTGCAATGTTCTTCTCGATACCTTGTTGAAGACGCTTAACGTTGGTTACGAACAAGTCATCACCTACAAGCTGTACTTTATCGCCGATAGCGCGGGTTAATGACTCCCATGCTGCCCAGTCGTCTTCATCTAAACCATCTTCAATAGAGATGATTGGATATTTGCTTGCCCAGTCAACCCAGTAATTAACCATCTCTTCAGAAGTTAATTTCTCACCTGATGATTTGTGGAAGTTGTAAGTTTTGCTGCTTGAATCGTACATCTCAGAAGCTGCTGCATCCATTGCGATCCAGATATCTTTTCCTGGCGTGTAACCAGAAGCTTCGATTGCTGTAAGTACAGTTTCAATAGCTTCAACGTTAGAGCCAATGTTTGGTGCAAAACCACCTTCATCACCAACGTTGGTTGAATAGCCTTTTTTCTTAAGTACAGTTTTAAGGTTATGGAACACCTGAGTACCCATTTGCAATGCTTCAGAGAAGCTGCTGGCACCTAGCGGCATGATCATGAACTCCTGGAAGTCGATCTTGTTATCTGCGTGTGCACCACCGTTCAGGATGTTCATCATCGGAACAGGAAGGGTATTTGCGTTAACACCACCGATGTAGCGGTATAATGGTTGTCTGCTTTCTTGCGCTGCAGCTTTAGCAACAGCTAAAGACACACCAAGGATTGCATTAGCACCTAAATTACCTTTGTTCTCAGAACCATCAAGCTCGATCATTGCTTTATCGATCATGTTTTGTTCGAAAACATCAACACCGCGAAGGGCTTCAGCAATTTTAGTATTTACATTTTCAACTGCTTTTAATACACCTTTGCCCATGTAGGCATTGTTATCACCATCCCTTAGTTCAACAGCTTCATGTTTACCAGTACTTGCGCCAGATGGCACAGCAGCACGGCCCATGTTACCATTTTCTGTAATTACTTCAACTTCTACCGTAGGATTTCCCCTTGAATCAAGGATTTGCCTTGCATGAACATCGATTATTAAACTCATTTTTATATTGTTTTATGTTTTGATTTTCGCTTAGTGTAAAGTTTACAATTACTAAGCAGTATTCAAAGTTAAACAAATAATAAAATAATAGGTTTGCAGGGCGTTATTTTATTCCCACCTAAAGACTTTAACGGCAACGGAGTAGATCAGAATTCCCCAGATTACCAGGATCATCATCTCGAACTTTACATCCCATAGGTTATAGCCTTCAAAGGCGATTTTACGCATGGCATCATTCAGATAGGTGAGGGGTAGGGCTCTGCTGATGGGCTGCAGCCATTCCGGGAAGTTTTCAATGGNNACTGCGGCAAGGTAACAATGTTGGAGATTGGTGGTATGGTGCTTTCACTTTTGGCAATACCGGACACTACGAAGCCAAAGCCCATGAACACGATAAGCCCCAGAATGGAGAGTAGCAGCATGTTAAGCACGGTAACTACGCCATTGATGAGTGTGAAATGAAAGAAAAAGTGCCCCACAAGGATGATGAACACGGCACCTAGGAGCGCAAATCCGATCCTGGCAATACCTTCACCGAACACAATGCTGGAACGGCGCACTGGCGTTGCAAAAAATCTTTTGATAACCAGTGTTTGCCTTAAGCTGAAGAACACGAAGGCTGTTCCGAACACACCGGTGCTAAGCAGGGAGAAGCCAAGCTGTCCGGGCAGGATGAAGTCGATCATCCTATAGGTCCGTCCATGTACAGTACTTTCCTTTAATACCGCCACACTTGGTTTAAGGTTTTTCGAGTTGAGCTCGTATAAGGCGTTGGCNNGTTAGTAATGATTTCAGAATACTTCCTTTGTCCCTGGAAGCAGAGGTATACTGGACGTTGGCGGTATATGCTGGTGTATCTGCAGGATTTTTCCGGATGTTGATCACCCCGTCTATGTTTCCTTTTTCAAGACTGTTGTTCAGCTCTTCGGTATTTTTATCCCGTACAAGTTTCACCACCTGGATTTGTTCCAGTGCCCCGATAACTGGGTTCTGCAGATCGGAACCTGGTGCAATACCAAGACTCACCTTAGGACCGCTGCCGCTTAGGAAGCCGAAGATCAGAATAAAGATCAGGGGAAAAGCCAGGGTAAAAACGACTGCAGAAGGACTGCGGGTAATGGAACGGAAACTAGCTTTCGCCAGCGCCAGAGTCGCTTTAGTATGATTATATGATTGCTGCATTATTATCCTTCGCGCCATGCCTTGCCGGTAAGATTGATGAATACATCTTCCAGGTTGGCCTTTTTAACTTCTTTTTTGCGTTCAAAGCCGCTGTTCACCAAGTTGTCGATCAACTGATCGGGTGTATCCAGGGCAATGATTTCGCCGCGTTCCACAAAGGCTACGCGATCGCAGAGTTGCTCTGCTTCGTCCATATAGTGGGTGGTAAGTACCACCGTGGTACCTTGATTTCTGATGTCGATGATCAGGTCCCATAGATTCCGGCGGGCCTGCGGGTCCAGTCCGGTCGTGGGTTCATCAAGGAACACAATTTTTGGTGAATTAATCAGGGTGGTGGCGATGGAGAACCGTTGCTTTTGTCCGCCGGAAAGCTCCTTGTACTTGGCTTTCGCCTTGTCTTGCAGGTTTACCTTTGCGAGCATGTCCATTGGTTTGGTGTCTACGCCATATAAACCGGCAAAGAGCTCAACAAGTTCTACCAGGTTTAAATTTGGGTAGTAGCCTGCCGCTTGTAGCTGCACACCGATGATCTGCTTGATTTGACCCGCATGTTTGTCTACAGAATAGCCATTTACGAGCACTTCACCGGAGGTTTTATCCCGCAAAGTTTCTATGATCTCGAGCGTAGTGGTTTTCCCGGCCCCATTGGGGCCGAGTAATCCAAATATCTCGTTCTCCTGAACGTCAAATGTAATGCCCTTCAGGGCTGTAAAATCGCCGTACTTTTTAACCAGGTCTTTGACGCTGATTATCGCCTTAGCGCTGTCCATGACTACCAGCTTACCTCGCCTGTAATTAAGCCAACGAAGTCATCGAATAAGTAACGTGAATCGTGTGGACCAGGTGAAGACTCCGGGTGGTATTGTACAGAGAATGCTTTTTTACCCTTTACACGGATACCTTCTATCGATTGGTCGTTCAGGTTGATGTGTGTAATTTCAACTTTATCTGAATTTCTTACATCATCAGGTACTACACCAAAGCCGTGGTTCTGAGAAGTGATCTCACATCTTTCGGTGATGATGTTTTTAACCGGGTGGTTCAATCCACGGTGTCCGGTAAACATCTTCATGGTATTGATGCCGTTAGCCTGTGCCAGTAACTGGTGACCTAAGCAGATACCGAATAATGGTTTATCAGCAGCTAATATCTCTTTCACCATTTCTATGGCATAAGGCATAGCCGATGGATCACCAGGGCCGTTTGAGATGAAGTATGCATCAGCACCCCAGGCTTCCATTTCTGCGAAAGAAGTTTTAGCAGGATATACCTGTACATAAAGGTCTCTGTCGTCGAAGTTACGAAGGGTGTTTTTCTTGATTCCGAAGTCAACCGCTGCAACTTTATACTTTGCATCCGGAGAACCGTAGAAGTAAGGTTTATCAGTAGATACCTGAGAAGATAGTTCCAGGCCGTCCATTGCTGGTACAGCGTTTAGTCTTTCTTTCAGTTGATCAATGTCCAGGATTTCAGAAGAAATAATAGCGTTCATTACACCTCTGTCTCTGATGTGTTTTACCAGGGCCCGGGTATCAATATCCGAAATACCTACAATGTTTTCATTCTGGAAATAGTCCTGAATAGACTCGGACGCTTCTTTACGGCTGTAACCGATGTTGAAGTTCTTACAAACGAGTCCGGCGATCTTAATGGAATCAGATTCAATTTCCTCTTTGTGAATACCATAATTACCAATATGCGAATTGGTGGTCACCATAATCTGTCCGAAATAGGAAGGATCTGTAAAAATCTCCTGGTAACCGGTCATTCCGGTGTTGAAGCAGATTTCACCTGTTGTGGTTCCTATTTTTCCTGCTGCTTTTCCGTGATATACAGTGCCATCGGCTAAAAGCAAAATTGCAGGTAACTTGGTGTAGTTAGTCATAATTTATGATCAGAAGTTATGTGGAAAAAAAAGAAAAACGTGGGATTCGCGACAGGGTTGGCGCTTAGTTGATTTAGAAATATGCAGTGATTTAACCCCTTCATTTTCGACTGCAAAGATAGGTTTTGTGGCTAATTAAACCTAATTTTGTTGTAAAAACAACACATATGTCTCAGCATAAAGAAGTAAAACGGATAACCACACACATCCTCCAGGAAATGAAAGCACGTGGGGAGAAAATCTCCATGTTAACAGCCTATGATTATTCCATGGCAACGATTCTGGATGATGCCGGATTAGACGTTTTATTGGTTGGTGATTCTGCTTCAAATGTGATGGCCGGACATGAGACCACATTGCCGATTACTTTAGACCAGATGATCTACCACGCACAAAGTGTGGTAAGGGGTGCGAACAGGGCTTTTGTGGTCGTAGATTTACCTTTCGGGAGCTACCAGGGGAATTCCAAAGAAGCCTTAAATTCAGCAATTCGCATTATGAAAGAATCTGGTGCGCATGGCGTGAAACTGGAAGGCGGCGCTGNNTGGGCCATTTGGGACTAACACCTCAATCCATCTATAAATTCGGCACCTACACCGTAAGGGCCAAGGATGAAGCGGAAGCGGAGAAACTTAAAGCAGATACGCTGTTGTTACAGGAAGCAGGTTGCTTTAGTGTGGTACTCGAAAAGATCCCTGCGAAGCTGGCGAAGGAAGTCTCAGAAAGCGTTCATATTCCGGTGATCGGGATTGGCGCGGGTCCGCATTGCGATGGGCAAGTGCTCGTAGTAAACGATATGATTGGCTTAACCAAAGGCTTCCGTCCACGTTTCTTACGTCAGTACCTGAACCTTTATGACGGAGTCCTGAATGCTGCGCAGCAGTACATCAAGGATGTAAAATCAAATGATTTCCCCAACGAGAAAGAACAATACTAATAACAAAGCATGCCGGTAACAGATAAAGACGTGCTCTTTGAAGACAACCACCTGATCGCGATCAACAAGCGTGCGGGTGATATTGTGCAGGTGGACGAGACCGGCGACCAGCCGCTCGACGAGAAAGTTAAAGTTTACCTTGCACATAAATACAACAAACCAAACAGCGCATTTTTAGGCGTAGTACATCGTTTGGACAGGCCTGTAAGTGGTGTGATCCTGTTTGCGAAGACCAGTAAAGCACTGGAAAGGATGAATGCCATTTTCAAGAACCGCGAGGTGAAGAAGACCTACTGGGCCGTTGTACGGAACAAGCCATCAAAATCCTCTGGTACATTGATTAACTGGCTCGTGAAAAACACGCAGAAGAATGTGGTCACTGCTCATCCAAATGAGGTTGCCGGCAGTCAGCGTGCAGAACTAAGCTACCGCTTAATTGCGGAGCTAGGTGGTTATTACCTGCTGGAAGTTGATCCGCTGACGGGCCGTTCGCACCAGATCCGTGTGCAGCTGGCCACCATGGGCTGTCCGATTGTTGGAGATAATAAATACGGGTATCCAAGGGGAAGTCGTAAGGGGAGCATTTGCTTGCACGCCAGGAGATTACAGTTTGTGCATCCGGTAAAGAAAGAACCGGTCAACATCTTTGCAAAGCTTCCGGTTGATGGCTTCTGGGAACGCTTCGAGCAGTTCTAACCAGCTGCGACAAACCTGTACTAGTACCGACTATTTACATGCGGATTGTTCCAGTACAACGCTACCATCAAACTTCAGATCATTTAAAGACTTAAAGCTGGTTTTGCCGTTCTGTTCCTGCACTTCGGCGAAACCCTCTATCAGCTTGCCATCCTTTTGCAGGTAGGCCACCTGACGCAGCGATTGCATTCCTTCTGATTGGAAGGTATAATCCAAAAGGATCGTGTCGCCTTTCACCAAGCCGCTTACTGTACCAGTGTTTCTATCTTTTTCCCGCGGAATGATGTTAAGCATACCGCTTACCTGATCCCCTTTGATGTGCAGATCCAGATAGGTACTATCCTGGTTTATGTAACGCACATAACAGGTTCTGGATTCTGCGGCTGCAGCCACTGCAGTTTCGGCAGTGATGGTGCTATCAGCAGCCTGCCTGGTTTCTGAATTGCTATTACATGCTGCGAGCAATGTTGCGCAGGCTGCAATAAGAAAATACTTTCTCATCTTGGTTGGTGTTTGGCTTTATACAGGTGCTAAGATTACTTATGTTCTAATTTAACGCTTAATCAATTAAAACAATCTTTATTGAAGTAAAAAGATTATCTTCAAGACAAAGAAGCAGCATTACTTTAAACAATATGTTAACCCAATTGTCATTTAAGGTAGCTTACAACTTGGTTTAACAACTCCGCTGTTTTGATGCGCAACTTCAATCGGAACAGATCGGTAATCTAAAACAACTCAGGCTTATGAAACTGAAAGCAATTTTAACCCTCGGACGTCTCTTATCAATTGCAGTACTTATGAGTGCATTTATGCCTATGCAGAAAGAGCGAATATACAAGAATTTAAAGGTGCTGCCGAAAGACATCAGCAAGGAAGACCTTGGAACGGTGATGGACGGCTTCAAGACCTCACTGGGTGTAAAATGTAATTACTGCCATGCGCCAAGCGAGACCGAGAAAGGTAAACTGGATTTTGCAAGTGATGCAAAGCCGGAGAAAGAAACTGCCCGTATGATGATGTTGATGACTGCTAAGATCAACAAGAAGTTTTTCCATGTTAAAGATGTTAAAAATCCAAATGCCATCCTGCCGGTAAGTTGTATTACCTGCCATGATGGACAAGAACGTCCGAATACCCTGGATCCTGCAACATTGAAATAATTTACTTTTAGAAAGTTCAGCTACGGTGTTCAACAAATATTTCTAAAACACTTTCTCCATGGAGGTTGTTGCTCTTATAAAACGATCAACCATGAAATTAATCAGAGAAAATACCAACTTAAAAACGATAGGCTTAATCACCGGACTTGCTGCAGGTGCGGTTGTTGCCGCTTTATTTGCGACCAAAAGTGGGTCGGAATACAGAGAACTTATCGCTAAAAGAATAAAAGGCTTGCTTGGTGAAGACGTGGTTAAAAAGCCTGTGGAAATCAAAGACCATGTCGTAGAAGATGTAAGATCACAAGTAATGGAGGCCGCCAACAAACTGGCTGGCGATGCAGAAAACATAGATCTTACCAAAACAACCCTAAAGCATACTGAGCCCAAATCAAGACAGCTTCCTATTGAATCATAAGTGCTGCAGTATGATCTGCAACATCTTTTCAAACACCAAATGTAACAGCATAACTATGCTGTTACATTTTTTCTAGGGTATTGAGATCGATATTATTACATTAGTAGTAAAACGTTTAACAACCCTAAAAACCAAGTATAACCGTGAAAAAAACCGCCTTATTGCTCTTCTGCTGCTTCCTGTTTTTTAAAACGTACGCACAGCATGAAGCTCCCGCTTACCCGCTACTCACCAACAACACCTACTTCAGTGTATGGTCGTTCACAAATAAACTGAACGGTTCGCCCACCAGGCACTGGACCGGTAAAACGCAGGCATTACAGGGCACCATCACCGTGGATGGCACCCGGTACCGCTTTCTGGGGCAGGAGGTGAAACCTTATCTGCCACTCGTATCCAGTTTGGAAGGCGAGGTGCCGAAGTTCCGCTACACGCTGACAACACCTGCAGGAAACTGGATGGATGCCGCATACGATGATACCAGCTGGAAAGAAGATGCAGGACCTTTTGGTGATGATCAAAGCTTCGCAAAAACGGAGTGGAGAAGTGATGAAATCTTCCTGCGGAAGGTGTTCGACGTGTTGGCCTTACCCTCCCGGAAAACGTACCTGAAGATCAACCATGATGACAACATCGTGGTGTTTCTGAATGGAAAAGAGATTATGCGCAAGGAAGGCTGGGTACATGAGTATGTATATGTACCAATCCCGGAAGGCGTTCTCAAGAAAGGAAAGAATCAGCTCGCCATCCATGTGAAGAACACTGCTGGCGGCCGCCACATTGATGCTGACCTGGTTACGGAGCCCGTACAGGATGAAAGCATTGCCCTTGCCGAGCAAACCAGCGTTAAGGTAGAAGCGACCCGCACCATTTACGACTTCCGTTGCGGCAATGTGAATCTGAACGTAGCCTTCCTTTCTCCATTATTACTGGATGATATCGCGCTTACCGAAAGGCCGATCAGTTACATCAACTATACGGTTAAAGCCAATGATGGCAAACCGCACCAGGTAAGAATAAACTTTACCGCATCTTCTGACCTTGCCGTGAACACACCGGGACAAACCGTAAAGGCATGGACGCAAAAGGAAAAAGGACTTTCCATCCTGAAAGCCGGAACGGTAGAGCAGCCTGTACTCCAAAAGAAAGGCGACGATATCCGAATCGACTGGGGCTATCTGTATGTTGCTGTTCCGCAGGACTACAAAGCTACACAGCTACTCATCAAATCTGGCCCATCTTTGAATTTGAGCACTGAATTTGAGTTCGCGAGCGTAAATAACGCGCCACAAAGCAAATATGTAATGGTAGGTTATGATGATTCCAACCCAATCCAGTTCTTTAAACAAGATCTAAAGCCGCTCTGGAAAACCGATAACAAAGTAACCTTTGTTGACCAGCTTGCATTAGCTGCCGCGCAATTCCCGGATATCATGAAGCGCAGCATTGCTTTTGACAAGGACCTAGAAGCGAAAACCCTGAAGGCAGGTGGCACTGAATATGCCGAACTGTGTAAGCTCGCTTATCGTCAAAGTGTAGCTGCACATAAGATCGTGAAATCTCCAGACGGCGAGTTAATGTTCATGTCCAAAGAAAACTTCAGCAATGGTTCTATAAACACTGTTGATATCACTTATCCATCCGCACCGCAGTACCTGGTATACAATCCGGAACTGTTGAAGGGTATGATGAATGGTATCTTTTACTACAGTGAGAGCGGCCGCTGGAAAAAGCCTTTCCCCGCACATGACCTTGGTACTTATCCCCTGGCAAATGGCCAAACCTACGGGGAAGATATGCCGGTTGAAGAAGCTGGTAACATGCTGATCCTAACTGCCGCGGTGGTTAAAGCTGACGGTGACATCGCCTATGCTAAAAAACACTGGGAAACCCTAACCACATGGGGCAACTATCTGCTGAATGAAGGTTTCGACCCTGCAGAGCAACTGTGTACAGACGATTTCGCCGGGCACCTTGCGCACAATACCAATCTCTCCGTGAAAGCAATCGTGGCATTGGGTGCTTATGCGCAAATGGCTGAAAAACTGGGCATGAAAGATGTTTCTGCCAAATACAGGGCTGCAGCACTGGAAATGGTTGATAAATGGGAAAAGCTTGCGAACAGCGGAGATCACTATGCTTTAGTATTTGATAATAAAAATACCTGGAGCCAGAAGTACAATATGGTATGGGACAAACTGCTGAAGTTGAATTTATTTCCAAAGCACGTATATACCAAAGAGATCGCCTATTATCTGACCAAACAGAACACCTACGGACTGCCTTTAGACAGCCGTAAAACTTATACTAAATCCGATTGGATTCTTTGGACAGCAACCTTAACCGACAATCGCGAGGACTTCCTGAAGTTTGTTAAGCCAGTTTATAAATTCGCTACAGAAACCCCGAGCCGCGTACCATTGAGCGACTGGCATGAAACTACCGATGGGAAACAAGTCGGCTTTCAGGCCAGAAGTGTAGTTGGTGGTTACTTCATCAAGTTACTTGCAGACCAGTGGAGCAATAAATAATGTGTATATATCTTTTATTAGGACTACTTTTGTAGTCTTAATAAAAGAATATGTCTGCAAATAATACAAAGCCTGTTTACCCGGATTTTATAACCTTCTATGAGGACTCGGTAAAGCCATTTAAAACAGCCAATCATGCTGCTATCCGCTTGGATAACAAACTAAAAGGTAACTCTAAAAGCTTTTTCGCTTACTTCATGTATCAGGATAAGAAATGGAAAGTGGCTTCAGATACCAATATCAGTAAGCTGGATATGGCTTATGAAGCCATTAAAAATGGAAACGATCCATTCGTCATTAAGCCAATCAGGGATCACAAAGCGGAAACGCTGAACATCAAGGGACAGCCTATCCGTGACACCAGATTTTACGTGTATTCGGCATAGCAAGCGAAGCTGAAACATTATAAAAGGAGGATCTACAACCAGAAAGCACTGAATTTCAGGATGTAGGTCCTTTTCTTTTTCATGGTGCACATCTGGTAAAAGCGACTATATTTGCCGCCTCAATCGCAAATTGATGTACTTAAAGAAATTCTCCTTTGCCGCATTTTTACTAACTGGTACCGCTATGTTGGCCAATGCGCAGCACGCTTCAAAAGATAGCGTGAATCATCTGAATGAAGTCGTTGTAAACGAAAACCGGCTTAAACTTCCATTCTCCAGCCAAAACCGCAACATCTGGATCATCGACAAAGAAAAGATCAAAAGTCTGCCGGTACGTTCTGTAGCCGAGCTGCTAAGCTTTGTTTCCGGTGTAGATGTACGCCAACGCGGACCAGCCGGCACGCAGGCCGACATCAGCATGGATGGCGGAACCTTCGATCAGACCCTGGTGTTGCTAAACGGCGTCAAGGTCTCTGACCCACAGACCGGTCACAACATGATGAACCTGCCGATCAATATGGACGACATCGAGCATATTGAAGTACTACGAGGCTCGGCATNNATCCCGGATCTATGGTCTTAACGCCATCACAGGGGCCATCAACATCATCACCCGAACTCCTGAAAAAACCGGTGCAGCAATGAACGTGTTTACGGGAAGCAGCTTTAAAAAAGATGCCTCAAACGGTGAGACCTTCGCCAATTATGGTGTAAAACTAAGCGGCGATCTTGTGCTTGACAAGTCTAGTCACCTGTTTTCGGTAAGTCAGGAAGCAAGCAATGGCTACCGCTACAACACTGCTTTCAACAACCAGAAGTTATATTACCAGGGGCGCGTAAACCTGTCTGCAGCAGACCAGCTGGACGTGAATGCCGGGTACATCCACAACAACTTCGGGGCGAACGCTTTTTATTCCGCACCTGGAGACCTAGAAGCAGAAGAAACCGTGAAAACAGCATTGGCTTCGGTGGCCTACATCCGCAACATCAATCCGAACTGGACTTTCGCGCCAAGGGTAAGCTACCGCTATAACATCGATGATTACCTGTACATCAAACAGACGCCAGACAAGTTCCACAATCACCATGAAACCGGCGTATTGGACCTGGAACTGAACAATACTATAGAGATCAGCATTGGTACATTCGGTTTAGGACTGGAGCTGCGGACAGAAAACATTAACAGTACGAATCTGGGGAAGCGCGACCGGACCAACAGCGGCGCGTTTGCAGAGTACAAGTTTGAGCCGCTAGCTGGCCTGCTGATCAACGCGGGAACTTATGTGAACTACAATTCAGACTATGGCTGGCAGGCATTCCCCGGCATAGACGCTGGTTACAACTTCTACGGCAATTGGAAGGTGTTCATGAATCTTGGAACAGGGCAGCGCCTACCAACATACACCGACCTTTATTATAAAGGACCAACAAACATCGGCAATGCAGCGCTCGTTTCCGAGAAGTCGAAATATGCGGAGGGTGGTATGAAATACCAGGACGCCAAGTTCACCTTCAATGCTAGTTATTTCAATCGGAAGATCAGCAACTTCATCGACTGGGTAAAAGCCGTTCAAACCGATCCATGGCAGCCCCGTAACTTCAGCGATGTAACCACCAAAGGTTTTACGATCAGTGGAGACTACCTGATGAACTTTGGGGCAAACGCCAGTTTTAACAGCCTGCGAATTGGCGCATCTTACACCAACCTGGATCCCAGCTTCAAGACCACCATTGCGGATGCCGTATTTTCAAGATATGCACTGGAAAGCCTGAGAAATCAGCTGAGCCTGACCGCGAACGCACAGGCATTTAACCTGCTTTCCCTAACCCTGACCTCCAGGTTCAACGAACGAATCAATTACAAAAGCTACCAAGTGCTGGATGCACGTTTGGCGGCGAATTTGAAGCGCTACCAGATCTACCTGGATGGCGCAAACTTACTGGATGTTCAGTACATCGAGTCTGGTGCCGTGCCGATGCCTGGTACCTGGCTTACCCTTGGTGTTAAAGCCAAGATCTAGACCTGCTGCCTGAGCAGTTTCTATTAAAATCTGTTTTCATTTGTAAATAGCCGTTATTAAACGGCTATTTACGTAAGTATCCGTTTGTTTTACGGCTATACCTTCATCTGCTGTTCACCTTTGTTCTGGCGATTGACAATGATCGCAATCTTTTAACTTAAAACTCAGCATCATGGACTACTCAAAAAACAGCGTACGCTTAGCAGGTTTCACCGGAACAGATCCAGTAATTGTCGATTATCCCGGCAGCAAAAGAATGGCACGTATCAGTCTTGCCGTAAACGAATCTTACAAAAACACCAGCGGAGATTTTGTAAAGAAAACACAATGGTTCAACCTGGTGTTCTGGAACAGGAAAGTTGAACTTATTGAAGGTAGTATCACAAAAGGTACAGCGATTTGTATAGAAGGCAAATTAAATAACCAAACTTACACGGATAAAAAAGGAGAACAGCGATTCAGTACCGAAATTATTGTCAATGCCATAGAGGTCATCTCAAAATGAGCCAGGTGCCAGTGTTAAAACTTCTCACCTTGATGTATCATTTTGAATAGTCTTGTTGTGTTGTAAATCAGTAACTTAGGTTTGAACCTAATGCTTCTTCAATGAAAGATAAACTCTTAGGCTTTTTGTTGCTTACTGCAACGGCGGCCTGTAACAGCACTGAAAAAGACATGAATAATTACAAATGGCCGGATGCGACCCCACCGGTAGCAGATATGAAACCGATGCCAAGATCGCTGCACGGCGACACGGTTATCGATAACTACTACTGGATGATCGACTACTTCAAAAAAGGACCAGACAGCAATAAGGTAGTCGAATACCTAAGGGCAGAAAACAACTATCTGGATACCATGATGAGTGGTACGAAGGATTTTCAGAAATCGCTGTTTAAGGAACTCAAAGGTCGTATAAAGGAAAAAGATGAGAGCGTACCGGCATTGAAGAATGGCTATTACTATTACACCCGGACAGAAGACGGAAAGCAATACTTCAAGTACTGCCGTAAG
This sequence comes from Pedobacter sp. UBA2067, assembly GCA_002333205.1. Taxonomy (GTDB): domain Bacteria; phylum Bacteroidota; class Bacteroidia; order Sphingobacteriales; family Sphingobacteriaceae; genus Pedobacter. Next base: position 49,524 of record DDAD01000071.1, read on the forward strand.
AAGGGGAGTCTGGAGACCAAAGAAGAAGTGCTGCTGGACATTGATGATATGGCAAACGGCAGTGCATTTTATTCCGCAGCAGGATTTAGCGTGAGTCCCGACAACCGCTACCTGGCCTACGGCGTTGATAAACTCTCACGCCGCCAGTATACCATCTATATCAAGGACCTGCAAACGGGCGAGATTATGAAGGATGCTATCCCAAATACGGAGGCTGATCCAACTTGGGCAGCCGATAATAGAACCCTTTTCTACACCTCCAAAAACATCAAAACCTTACTTAGCGAAAAGGTGAAAAAGCATAAGCTTGGAACGGAGACAAGCCAGGATGAAGTTGTTTATCATGAGAAAGATCCAAGCAACTATATCGGGGTTTATAAATCAAAGTCAAACCAGAAGATCTTCATCTATTCGGGCGCAACGATGTCCTCAGAAATGCGCTACATCGATGCCGACAAACCTGATCAAAGCTTTAAGCTATTCCAACCCCGTATTAAAGATGTGCTTTATGATGTGATTGCCTTAGAAGATAAGTTCCTCATCCGGACCAACCTGGATGCTAAGAATTTCCGCATGATGGAATGTCCAATGGACAACACCGGTCGCGAACATTGGAAAGAAGTCATACCACACCGCAAAGACGTGCTCTTGCAATACGTTGACGAGTTTAAAGATTTTATCGTGCTCTCCGAACGTAAGAATGGATTGGTCCAGCTACGCATCCAGCGGCGTGACGGCAACGAACACGACGTAGAGTTTAATGAGCCAGCCTACCTGCTGGAGAGTGCGGAAAATCCGGAATATAATTCCAAGACACTGCGTTTTATCTATACTTCTCTAACCACGCCAGTTTCTACGTATGACTATAACATGGAGACCGAGGCACGTAAACTGATGAAACGGCAGGAGATCGTTGGTGGTTATGAACCGAAAGAATACACGACCGAGCGCATCTTTGCAACAGCGAAAGATGGCACAAAGGTTCCAATCGCATTAGTCTATAAGAACACCACCAAACGTGACGGCACGGCACCATTGCTGCTATATGGCTATGGTTCCTACGGCGCCAACATGGATGCAGCGTTCTCCAGAAATGTGCTCAGCCTGCTCAACCGAGGCTTCATCTATGCCATTGCAAACATCCGCGGTGGCCAGGAACTTGGCCGGCAGTGGTATGAAGACGGTAAGCTCATGAAAAAGGAGAACACTTTCACCGACTTCATTAGCTCGGGTGAGTATCTGATTGATCAGAAATACACTTCCAAAGGCCACCTGTATGCGCAGGGAGGAAGCGCGGGTGGTCTCCTGATGGGCGCGGTGGCGAATATGGCCCCTGATCTATGGAAGGGTATTATTGCACAGGTACCTTTCGTCGATGTGGTGAATACCATGCTTGATGAAAGTATCCCTTTAACCACCAATGAGTTTGATGAATGGGGCAATCCTAAAAAGAAGGATGCTTACGAGTACATGAAGCGCTACTCGCCCTACGAAAACATTGAACCAAAAGCCTATCCGAATATGCTGGTAACCACTGGTCTGCACGATAGTCAGGTGCAGTACTTCGAACCGGCCAAATGGGTGGCGAAATTGAGGGCCACGAAAACGGATCAGAATGTCTTACTGCTAAAGACCAATATGGAATTTGGGCATGGTGGTGCTTCAGGAAGGTTTGATTACCTGAAGGATGTTGCACTCAACTATGCTTTTCTGTTTGCTTTAGAAGGCATCAATAAATAGCATCAAACTTTGGAAAGCTTACCGGTTAAACCGGTAAGCTACACCCCCATAAAAGTTTCTGGTTGCCGCAGGATTGAAATACCTGTTTCCAGCAGCATTCAGGTCATTACCCAAGCTGTATTTCTCATTGAAGAGATTATCTACACCTGCATAAATCTCCAGTAGGGCCTTGTTGAATTTCAAAGTTCTCCAGCCAATCTTGCTTTGTACCAGATGATACTTATCGGCAAAGACCGAGTTGGCATCATTCAGCGGAATACGTGACGTAAAATTATGCTGCGCGAAGAAATAAAAACCTTTTGGAAACTGCATGTCCACACTGCTGACGATACTTCCCTTCGGTACACCAGTAAGCCTGTTGCCCGAGTAATCTGCTGTGCGGTCCAGGTAATCTCTAAACCTGAACTTGCTCAATGTATAAGCACTCCGAAGTTGCAAGCCCCGTACAAAGCGGCTTTCTGCGTAAGGCAGTAACCATGCACTTACCGAAGTTTCCAATCCATACTGATTAGTTCCGCCAGCATTGACAAGGAACTCGGTATCATCCTCATTCAAGCGCCTCACGATGGCATTGTCTAAGCGGTAGTAAAATCCAGCGATGTCTGCACTTACCCGTTGGTCCCTGCTGTGAAAAGTAAAGCCAGTTTCGTAGTTCCAACCCGATTCAGGCTGAAGGTCCACATTGATCACCTGGTCTGAAGCCCGGATTTCCGCAATCGTAGGTGGCGAATAGCCTTTACTTACCGAAGCCCTCCAGGCAAAATCCTTATTGATCAAATAGGAGAGTGCTACACGCGGCATCAACTGCACATCCAGCTCGTTCGTGCGCTCGGCTATGGCGACAGGCGCAAGGCTCTCGTAATCATATTTGTACAGGTTGGCACTGGCTGAAAGTTCCAGCAACCACTTATCCCTGAAATCGAAGTTCGCATGCAGAAACGCAAAGTTTGATGCTGCGTGCAGCTTATCTTTCGACTGCACCGCTGCCGGTGTACCAAGGTTGTTGTCGTAGTTGTTGATGTCTGAAGAGGTGCCTGTGCTTTCAACACCCAGGTTGAAGCTATATTTCAAATCCTGAACTTCCTGCTGGTATTCTACGAAAGTGCGCAAGCCTAGCGTCGACTCAAATCGCTGTTCATAATTGGTGATGAAAGGATTTTTGAAGTCGATATAGGCGCCATATACAGCGGCTACGTGCCGGAATCCGGGAGCAAACCGCCACTCATTGGATATGCCACCGAAGAGCATCTTGCTGTAAATCCCGGCTTGCTGTTCTGCCGCGGANNCGGATTGCACCTGCTGCAGGTCTGGAGCCACGAGGATTCGCTTCAAATTGTGCCGCATTTAGGCCGCCCGGTGTCTGGTAACTCAGATCCGAATAGAAGAACAGCGACTTCAAGTTTGCATTGTCCGCATAACGCAGCTTTTGCGTAAGCTGCAAATAGTTACGTTTCATAGCACTGTGATCCCGGTAACCATCACTGCGCTGGTAACCCTGACTAATGCCAAGGTCATAGTTCTTCCAGCTATTACTTACCGAAGCATTTTCATGGAACATGCCGAATGATCCGCCTTCAACACGAAGGTTGGCCGCGGGCCCAGCAGATGGTGCTTCAGGATTGATCAAGACCACGCCACCAGAGTTGGCACCATAAACACTGCTTTGCGGACCTCTAAGGATCTGCAATTGGCCAACCGCATTCACGTCCAGCGCATTCAGGTAACTGTTACCACCGGCGTCGGTCAATGGGAACTCGTCAAAGTAGAGCTTTACATTACGAATCCCAAAAGGAGAGCGCAATAAACTACCGCGGATTGACAAGCGGTAACTACCAGGCGATCGTTCTTCCATCCGCACGCCAGGTGTCGTC
>DDAD01000071.1:53156-54747 GCA_002333205.1 Pedobacter sp. UBA2067
AAAAAATAAGGATGGATAACAACTTCTTTCAGCGTTCTGCTGCTATCTGGATTAACCTGTGCCGCGGCACCTAAAGAAAGAAGTAGTAGAATGGAGGTAGTAAGTTGCTTCATTATTTCGCTGCCACCCTCCATATTGTGTTACTCACATCATCCGCTACCAATAAAGAGCCGTCCTTCATTTCTGCAACACCTACTGGTCTGCCGTAGACTTCTGCTTTCTCCAGATCGGCGATAAAGCCGGTTAAGAAATCTTCCATCGGGCCAGCTTGTTCGCCGTTTTTAAACGGCACAAATGCCACTTTATATCCCGACAATTCCGATCTGTTCCAGGAGCCATGCTGACCAATGAACATACCGCCCTGGTATTTCGCTGGGAACTTCTTGCCATTATAAAAAGCAAGTCCAAGCGAAGCTGTATGAGACCCAACTGCAATATCAGGAACAAGGGTGGCCTTCACCAAATCTGGTCTTTTACCAGCCATTCTCGGATCTTCATGTTGCCCGAAATAGGCGTATGGCCAGCCATAGAAGCCGCCTTTTTTCACGCTGGTTACATAATCCGGAACCAGATCATCACCCAGCTTGTCGCGCTCATTAACGGCGGTCCAAAGTTTTTTGGTTCCTGGAGCCCAGGCCATACCAACCGGGTTTCTCAAGCCTGCAGCAAAAATGATCTCTCCAGAACCATCTGGATTAATCTCCAGGATGTTGGCTCTTTTAACTTCATTTTCCATACCGTTTTCCCCAACATTACTGCCGGATCCAACACTGATATAAATCTTGGAATTATCTTCATTTGCAATCAGGTTACGGGTCCAGTGATTGTTGTATCCACCCGCAGGGAGGGCAGCAATTTTCTTACCTTTTCCAGTGATCTTGGTAGCGCCGGTTTTATATGGATAGGTGACAACCCCATCTGTATTGGCCACATACAAGGTATCGCCGATAACCAGCACGCCATAAGGCTGATTTAAGCCCGACAAAAACAAGCTTTGTAAATCTGGTTTGCCGTCCTTGTTGCTGTCGCGATACAGGATAATTGCATTTGCACTTTCGCCACCCTGTTCAGACTTTGCCTTACCGGATATCACATTTGCGATTTGCTCCTTGGTAGAGCGCTCGGAATTTGACAAAACCGCAAGCACATCCCCATTTGGAAGTACATAGATGTTACGCGGACTTTTTATGTTGCCGGCGAATTTAGTTACTGTAAATCCAGCCGGAGCCACCGGGGTTTTACCTTCGGGCCAGCCAATAACTTTGCTGAACCGGTTTTTGGATGCATCCGGATTAGGTGCAGGAAGGTTTAAGGTTTGTTTTGTTGTTTTAACCTGTTCGGTCTGTGCAACAGCGATATTATTCCCTAACAATCCCACCAGGCTAAGTGGGAGCAGGGCAAAAGGTGTAAAGATCTTTTTCATTTATGTTCGTTTCAGGTAAAACAAGCTTTATATCAAGATGTTTTATGCAGCCGCAAAGAAGACCTTGGCCACAGAATCTTAAGGTCGGGCATTCCGATAGTGCGCACAAATTCAATATGTTATTCGTCAGCAGAATAAAGCAGATCGACCTTTTTAAAATTCTCAGTA
>DDAD01000153.1 GCA_002333205.1 Pedobacter sp. UBA2067
TGCAGGATAAACTTTTCTTCTGCATTCCTGAAAGTGCTATTCAAAACTTCGGCTGTTGCGGGTTTCATGAAGTTGATGACTTCTGGGTTCGACCGTAAACTTTCTGTGCTGATCTTTGACCGGAGAATTAGTCCGTTCAACGTCCGGACACGGCTTAGTGCTACATAGACCTGTCCTGCGATGAAGGATTTGCCGGCATCTATGATGGCGTGATCAAACGTTAATCCCTGACTTTTGTGGATGGTTACTGCCCAAGCCAGTTTAATTGGATATTGCGTAAACTCACCAACCTGCTGCTGCATGATTTCTTCGTTACCTTCGGCTTTATACTCGAAAGATTGCCATGAACTCTTCTTTAGCAGCATGTCTTCTTCACCGGGAAATGCGATATAGATTTCAGTGGCATCAATGGAGATTGATTTAACTTTGCCAATCTTTCCATTATAGTATCTGCGGTTTTCACCAACATCGTTTTTGATGAACATGACCTGAGCACCTGTTTTAAGTTTCAAGGTTTGTTCTGCTTGTAGTCCTAAGTCGCGGAATGCACCGTTCGTCTCGCCCTCAAAAGTGTATTCCTGTCCGGGAAGTTCCTCCAGCTTTTGCTTGTTGATCGCATTGGCTTCCGCATTGTGCGAGGTAATGATGATTGGATTCAGTGGTTCACTCGCCTTAAAATCCGGATCATATCGTTCATTCAAGAGGTCCAAGCTTGTTTCCGTGATGGTATTGTTTCTGATGTCGTTCAGAATATTGATAAAAGCTGGTTCTGTTTGACGGAACACTTGGGTAAGTTCTACTTGTAACACCGGGTTACGACGGATTACCTGGGCATCGAAGAAATAGGGGGAAGCATAGGCCCGGTTCAGAAATGACCATTCTTCCCTTTTGGTAACGGGTGGAAGTTGATAAAGATCGCCGATGAGCAATAGCTGTACACCGCCGAAGGCTTCATTGACGCCTCGCACTTTTCTTAATATGGCGTCTATCACATCAAGCAGGTCGCAACGTACCATGGAAACCTCATCAATAACCAGTAGCTCGAGTAATCGGAAAAGATCCGTCTTTTCTTTACTATAGCTCAGCTCAGCAACCATCGACTGTATCGACAGAATACCGGATTGCAGGTTCGCCAAACTGATATCTCCAGGGAAAAAGGACCCGGGAGGCAACTGAAAAAAGGAGTTGATCGTTGTACCCTTCGCGTTCATTGCTGCTACACCGGTAGGTGCCAGTATGACCATCTTTTTGGTTGTGCTGGATTGTATTCTTCTTAAAAGTGTTGTTTTGCCAGTTCCAGCCTTACCGGTTAGGAAGATGTTCTGTGTGGTATACTCAATAAATTCTAAGACTTTATCGGCGATGAAGTTTGATGGTGTGGCATCGATCATGCCGCAAATTTACGAGAATTTATGCTTTCGGGATTTGTAGATTAAAGAGAGTTACTCTACTATACGTTAGAATTTTTACTCATTATATGAAAGAAAGTGTGAAATATTGAAGAAAGTAACTTTTTTTATTAAAAAAATAAATTACATTTGGGCTTACCCTTTAGGGGGTATGTTTTTCATAGGTAGATGTAGGGTCGAATACTTGTATTCGGCCCTTTTTTGTGGCATAGCTTATGTATCTATTTTAACTGATGAGAAAAAAGAAAATCATTGTTGCCGTTACCGGTGCCAGCGGTGCGATTTATGCGAAACTCCTGCTTGATGCATTAACCCAATTGCCGGAACAGATTGAAAGGGTAGGCGTAGTCATGTCAGATAATGCAAAGGAGGTTTGGCGCTTTGAATTGGGCCATGAAGCCTACGATGATTACAATTTTGACTTTTATAGTAAAATGGACTTTAATGCGCCCTTTGCTTCTGGCTCTGCAAAGTTTGACACAATGATTATCATTCCATGTTCTATGGGAACACTTGGGAGAATTGCAACCGGCATTTCAAATGACCTGATTACGCGCGCTGCAGATGTGATCCTGAAGGAACGCCGGAAACTGATCGCCGTGGTTCGGGATACTCCTTTCAGCCTGATACACATTAACAATATGAAAACTGTGACTGAAGCAGGCGGCATCATCTGTCCTGCAAATCCTTCCTTTTACAGCATGCCTAAATCGATTGAAGAGGTGGCACAAACCGTTGTAAGTCGCGTTATTGATCTCGCTGGTTTGGAACAGGATAGCTACCGCTGGAATGATTAGTTTCTAGAAAAAAGCCTATCTTTGCACATTCGAAATGAAGAAAGTTGCATTTTATACATTAGGTTGTAAGTTAAATTTTTCAGAGACCTCTTCTATTGGTCGACTGTTTACAGACGCTGGCTACTCGGTAGTAGAATTTACCGAGGGCGCAGATGTTTATGTTATTAATACATGTTCTGTAACGGAACATGCAGATAAAAAATGCCGCAAGGTGGTTAAAGAAGCGCTGAAGTATTCGCCGAATGCGTACGTGACTATCGTTGGCTGTTACGCACAACTGAAGCCCCAGGAAATTGCAGAGATTGAAGGTGTGGATATGGTGCTCGGCGCTGCGGAGAAATTCCGTATCGTGGAATTCATTTCTGACCTGACCAAGCAACCTAAGGCGGTTATTCATCAGCAAAATATTGAAAAAGTAAATCACAATTTTATCGCTGCATATTCCATTGGCGACAGAACCCGTACCTTCCTGAAGGTGCAGGATGGTTGTGACTATCCTTGTACCTATTGTACCATACCGCTTGCCAGAGGCGGCAGTCGCAGTGACACCATAGAGAATGTGGTGAACCGTGCTACACAGATCGCAGCAAGTGGTGTTAAAGAAATTGTACTGACCGGCGTTAACCTGGGGGATTTTGGAATTCGCGATGGTCAACGTGAAGACAAGTTTTTTGACCTGGTGAAAGCATTGGATGAAGTACAGGGCATTGAACGTATCCGTATTTCTTCTATAGAGCCAAACCTGCTGAGCAACGAGATCATCCAGTTTGTTGCAACTTCGAAAAGATTTGTTCCACATTTCCATATTCCATTACAGTCTGGCTCTAACAAAATTTTGGGCCTTATGAAACGTCGTTACCGTCGCGAGTTATACACCGAGCGTGTTGCTGCGATTAAGGCCGTAATGCCGGATTGTTGCATTGGTGTAGACGTCATTGTTGGCTTTCCAGGCGAAACACAGGAAGATTTTCTGGATACTTACCAATTCCTAAATGGTCTGGATGTTTCCTACTTACACGTGTTTACTTACTCTGAACGCGAGCAGACCGTTGCCGCTGAGTTGCCGGGTGTAGTTCCGGGTAGCACACGTGCTGATCGCAGTAAAATGTTGCATATCTTGTCTGATAAGAAAAGACGTGCCTTTTACCAATCTCAGCTAGGCAAGGTAGGCGAGGTACTTTTTGAAGATGATCAGAAAGGTGGTTTTATGCATGGCTTTACCAAAAACTATGTTAAGGTAAGGGCAAAATATGATCCAGTGATGGTGAATGAGCTTAAGACAGTTCAGCTTCAGTCCATGACAGCAGCGGGTGAAGTTGAAGTTGCCGAAGCAGAAGCGGTTTTACATCATTAATCCTATATTCGCATAAACTACTTTTAAATATGTTCCCAACCGTTTCGCATTTTTTAGAATACCTTTTCGGCGTACAGATCCCTCTACCTTTTAACACTTTCGGCGTTTTCGTTGCGCTGGCATTTATTGCCGGGTACTGGGCCTTTACTAAAGAAATGCAGCGTAAGGAATCGCTTGGGATCTTACATCCACGTAAGAAGTCTTACGTCATCGGTAAAAAGGCAACCACCTCGGAGTTGGTAATGAACGGAATTTTCGGATTTCTGGTGGGTTACAAACTGGTTTATGCTTTGATTAATTATAGCCTGTTTGTATATGATGCCCAGACCGTTTTGCTGTCTACAAAGGGAAATATTCTTGGTGGATTGGCATTTGCAGGTTTATTCATTTACTGGGACATTCAGGAAAAAAATAAGCATAAGCTTGATAAGCCAAAGACTATAGAAGTAACAGAATACCCTCATCAGCTGATGGGCAACCTGATTGTCTGGGCTGCAGTATGGGGGTTCTTAGGTGCGAAGATTCTTGATAACCTGGAACATTGGGATACTTTTATCCAGGATCCCATCGGCGGACTGCTGTCTTTTAGTGGATTGACCTTTTATGGTGGATTGATTTGTGGCGGTGCCGCGGTATTAATCATTGCGAAAAAGAATGGCATCAAGCCCCTGCATATGCTGGATGTNNCACCTATATACGAGGTAATTGCTGCCTTTATCTTGTTCCTGATCCTTTGGCAGATCCGTCACAAGATCAATTATCCTGGAATGTTATTCGGAATTTACCTGATGTTTAATGGTTTAGAACGTTTTCTAGTGGAGTTGATCCGTGTAAACACTAAGTATCACGTTGGTGACCTTGCTTTTACGCAGGCGGAACTAATTTCATCTATTCTCTTTATTTCTGGCTTGGTTATGGTATTATATGCCGTAAAAAACAAGGAAAAACACGCTAACTACTAAATCTGTAAGCATGGATTATGAATTGTTATGTACCAAGGTTCTGGGTATTGTCCGTTTAGCGGGTAATTTCATCAGGAAAGAATCAATGAATTTCGACATTAATAAAATCGAGTTTAAAGGATTGAACGACCTGGTATCCTATGTAGATAAACAGGCTGAAAGAATTCTTGTTGATAACCTCGCTGAGCTATTACCGGAGTCTGGATTTATTACAGAAGAAAATACCATCAACAAAAAGGGAGCAGTTTACAACTGGATCATAGATCCGCTGGATGGCACAACAAACTTTATTCATGGTGTACCAACCTATTCCGTGAGTGTGGCGCTTTACGAGCATGGTGAACCCGTTATTGGTGTGGTTTACGAGATCAATCGTGCAGAGCTATTCTATGCTTACAAAGGCGGAGCAGCCTATCTGAACAACAAGGTTATCCATGTATCGAACCGGGATTTGATTGCTGATACACTTTTGGCAACAGGATTTCCGTATTACGACTTTGAAAAGCAGCCGCAGTATATGGCTTTGTTTACGGAGCTGATGCGTAAATGTCATGGGCTGAGAAGGATTGGCTCTGCCGCCGTGGACCTGGCTTATGTAGCATGTGGTCGCTTTGATGCATTTTTTGAATACAACCTGAACGTCTGGGATGTTGCTGCGGGAGCGTTCATCGTGCAGCAGGCGGGTGGTCGTGTAATGAATTTTTCTGGCGGGGAGGAGTTTGTGGAAACCCGTGAGTTGCTGGCGACGAACAGTAGGGTAGATGTAGAGCTGCTTGGATATATCCGGCAGCATTTTAAATAGCTAACTGATAAAATTTGGAGATATAGCATAAAAAAAGACCCGCAAAACGGGTCTTTTTTTATGCTATATGTTGTTTTGTAATTATAGTGCTTCAGATACAACCTCTTTCACTTCAGGAACCATGCGTTGTAACAGGTTTTGAATACCTGATTTTAACGTGATGGTAGAGGAAGGACAGCCGCTGCATGAACCTCTAAGTTCTACGGTTACTACGCCGTCACCTTCATCGAAAGACTTGTAGCTAATTGCGCCACCATCCTGCTCAACCGCCGGGCGGACATAGTCATGCAAAATTTGTTGAATTTTCTTTTCAATATCACTGCCCTCGAAACTCGGTGCCTCATTAGAGGTTTCTTCCTTAATCTTGTATTCAGATTCAACTGCGCCTTTAACAAACTCCTTCAAAATTGGTTCAATATCAGCCCAGTCTGCGTCTTCTGCTTTTGTAATGATAACGAAGTAACTTGCGAAAGACACAC
>DDAD01000170.1 GCA_002333205.1 Pedobacter sp. UBA2067
TATATACACATAAAAAAAGCGTTCATGAAAATGGACGCTTTTTTTATGTGTATATACCTGATGCTTTAGTTGTTGCCGGAAGAATTCCTGCCTCTTCCAAAACGGTTTAAGAGCTCTTTTTTGAAGGTTTCCTGGGCACGATAGTACTTGCCAACAACCTTTAGAGGCAAACTTGATTTAAGCTTATTGTAGTACTTCTTTTCAATATTGAGGTTCCGCTGTTTGTAGTTGATTTCATTGGTGATCAACGCATGGATCTCATTATCTGAAAGCGCTTCAATCTCATCCGTCTTCCGGTGGCTGATAACGTTTTTATTCCGTTCAGACCACAGCGTTCTAAGTTCTTTTTGCCATTCATTGTAGATGGGCCAGAATACCTTAGCCTCATTCGGTGAGAGGTCAAGTTTCTGTGTTAGATAAGCAATTTTATAAGACTCTATCTCTTCACTTCTGCCACTGCGGTCCTGTGCCTTTAGTATTGCTGGTATGAAAATGAGTAAAACTGCAATCCATAGATTTTTCATGTTCGTTATTTTTCTTGTATCGCCCAAATCGTCAGTGTTTATAGGTTAGCTGCAATTTCAAATTGCGAATAGTGATCGATGATATAGTCCTCCAGTTCTGCGGATGTAGCTGAGGTGTTNNTGGTGATGAAACCTGAACCTTCACTTCCGACCTGCTCCATGATCAGATCTTCCTCAATATCCCACAGCATTGGGTCGTCGTTAACGGCAGTGGTGGTGATCACCTTTTCCGTAGGCTGCGTTATGCGGTCCTGGTTCAGGTAAACAGCAAAGCCGGTGATCAGGGCAAGACAGGCTGCTGCAGCGTATCTGGTAAGTTTTGATGGCCAAAGCTTTCTAACCTTCACCTCAGGAGCATCTGGCTGCGCAACCTGTTCCAGAATGCTTGTTTGAATGCGATCAAAGTACCCTTCAGGGACTGTGAAGCCTGGCTGTTTAGGTAATTGTAAAGCATCAAGGGTGATTCTGGCACTAATTTCATCTGGAAGCTGCTCGAAATAACCTTCGGGAACTTCTGACTCCGGAAAGCCGGCCTTTGCTTTCAGATCCTCAACAAAGACTGCTGCGCAGATCTTGTCACTTAAGCCTTCGAAGTATTGTTCGGGAACAGCAAAGGGATTTACCTTAGGCAAACGGGCCAGATGTGGTGCATCATCTTTCCAATCATTATGTTCTAAATTATTATCCATTACGCTTATATAGATGATGTTATTGCTAAAAGGTTTAAAACCGGATGTCTTCATTTAGCATGAAAGCTTCAATTTTTTTCACCGCAATGTGAAATGAAGCTTTTAGCGCACCTACCGAAGTGCCCAAAACTTCTGATATCTCCTCATACTTCATTTCGTCGAAGTACTTCATATTGAAAATCAGTCGTTGTTTCTCCGGTAAAGTCAAAATGGCTTGCTGTAACTTGAGCTGGATTTCTGTACCATTGAAGTAAGATGGTTCCACCAAACGCTCCACAATTTCCGGCGATACCTCATCTATCGGAGTGTTGTTTTGCCGTTTCTGTTTGTTCAGGAAGGTTATGGATTCATTGCTGGCAATTCTATAGATCCAGGTGTACAATTGTGAGTCGTTCCTGAAGTTGCCCAGGTTCTTCCAGATTTTCACGAAAACATCCTGGACAAGATCGTCCGTATCATCATGATTGATGACCATACGCCGTATGTGCCAGTATATTTTCTGCTGGTATTTATTTAGAAGCAGGCCGAAGGCCTCCTGACGGGTTTTTTCATCTGAAAACTTCTGTAGAATTTCTGCGTCTTCAACCTGCTTCATAGATTACTTTTTACGTTTCAACACGGTTTGAACCGCCTCAACGATGTTTACAGTATCTAAACCGTACTTCGTCATCAATTCATCTGGTGTACCACTTTCACCAAAGCTGTCGTTTACCGCAACGAATTCCTGAGGTGCAGGGAACTGCGTGGTTAGCAAGCGTGCAACGCTTTCACCCAGTCCACCAAACTTGTTGTGCTCTTCAGCAGTAACAACACAGCCGGTTTTCTGTACGGATTTTAGAATTGCTTCCTCATCCAAAGGTTTAATTGTGTGGATGTTGATGATCTCAGCATCAATGCCAAGCTTTTCAAGCTCCTCACCAGCTTCAATTGCTTTCCAAACCATGTGGCCGGTCGCAATAATGGTTACATCTTTACCTTCATTCACCATCCAGGCTTTACCAATCTGGAAATCCTGATCTGCAGGTGTGAAGATTGGTACACTAGGACGACCAAAACGCAGGTAAACAGGACCTTCATGTTCAAGGATCGCCAATGTAGCCGCTTTAGTCTGGTTGTAATCGCAAGGGTTGATCACGGTCATGCCAGGCAGCATTTTCATCAAACCGATGTCTTCAAGAATCTGGTGTGTAGCACCATCTTCACCAAGGGTTAAGCCGGCGTGAGAAGCACAGATTTTAACGTTTTTGTTTGAATAAGCAACCGACTGTCTGATCTGGTCGTAAACACGACCTGTGGAGAAGTTAGCGAAGGTTCCGGTAAAAGGAATTTTGCCGCCGATGGTTAAACCTGCAGCCATACCAATCATGTTTGCTTCTGCGATACCAACCTGGATGTAACGGTCAGGGAATTCATTCGCAAAATCGTCCATTTTCAATGAACCTTTCAAATCGGCACATAATGCAACTACATTCTCGTTGCGTTTTCCTGCCTCATGCAGTCCGGCACCAAAGCCAGACCTGGTGTCTTTTTTTTCTGTATATGTATACTTTTTCACGTGATTCTGATTAATAGTCGGATAATGAACTAGAGATTTGACCTAATGCGCTTTCTAACTGCGCATCGTTTGGGGCCGTTCCGTGCCATTTATGTGAGCCAACCATATAATCAACTCCATAACCCATCTGTGTACTCATCAGGTTAAGAATTGGTCTTCCTTTTCCAGTAAGTGATTTAGCGTAGTGCAGTGTTTTCACGATATTATCCATGTCATTACCGTCAGAGGTAATGACATGCCAGCCAAAAGCTTCAAATTTAGCCTGAAGGTTGTCCAAGGATAATACCTTTTCGGTTGGACCATCAATCTGCTGACCGTTATAATCGATTGTAGAAATCAGGTTGTCAACTTTGTTGAAAGGCGCAAACATAATCGCTTCCCAGTTCTGTCCTTCCTGTAACTCTCCATCACCATGCAGCGTAAACACCAACGATTTATCCTTGTTCAATTTTTTCGCCATCGCGGCTCCAATTGCAACAGAAAAGCCCTGACCTAATGATCCTGAAGCGATTCTTATACCTGGAAGGTGCTCATGCGTAGTTGGGTGACCTTGTAAACGTGCGTTAAGCTTTCTGAATGTAGCAAGTTCTGCAACATCAAAATAGCCTGCTCTCGCAAGTACACTGTACCAAACTGGCGAAATGTGTCCGTTAGATAGGAAGAACAAGTCTTCCCCGATGCCATCCATATTGAAGTCGGTGTTGTGGTTCATAACTTCAAAATATAAGGCAGTCATGAAATCCGCACAGCCAAGTGACCCACCTGGGTGACCTGATTGACAGCCATGCACCATTCGTACGATATCCCTTCTGACTTGAGAAGCAATATCTTCTAATTCTGTGATTGTATGTTTCATTTAGCT
>DDAD01000031.1 GCA_002333205.1 Pedobacter sp. UBA2067
CAATGTAGAGCTGGGCGACCAGGTTCAGATTTATAATTTCGTAAACATCTATGGTTGTTTCATTGGTGACGGAACAAAAATCGGATCGTTTGTAGAAATACAGAAAGGCGCCACAATTGGTAAAAATTGCAAAATATCCAGTCACAGTTTTATCTGTGAGGGCGTCCACATTTCAGATAATGTTTTTATTGGGCACAATGTGACCTTCATTAACGACCTTTTTCCACGCGCAACCAATGAAGATGGACTTCTGCAAAGCGAGGAAAATTGGGATTGCATCGAAACTAATATTGCTGAAGGTGTCTCAATTGGTTCCAGTGTCACAATCTTGTGTGGGGTAAATATTGGAAAGAATGCACTAATAGGCGCTGGGTCAGTTGTAACTAAAGACATCCCTGCTAATACGGTGTACGCAGGAAATCCAGCCAAATTTATTAGATCACTTAATCAAATCACAGCTTAGATGGAAACAATAGCATTCAGGGATACCATATCCTGCCTTGATCTAAAGAAACAACACCAACAAATAAAGGAGGAAGTTTTCCATGCTTTTGAAAAAGTTTACGATAACGCGGCTTTCTCCGGGGGTACATTTGTTGACGAATTAGAGCTGAGGTTTACAGCGTTTTGTAGCACTAAATATGCCATCGGCGTTAACAATGGCACTTCGGCACTGCAGCTTGCAATTATCGCCTTAGGAATAGGAAACGGTGATGAAGTTATTGTGCCGGCGAATACGTTTATCGCTACCGCCTGGGGCGTATCTTATAGTGGAGCTACACCGGTGTTTGTTGATTGTACACCAGATACCTGGCAGATAGATGTAAATGCAGTGGAGGAGCGTATAAATGCTAAGACAAAGGCCATCATTGGGGTACACCTATATGGCCAGCCATTTGATGTAACGGGCATACAGGCATTGTGCGCAAAGCATGATCTACACTTTATTGAAGATGCTGCACAGGCGCAAGGTGCTAAATTCCTTGACAGACCTGTAGGCAGTTTTGGTGAGCTGGCATGCTTTAGCTTCTATCCAGGAAAGAATCTTGGTGCATGCGGGGAAGCGGGCGGGATTACGACAAACAGTGATACGATTTACAAACAACTATTAAGTTTGAGGAACCATGGGTCCTTAACTCGGTATTTCCATGATGAAATTGGCTACAACATGCGGATGGGGGGACTTGAGGCAGCATCGTTGCAGGTCAAATTGAATTATCTTCCCACCTGGAATCTTCAGCGCAAAACCATTGCCGCAAGGTATCAGTCTGAAATTTATAATCCGAAAATCACCATGCAGGCGCAACCGGACTGGGCTGATTCCGTTTACCATTTATTTGTCGTTTGCACAAATGACCGAGAGGGGCTAAGTGAGTTTCTTAGAAAGCACCATATAAACGCTGGGCTACACTATCCCGTACCTTGTCATCTGCAGAAAGCTTATTCACACTTGCAGTATGAATCAGGCGCATGCCCTAACGCAGAGTATCTAGCTCAACACTGTCTTTCACTACCCATGTATGCCGAATTAAGTGATGCAGAGGTGACCTATATAATCGATATAGTTAACAGCTTTTAAGCTGCAGTATACCAGATTGGCTTTAAGCCAATTATAAACACTAGAATATGAGAATTTCTGTGATCATTCCTGTTCTAAACGAAGAGGACAACATCGATATTTTAGTAGGAGAATTAAATCGTTTTTTCCTTCAAAAGAATGACTACTCAGCAGAAGTCCTCTTTGTTAATGATGGCTCTACCGATGAAACCGTCAAAAAGCTAAAAAGTGCAGAACATTTCTCGTACGTCGCCAGGATCATTAGTTTATCCAAAAATTTTGGTTCGCATGCGGCGTTAAGAGCTGGCATTGAACGTGCAACTGGCGAGTACATCACCTTTATGTACGCAGACCTTCAGGACCCACTTGAGTTGTTGGACAGCATGTTAAATAAAATTAAAGATTCCCGGTCTGATATATGTTGGGCTCACCGAAACTCAACGGACACATCCCGGACTGAAAAGCTTTTTTCAAAAGGATATGCATATATGATGCAGAGATATGCAGTATCGAACTTTCCGAAAAACGGATTTGATATTGTCATGTTCAGCAGGAAAGTTCAGGATTGTTTGAATAACAATATTGAGAGTAATTCATCTATTTTCATTCAGGTACTGAGCCTTGGATTCAAACAGTCGGCCGTGACCTACTATAAAAAAGCGAGATCGGTTGGAAAATCTAAATGGACTGTTTCAAAAAAAATTAAGCTCTTCATCGACTCATTTGTTGCGTTTTCTTTTGCTCCTATTAGACTGGTATCGTTGGTCGGCATTATATTTTTCATTCTGGGTCTAATATGGACCGCCTATATCGTTATCCGAACACTTTTGTTTAACGATCTGGCAAGTGGCTGGCCGGCGCTCATGTCTGTGCTCATGCTAGGTTTTGGANNTTGATGCAAGCCGAAAGCGCCCAGTATTTGTGATCGAAGAAGCAACAGATATCAACATTCTATCGAAGTCCAGATCTGCCGAAGAACTACATACTTTATAAGATGCAAGCAACCATTCTCTACATACTAGTGTATGCCACATTTAATGTGTGCGGTGCTGCGATTGTTAAGCTTCAACTCAAGCAAACTAAATTGGCTGCCTGGCAGGATTGGCTAACCTTATTTTTTAACGGGTATTTTATTGTTGCAGCATTATTTATAATATTCTCAGCCCTGGCAATGTTCAAAGCATTATCCGGAAGTCAATTTTCCTTTGTTATTCCGATTGCTACAGGCATAAATTTTCTACTAACGGTATTGGTGGGCTACTTCTTATTTCAGGATCGCCTATCAATCGGTTCCTATATAGGTATCTTCTTTATAATAGCCGGTATCCTGATGTTGAGCGTGAATAATCAGTCTCATGCATGATTGCAGCATCGCTGACCAACTCGAAAGCCGATAGCAATCATCATACAAACTATTAGCGCAAATAGCAGCAATACTGCGTAAATGTTCATTTATAGACGTAAACTCATCCATATAACTACATGTCAAAACGGAAACTGGTTATTTTCCCGTTTAATGGGAACGGGGTAGAAGCACTTGATTGTATTAGTCCTGAATTGTACGATGTTATAGGCTTCATTGATGACGATCCGGAAAAGCGTTCCTCGAAGTTTGAAATCTTCCAACGAACTGTTATCGAAGAATATGAGGAATTATTGGTGTTGGCGGTGCCTGGAAGCCCCTCTTCATTTCACGAGCGTGCCAAGAATATCCATTCGCTTAACTTGAATGCAAACCGATTTATTACGGCTATTCATCCAAGAGCTTCAATTGGAAAAAACGTAACCATTGGTTACAATTGCCTGATCATGGCTGGGGTTGTTATTACCAGCAACGCGATTATTCAAAATCACGTATGCATCTTACCGAACTCCGTTATCCATCACGACGTAAAGGTGAAAGACTACACACTAATCGGAAGCAACGTTGTAATCGCAGGCGGTACAAGCATTGGACAAAACTGTTATATCGGGAGCGGCACAAACATCATCAATGGGATACATATAGGCGATAAATCCCTGGTTGGGCTTGGAAGTAACGTCATAAAAGATGTAGCTGATAATACCACAGTTGCGGGCAACCCTGCGCAACTAATTAATTCCTCGACAGCCATAAACGTGTAATGACGACAAAAGCATAAACCTACTTAAGCAAAGAAACCATATGAATCGAATTTTAATAACCGGCGGCGCTGGGTTTATCGGCTCTCATCTAACCGACAGATTACTGGAGAGCGGCTACCGGGTGACGGTGTTGGACAACTTGTCGAATGGATCCCTGGAAAACCTCGATCATGCAAAAACATATTCAGAATTCAACTTTATACAAGGGGATATATTAAGTAAGTCCAGCTGTAAGGAAGCCATCGAGCATGTAGATTTTGTATTCCATCTAGCCTGCCTGGGCGTACGTCATTCCATCCACAGTCCATTTGAAAATCATCGGGTAAATGCCGAAGGCACGTTAAACGTTTTAGAAGCGGCTCGCATCGCGGGGGTTAAACATGTCTTTTATATATCTACTTCGGAAATATACGGACGGACAACATCCTTTCCCATAACAGAGTCCGCTGCTACAAATCCGCTTACAGTATATGGAGCAAGTAAACTTGCTGGAGAGCATTATGCAAATGCGTATTACGAGTGCTATAAGCTTCCAATTACCGTACTAAGGATTTTCAATAATTATGGGCCAAGGGCACATTATGAAGGTGATGCCGGCGAAATTATTCCTAGGAGTATTGTTAAAATACTCTACGGAGAGCCACCGGTTCTATTTGGAAAAGGAGATATTACGAGGGATTTCTTCTTTGTAAAAGACACTGCACTGGNNTCAAGATGGCAAACAGGAGAAGCTGATCGCCAAAACATTTAACGTTGGAACCGGATCAGAAATCTCAATGAAAGAATTACTCGAAAATATTCTTTTAAGAATGGGGAAAGCTGAGTTGGGGATCGATTTCAGGCCCGACCGTCCTGCAGACGTGCCCCGGCTGTGGGTAGAACCGAAGGAATTTAAAGTGCTCACTAATTTCCTACCCAGCTATTCCTTTGAAGAGGGTATTCAAGAAACAATTGATTACTATGCTTCTAAGGTAGCATACCGGAATCTTCTGGAAGAAGTGCAAGAAACAAATTGGATAAGACAAACATCATGATACCAATAGCGAAACCATACATCACTGAGGAAGACGCCCAAGCAGCCTATGACACTATTTTAAGCGGCTGGATAACACAGGGACCTAGAGTGCAGGAATTTGAAGAAAAGTTCGCCAGCTATACAGGTGCAAAATATGCTGTGGCTGTTTCGAATTGTACGACAGCTTTGCACCTGTCGATGATCGTGGCCGGGATTACTACAGGTGACGAAGTAATTTGCCCCTCGCTAAGCTATATCGCGACTGCAAATTCCATTAGATATGTCGGTGCCAATCCCATCTTTGCGGAAGTGGAACCTGGCACCTACAACCTTGATGCACTGGATGTGGAGCGGCGGATTACTGCAAAAACTAAAGCCATATTGGTTGTTCACCAAATTGGATTTCCAGCCAACCTGGATGCGTTTCATGCACTTGCAAGCAAATATAATCTTTCGATAATCGAGGATGCTGCATGTGCCGCAGGGTCTTCCTACAATGGGGCAAAAGTTGGTAGCCATTCGGAACTTGTGTGTTTTTCATTCCATCCGCGGAAAGTTATATCGACTGGAGACGGGGGGATGATCACGACCAATCGACAAGACTATTATGAGCGGCTGAAAATGTTACGCCAGCATGGAATGTCCGTAAACGACAGAGTAAGGCATGAATCTAAACAAGTCGTGTTTGAAGATCATATCGAGGTGGGCTATAATTATCGAATGACGGACATCCAGGCTGCAATAGGAATAAAGCAGCTGGAAAAACTTGATTGGATCGTCAGCGAACGCCGCAAGGTTGCCAAATTTTACGATGAAGCCTTTCGCGGATTACCCCACATCAAGTTGCCTTTCGAGCAAGACGGTCAGTTCAGCAACTACCAGTCTTACAGCATTTATTTAACCCCAGACTACCAATTAACAAGGAATGAGCTCATGCAGCTATTACTAGACTGGGGAATTGCAACCCGAAGGGGAGTCATGACTACCCACCGGGAATCTGCTTACAAGGTATCCCATGATGACGTCTTTTTACCTACATCAGAGGACATGCAAGACAATTCCATCCTACNNCCGATGGCGTTAGAAGATATAACCTATATCGCCGAAACCTTTTCAGCGCTCATCAGGAATCCAGAAGCTTTTTCGATCCAAAGTAAAAGCCTCGAGCGAACCATGACCTAAAGCGACAATTCCAAAATCATCCCACGAATAGTCGATTGACGTAAGGCTTCAAGGATTGTAGGTGGCAATGGACTCTCTACATTCAGTCATCAAACACAGGTGTCGCCGCACTATGCATGTTGAAATCAACTCCTCGTGTTACTAGGCCTCGCAACTTAAATCAAAAAGCAAGATCTAACAACAAGATCCCATTCAGTAATGTTCAGCAAAGCGCTCAAATCATCTAACTTTTATCATTTAGGCTCCAAGGAACATGACAATGTAAACGGAACCAGACACTTCTTTTTAATCTGGTGCATCATAGCGATCATTCTATGCCTGATCGAGGCAAGTACCCTAGATGTTCTGCCTAGCCTAATGCAAGATGAAGCCCAAATTACCGACTATGGAAGACTTGCACTCGACCCACTTAGTAGATGGTCGGTGACCTGGTGGGTGGCAGGTGATAAGCCACTTCTACTCTGGTCGTATTTAGGACCCCTCATTGCAGAACTTGGCTACCAGCTCGGTGGCTTATCAGGAGTAGGCACCCGCATTGCGGCGTTAATTGGCGGCTTGGTAGCATCAGCGGTAGCATTTAGCTGGCTTATTCAGAGGAAGGTCCCACAAATGTTTGCAGGCTTACTTTCATTGGCTTTTCTGCTCGATCCCTTGTTCACACTTTCACAACGGATGGCAAGAACAGATAGCTGGGTTATGGCTTTCTGCCTGGCGTCTTGTTGGTTGCTGCGGCTCTCGAGTTCNNTCGTGATGCTTGCAGGAGCGTTCGCTGCGATAGCGGCATTTGTCTGGCCGTCTGCTTTATTCCTTTTTCCATTGATCTGCACAGAATTCATTAGCTCATTCTACAACGGCAATTTTGACAAAAAGTCCCTGCAAAAATTGGCTAAAATGTTCTCGTATTTTGTTCTGGCCGGATTATTTGCTTCAGTATTGCTCCTTGTCCCGATTCAGCACCAATTGGATACGATTTTTGATGATATGAGAAACATGGTCGCATTGAACGTTAATGCGAGTAAAACGCCGCTCGATCGGATTGTAGGGGTTGTCAGTCCTCAACCCTGGGCCAAGCTCATTAAAGCTTTCATCAAAACCCTTAGTCCGTTTTTTCCTTTACTAGCTTTGTGGGCTATACTCTTTAAACGAGAGCGGGGCATAGTACTAGCTGCAGCATTTACATTAGTAATAATCTTTACAACTCTCGTCTACGAGTTCCGTCTATTATACCTTTTGCCGTACTTTTTGATCTTGGCCGCCAACTTGTTCCAAAGAACCGCGCTTCCGCAACTTAACCCCATTGTTCAACGACTGAGCACGGTTTTTCTGGTTATTCTAGTGATTTGGTCCTTCGGTGTCTCGGTTTTTGTTCGCTCTGCTTTTGCCTACAATGATGGAGATCAACGCAAAAGAAACTTGATTNNGCGCAAGCCGCAATCGGCACGGGTAATTACCGAGTGTTTTTGGCATTTACCTACGAGTTTTACTTTACGGGCCGTGCGCTCGGATGGCAGATGTACACACCTTACATTCAATTCAGCTTTGATGATCAAGGAAATTGGATCCGGAAAGATGACTTTGAGCCAAAAACCCATTTCATGAAGCTCTTGGCGAAAATGGACTATGCCATCTTCCCCGGAAATCTAATGACAGAGGATCTTAGATCCCAGTTAAGCACATCGGGACTTGAATATCGGGGGCCTATCCACATCGGCATGCAACAAGATCATAGCAGTGCGCCCGAATCCGGCAGAAGTATGGATGATATTTTCACGTGGTATCTACAAGGCGCTCCAAGTTACGGACCATACATGCTTTTTGCACGTGCTGATAGTGATGCCACATCTCCAAAACTAACACTACATACCAGAAAATCACAGTAGATCATTAGCTTCTAGGCATACAAGTGTATGACCTGAACCAGGATTGTTTTTTCAAAATATAACCCAAAGTACATATGAACATTGCTTTTTGCAACAATAAGTTAGGCCTCACTGGACTCTATGTTGCCCTGACCTCATTGATTCAGAACTGTTCCGATTCTAGCAAATTGGTGCTCTGGTTTCTCTGTGCTGGTCACAGCCAAAAGGATAAGGGAAAGATCGAAAAACTTTTGAAACTAGAAGGATTTGAAGGAAAGTTCTCCTTTATTGATTTTGATCCCTATAAAACATTTGGATCCTTCAGATCCCTGCATGGTGACTGGACAAGTTACGGCAGATTGATCCTGGTCGACTTCGTTCCAGAAGATCAGGTTCTATACCTGGACTCTGACCTGGTAGTGGAAGAAGACGTTTTGAAACTAGATCGGTTTA
>DDAD01000032.1 GCA_002333205.1 Pedobacter sp. UBA2067
ATCGTGCCGGAACGATCTGGGACAAATCTCAGGGCGAAGTTCAGGTTGATTGGGTGGAGAATGAAGGTGTTCGTATTAGCAGCATTGTCTATGACATCACAACTGCTGCCGCCGTCCGTTTTCCCTTGCTCTGGAATTATTTTCAGCCGATCCGTAATATAGAGGATATTAGGAAATCAATGGGCGTAAACATCAATGATATTGATACCGGCAATTACTATCCTGAACAGATTGATGTTGCGCAATGTAAAAAGTATTACGCCAATTTTGAAGATGTTACGAAAGCAACCTTTCAGGAGCTACATGACCTGCTAGCGGCTACCCATACCAGACACCATAATTATAATCCTTCAAAATACCTTTATCCGCTGGTCGATCTTCATCCTGATGGAAAAATCAGAAGTATTTACTAGGGAAAGCCCTTCACCGTACAAGAGCTGATTCTAGCCGACCAAAAGGTCGATATTGATCGCCAACTTAGATTCATTGAAATTTCGAAAGCTGAAAAGATGGTTGGCGCAAAGGATTTTAATGAAGCTTTGGAATCACTTGAAGCCCTATTGCCATACAATTGCGAACATGTAGTCTGTCAATCTTGGTTTAACAAACAGGAGCCTATGCGTGGAGACCTTCATCATCTTTTCGCCTGTGAATCTCGCTGCAACAGCTTTCGGAATAACTTCCCCTATACGGATCTCCCGAACTATCCAGCGGATGNNACGTTCAGACTGCGGAAATACAGTGAGTGGCTTTTTCGAGCCGGAACGTAATAAGGGCGTAGTGGCGCGTGCGGTGTTGTATTTTATGGTGCGATACCCAGGGGCAATCGCGGTATACGATGATTCGGCCATTCAAGTACTTAAAAGCTGGGCTGCTGAACAGCCAATTAGTCTGTATGAAAAGCATAGAAATAGGGAAATCTACCTCCTGCAAGGTAATAGAAATCCATTTATTGACTATCCAGAAATCCTACAGACGCTCGAGATCAAAGTCTAGAATTCACCTGTTTATAATTTTGCAGCTATGGAAAATGCTAAAATTCCAATCGTAGGAGGATATCCGAAAGCAATCATTCGTAGAATCATGCTCAGGGATGAGCGTCGCAGAAAGGAACTTCCAGATTCCATTAAAGGGCAGCCATTACAGCTTGTACTGGAAGATTTTCTGTTGTGGGACCATCCTAAGCTTATTGTGAGCTTTAAAAAGGGAGATGCCGAGTTGCACCGCAAAATTGCAGAGACGGCCGCTGAGTGGAGTAAGTATGCCAATATTGAATTTGATTTCGGCTATGATCGGGTAAATGATTCCTACCGGACCTGGCAGCCTGGCGACACTTCATCCATAAGAGTAGGCTTTGTGGATCCTGGTTATTGGTCTTTTGTTGGCACAGACAGTCAAGATCCGGAAATATGTCCGCCTGGGGAAATCACGTTGAACCTGGAAGGTTTTGATACTAGCCTACCAGCAAATTGGCGCACAACCGTGCTTCANNAATTCGGGCATGCTTTGGGTTTTCATCATGAACATCAGTCTCCACTGGCAAACTGCGATTTTGACTGGGAACGTTTGTATGTCTATCTTTCAGGCCCACCGAACTTTTGGTCGAAGGAGCAGGTCGATTACAATTTGAAACAGCTGCCCGCTGGTGGACTTACGTATTCGCTCCATGATAAACAATCTATCATGCATTATTCATTTCCAGACTGGATGTTTGTAAGTGGCGAAAATTCACCCTGTCATATTGAAGAGCCAACGAATTTATCTGAGCAGGATAAAATCATGGCGGCAAAGGCCTATCCATTTGACCCGTTAATTGCTGATGAGCAAAAACTCCAACGTAAGGAAAACATTACACATATGCTTGGGACTGGACATGCTTTTGGAAAGCAAACACAGCTGAGCTTACAGGCCCGTGTAAATAGTCTTGGTGCCATGGCATACCGGCGGCACAGCAATAACAAAGACATGCAGCTTAGCCTGGATCTTCAAGTTAAAAGAGCGATTTTGGTTGCTGCAGGCCAATCCTGGGAAGAGCCCAAGAATCTTGGTGATCAATTGGCAATCGGCAATTTACTTCCAACAGACTATGCGTACCAATTTTTGGCTGATTTGCTGGATGAGCTTGTGAAAACGCATAACCCTGGCGCAGCTGTGCGCATCACCGATGTCTCCGGGGTAGATACCGTTCTGGATTGTGTACAAATGGTTAAGGGAAAATTATGAAAGGTTTAAGGTTTACCGTTCTTGCTGGTGTTTTATTGTGTAGTAGCGCGCTAATCGCTCAGGAAAAAACATCCTCAATGTCAAGATTTTTCGAAGCGCTGGAACTTCGCCAGTCATTTGGCTCCGCGGGCACCAGAAATGCACCTGTGCGTTTTCAGTTGACTATACCAAAGCATGAGGAAACATCATACCTGATCGATGGTGGTCTTGGTATTCCAGTTGTCAATTTTAAGATAGGTGAGGCCTTGACAATGGATGGAAAACTCGTAGGTGAGTATCACCGCAACACCCTGATTGATGAGGAGCAACATAATTGGCAGACGGGACTATCAGGTACCCTGCGGACGAATATTAAANNACAAAATTCAGTCAATGGTACTTTACGCCGACATTGAAGTTTTCAAGGAATTTAAGAGATACAGCCAGTGCCGTGCTGTTCAATATGGATGCGATTCCATTTCGATCCGGTGATAAGGGACTGAATTTGAATACCTACACCATTCGCGGAAACCGTAAACTGATCCAACTGTTGGCCATCAATCCTGGGGTAGAATTTCAGTATAATGTGTCGGCACAAAACCAGCGCGACGAAGGTACGGTCTTAAGGCCGCTGCTTAAGTTTCAATACTTGCTTGCAGGCAACCGTCTAAAAGAATCACCTATTGAGATGATCGAACCTGACCAAACATGGGAGGCAACTTTGGATTATACGGCAAGGTACGCTGTGGTAAATTCAACCGCTATGGAAGAGGAATTTACACAGTTGCTGAAAGCGGGAGTAGATTATTACCTGCTTACCAGGCCGCTGCGAATTTCATTTGGAGTGTCTTTTAATTATGGCTCCGATCCTGCACAGGGCTTAAAGAAACAGCACTTTTATCTTGCGACGTTTAGCCTGCAGAAGTAAGCGCTGTTTCTTTTATGAGTAGGGTAGGACTTACGCCTCAATTGCATCATATACAATTACCTTGTCCCATAAATGGCTGCAGTTTTTAATGAACTCCAGGTGAATTGGATCTGTTTGATAACTGGCCTGGCCTTCAAGATCTTCGAAAAACATTAGCTCTGATACACCCCAGCTGTTGTCTACAACATCACGCTTTTCCGTGCTTGCAACAACACCCACACGAAGTTCTTTCACCGTTTTTATCTTGGCTAGCGTCTTAACTCCAGCAACAAGCTTTGCACGATCTTCCATTGAAGAAGGGTTCTTCAACCAGAAAAATGCATGGTGAACGACAGGATATTTCTTTTGCGCCGGTGCCACTGGCATTGCGGAGGCGACCGTCCCGGCTGCAAGTGCAACGCCACTTAATAAAAATGTTTTTCGGTTTAAGCTGTTCATCTGATTTGGGTTTTGATTTAGAAGTCATAAAGCTAAAAAAAACATTTAGTATCCGATGCCACCGCTAAAAAATCAGCTTTTAGATCTTTTTAGAAACACTTTTAATCACCTCGTCTAATGCTTTTGCGCTACTACCGATCATTTCAATAAGATCCTATAATCCTTCCTCTACTTCCATCGTTTCTAAAATTGCTGCTAAACCAAGGATATTTGCAATTGGCTTTCTGATCACGTGCGACTGAATGTGGGCAATCTCTTCGAGAGTCAAATTTGCATGACTCAGAGACTTCATGGTTTGTTCAAGATTACGGCGGGTTGCAAGGAATTCAGTGATGTCATTACCTATACAAAAAACTCCAACAGGGTTGTTGTTAATGTCGAACATCGCCTTATATTCCCACTGGGTGGTAACGAAGCCACCTTTTCCATCGTGTTTTCGAATTGTTGCCGGGAAAATCTGGTCCGGATGTTCAAAACATTGCTGCGAAACACGTTTACAAATTTGTGTATCATCAGGATGCATGGTTTTTGAATAATGTTGTCCAATCAAATCTCCATGGATGCCGTTAAATGCAGCAACGTACTTCTTGTTGAGGTATGCATATTGACTGTTAATATCTACAAGTACCAGGTAGTATACATGCGAATTATCAAGAATTTGCTTAATTGCGTCAAAGTAGTTCATGAACAACAAAAGTCTGCTTTAATATTGAAGATACAAAGATGTCTTTTGGTTAAACAATACTTAGAAAAAATNNAATGAACTTTTTTAAAACAAAATCTGGTTAATCATTTGTTTAATAATTGATCGAAGATAAAATATATTATTTAGGTTTGAGTCAGAAAAATTCTACACCTTGTCATAATATGTCAACTATGAAGCAATTGGAGCGTTTGAAGCATATATACGGATTGCTGAGTCACACACCACAAACAATCGATTCTTTACAGGCAGCGTTGAAATCGTTAGGGGCTGAGGTAAGTAACAGGCAGTTGTATCGCGATCTGGAAGATGTAGGTAATTATTTTCTAAGAGATCAGGAGCGTTTAGAGCTTAAAAATCAGGAGTTTAACAAGAAGTTGTATGTGATTAATCGCCATAACGGTGCAGGTACAATTAACAACTATGACATTGATTCATACTTTATAAACAAACTTATGATCCCTTTGGGAATCTTGGAGGGGCGGAAGAGCTCGATTGATAAATTTCGTGACATTTTCGCAAACTATCTAAATAGCAGCAGGGTAGAGCATAACGCTAACTGGGATGGCTCTTCAATGCTAAATACGCATTTTAATGAAGTTGTGTTCGATGAACAATTTCAGGAGAAGTTCAATCAAATTCTCTGGAGCGTGTCCAATCATCGAGCCATGGAAATTGTCTCCTGTAAGGGCGATTCTGTTTCAAGGTATCGCTCTATAAGCTTTCCGTTTATCTTTCATCCGCTTAAGGTTATCTATCACCGCGGTAGCTTTTTTGTTGCTGGGATCATTGAATCGTCGAAACGGTGCCTGGTACTCGACTTATATCAGATTAGCGAATTTAAACTTAGCAACCAGAGCTTTCCATTCAAAAAAGAAAATGCAATTCTAGACCGGAACCTGAAAAACCGTTTTGGTGTGGGCCAGAGCATCAATGATGATGTTTACGATGTGATCATTGAATTTGCTTCCTTAACCGGAGAGTTCGTGANNAGCCGGATTAGTCGACCATAAATTCCCATGCACTATGATAGGCGCTGATTTCTTCAGCATAGTTCATTAAATCCATATAGAAGGGTGCTTTAGATAAAGTACTTCCATCTCCAATGATAACAAGTTTAGTCCGCGCTCGTGTGATAGCTACATTCATACGCCTGATGTCGGAAAGAAATCCGATTTGCTGGGCCGCATTACTACGGGTTAAACTGATATAAATGATATCTCTTTCCTGACCCTGAAAGCTATCTATCGTATTAATGGTAATATATTGGCGTACTAAACTAAGGTCTTCTTCCGCCTCAAAAATCTCCTTCAATGTTTTTATCTGCTCTTGATAGGGCGATATGATACCGATGGTCGGAAATGCTTCTGCACGATAATGCTGCCCGAGTTCAGCCATGTAAACTTTCAGATGTTTTAGTAGGAATAAGCCCTCTTCACCATTTGATA
>DDAD01000125.1 GCA_002333205.1 Pedobacter sp. UBA2067
AGTATAAGTGTTAAACGTTGAAGCGGAAGTGCATAACATCGCCATCTTCAACAACGTAGGTCTTGCCTTCAATACCCAGCTTTCCTGCTTCTTTGCAAGCAGCTTCAGAACCAAGTGTTACAAAATCATTGTACTTGATCACTTCCGCACGGATAAATCCTTTTTCAAAGTCTGTGTGAATTACGCCAGCAGCCTGAGGTGCAGTAAAACCTTTCGTTATGGTCCATGCTCTCACTTCCTGAACACCAGCGGTAAAATATGTGTAAAGGTCAAGCAACCTGTAAGCTGCCTGTATAAGTTTGTTAACGCCTGATTCGGTAAGTCCGAGGTCAGCAAGGAACTCCTGACGTTCTTCGTAGCTTTCCAATTCAGCAATTTCTGATTCGATTTTCGCAGAAATGATCAGGATTTCGGCTTGCTCATCTTTTACCGCCTCACGCACGCGATCAACATACTCGTTTCCGTTGATAACGGAATTTTCATCTACGTTGCAAACATACATTACAGGCTTCTGGGTAAGTAACCCAAGATCTTTGATAAACTCAAAGTCATCAGCCTCTACAGCTGCAGAGCGCACTGATTTACCCGCCTCCAAATGATTTTTGATGATGCTAAGAATANNCTTTAAGCTGAAGTTCTGTATCGATGATTTCTTTATCACGTACAGGATCAACGGAGCCATCAACATGAATAACGTTGCCATCTTCGAAACAACGTAAAACATGGATAATTGCACTTGTAGCACGGATGTTTCCTAAAAACTGGTTACCAAGGCCTTCACCTTTTGAAGCGCCCTTAACTAATCCGGCGATGTCAACGATCTCAATGGTATTTGGTTGTACTTTATTCGGTTTTACCAGTTCTGCAAGCTTGGTAAGCCTATGATCCGGAACAGTGATAACGCCGATATTTGGTTCAATGGTGCAGAATGGAAAGTTAGCCGCCTGGGCCTTTGCGTTTGATAAACAGTTAAATAAAGTAGATTTTCCCACGTTCGGTAAACCCACTATACCACATTGTAATGCCATGAATGATTTTTTCTAGATTCGCCGCAAAGGTATCAAAAATTATCTTTAAGTTTAGCCACATAAATCAACCCGGAATAGAGCAATATGGAAAATTATAATGAGCCTGAAATGGGGCATGAGGAGGAGGATGACGTAATTAGGCTTATCATTACGGAGGATGTACGCAGCTATATTTATGAAACAGCTAAATGGACGAAGTTTCTATCTATCGTTGGCTTTATTCTTACGGGTTTGATGGTTATGGTAGCCCTTAGTGTCGGTTCTATGATGGACAGCATGGCTGAGATTCCTGCTTATTCAGGCCTTGCAGCAATGGGCTCTGGGATTTTCATATTCTTTTATCTTTTACTCGCTTTGGTGTACTTCTATCCGAGTTATCTGATGTACAAATTTTCAAGCGCAGCAAAACTTGCCATTTTATATGGAAGTCAGGAGGGGCTAAGCGAAGCTATGGCAAAGATGAAATCCATATTTAAGTTCTGGGGCATTTTGACGATCGTATTCATCTCTTTATATGTGCTGATGATTATACTCTTCAGTATTGGAGCTGGGATTGCAGCAGCAGCATAAAAGTAAAACTCCTGCTAAAAGGCAGGAGTTTTACTTTCAATCTTATGTTTAAAGGTTTTAATTTCCTTTGCGAGCATTTCTTCAAAAACCGGGTTCATCATTTTAGAGACTCCGACACCAAGTCCGCCTGCAGGTGGTCTGTAAGACAGCACAATCTTCAATATCGTTCCAGCACCATCGGGTGTTTTTTCGAACTCGACACGCCCAACATGCGGCAGCATTGAGCCTTTTATAGCTCTCCAGCCAATTAAATGCCCTGGTTCAGCCTTTACAATTTCTGCTTCCCAATTTATTGGAAGGAAGCTTCCCAACACGTTGGACTTCCATTTAGAGAGGTTCTCATCTATCATTTCCACATCCATCAAATGATTGATGCTAGCCGGAATGTTGCTTAGATTGCGCCAATAGCTGTACACCTCCTGTGCCGGTTTGTCAATCACAAACTCGCCCTTGATATTTACTGCATGTTGTTTTCTTGCGTCAATTCCAAGCTGATCGTAAATTACACACCTGCCTGAAAATCCACGATACGTTAGATATGCTCCATACCAAAATTTAGATTTAAAAGGGTTTTTAAGGCTCTTGCTCAAGAGTGCGCCACCTAGGAATACAGAAACCAGACGTTCTTTAAATCCCAGGTTTCTCCGGAATTCCCGTTGTATAGAAAAGTTGCCCGAGCGAAGCTTTAATGTTTCATCATGAATTACCATCTTTTGTCTTTTTAGTTATTGCCTCACCAATGGTGTTAACATCTTCTTCTGACAGCTCACCCCATAGTTGTTCCCATTTACCTTCTGATTCCAGACGAATCTGCGTAAGTTCATTTTCGTCATCAAAGACCACGAAGTACTCGATGCTGTCGCTTGTCTCATCTGGTTTAACGTGTAAATTTCTTTGCTGTCCGTTTAAAGAAACTTCAATTTTGAAGTCGGGGTTACTTGTTCCTAAGTCTGCCATGATCGTTGTTTAAGTACAATTAATAACAGATTTATTATTCTTCTGTTTTAAAACTTAAATTTTTGCCAGTACCCATGCAACTTTTTTAGCCGATCAACGTCTTATTGTTAAATCTAGAAACATGAAAAAAATATATCCATTTCTACTTGGTGCCTTGTTGGCGACTTCCGGCCTTCAGGCATCGACCATTTTACCTTCTGCCGCTCACAAATATGAACTCAAGAATAATCCGGACGTAAAGAACTTTCAAGGGCTGGCAATTCAAGGTCCTATACAGGTGTTTGTAAAGATGGGCAATACAGAAAGTCTTCGAATGGAGGCTGATGAGGAGGTGTTGGCATCCCTGGTTATGGAGGTTAGGGGTAATATTCTGGTCATCCGTCCTAAGCCAAGTATCACCAGCTGGGCAAAAAAGTACGAGGACAAGAAAATTGTTGCCTATGTTACGGCCAAAACTTTAACCAGTTTAACCATGAGCGGCAACAGTTCGATTGAGGTAAGCGGGACCATCAATGCTGAGGAACTAACAACAACCCTTAGTGGTAGTGGCCGTGTTTCGGCTATGGTTGCAGTGGATAAGTTGACCTCCGTAATTAGCGGATCCGGGCACCTGGACATTAGAGGTACAGCAGATCGCGCAGATGTTACCATGAGTGGTGCCTCACGGTTTGCTGGTAAAAATTTGAAAGTTGATGTACTGAGCACCCGCATGAGCGGAGCAGGGCAAGTTGATATCCATGCCGACAGGTCTATTGATGCCCTGATAAGCGGATCCGCACAAGTCAATTATAGCGGCAATGCGAGTGTGAAAAAACGCGTGCTCGGATCTGGTGGCGTAAATAAGATTTAATGAGGGAAGTTACGCTGATGCCAGTACGGGTATACTGGCGTAACATCCGACACCTGATCAAGTCTCTGGACTTGTTCAGGTGTTAAATTCCAGCCTACCGCACCCAGGTTCTCCCTAAGTTGCTTTCCATCCCTTGCTCCAACAACCAGACTGCTGATCGTAGGCTTTTGCAGTAGCCAATTCAGCGACACCTGTGGAATGCTCTTTCCAGTTTCATCTGCAATTTCCTGCAGTACATCTACGATGTTGAATAAGAATTCGTTGCTAACATCCGGGCCCTGTCCGCCACCTTGACTATAACGGCTGTCCGCAGCTGGTGCGGGATTATTCCGGTTGATTTTTCCACTCAATCGACCAGAAGCCAAGGGGCTCCACACGATGGTGCCAACCTGCTGATCTATGCCCAGCGGCATAAGTTCCCACTCGAATTCCCGGTTAATTAATGAATAATAAGCCTGATGGGCGACATAGCGGCTCCATCCGTGACGTTCGGAAATCGATAGTGATTTCATCAAATGCCAGCCCGAAAAGTTAGAGCATGCGATATATCTGACCTTCCCCTGTTTCACGAAATTATCAAGGGTACTCAATGTTTCTTCTATAGGTGTTTCAGCATCAAAGCCATGCATGTGATAGATGTCGATATGATCTGTTTTCAGCCGTCTAAGGCTATCATCAAGTGCTTTGCTCAGGTGATATCTTCCGGAGCCGAAATCATTTTCACCAGTTCCCATCCTGAAAGTACCTTTAGTAGATAGCAGGTAATCATACCGCGATTTTCCTTTTAACGCCCCGGCCAGAATTTCCTCAGACATACCGTTGGAATAGCTGTTTGCCGTATCGAACAAGTTCAAGCCAGCATCCAAGCAAAGGTTTACAAGCTGTGTGGCTTCATCCACCTGCGTTGTTCCCCAGGCTTTGAAAAATTCATTTCCACCGCCAAATGTTGCGGTACCAAAACTTAAAGCAGGAACTTTTAATCCTGATCCACCTAATCTGTTATATTCCACAATGATTCTTGTTTTTTTTAACGCTATCTACTTTGCTCGAGATGTGCTGGCGTGGTGATTTCATTGGCAGCCCGAGGTGTTTGTTTATTACACTGACCAAGCGCCCAGTAAATTAACACGAAAATAATAATGGTGGAAAAACATCCGCCACCAAGTTTTTTAGCGCCATAGCCGGCAATCAGCGTTTTGAAAAATCCATTCATGTCTTTTAGTTTAGGTTAATAATATCGGATTAACATTCTAAAAGAATAAAAGGTTTTAACGTGCTGTGCTACCTTGCTTCAGTTTTTTAGAACCAGCGAGATTGTATCTCAAAAAGAAAGCTTGCTGGTTATCCATTATGCCGTCTGCATAGTGGNNATAGTGGTAGGTAAATACAAATCTCCCACTGATGTTTTTGAACAGGATAGGTGTCCAGGCAAGATCAATTCTATTATATGTTTTGGCATCATAAAACTTATCGCCTAAGATTAAATGATGTCCTTCCCCTGCATAAAAAGTGTTTGTAATGCTGAAACGCTTATAACCTGCATAAAGGTCGGCAACGAAGCCGTTCGGTGTCATAAAGTCCGACACACTTCTGGTCCTTTCAAATGACATCATTCCGCCACCAGCAATCGTTAGTGAATCCAGGAATGTTGATTTGGATAAATCCACACCTACTTTTACCGTTGCGGCACCATTATCCTGCAAGTTGNNCCTGCGTTATGGAACATATATGCATGGTGGCTTACAAAGAATTTGCCTGGCTGGTACTTACCCGCCAGACCAAAGATGAAGGTTTCCCGATCAATATCCGTTTGCCTGCTAGTCCAGTCGAGCCAAATGGTTTCTCTAAATTTGTCAGTTTCATACTTTCCAAGCATACCCTGTACGTTAGGACGGTAATAGTTTAAGGTGTCGGACAGCAGGGCACGCGGGTAATCGTCGACTAAATTCAATCGCGGGAAAGATCCGATGAAGAAATCTATCTTGTCTTTCTCATACTGATAGTAAATTACAGGTTCTATTTTGTCAAAGAAATTCGCACGCTGGGAGCCAAACTCGTACAGCGCATTAAAACCAACACGTAGCCGGTGTACGCTATCAATTCTTAACCCGATTTCCGGTGATATTCTGCTTCCAAAGATCGTTTGAGAATATCGCCCTGACTTCATGTATTCACGATTATCCATAAAGCCGAAAAAGCTGAGATTACCTTCCAATTCCTGAGCATTGCTGAGGGTTACGCTGAGTAGCAGGAGGCAAAGCAGAAGAAGCCTGCGAAAAAAGGAGTTTGTTTGGTTCATGTTATTTAACATTCATGTTAATCATTCCACTGTTTCTGGATCCCGGGAATGGTGCTGTTCTTAGTGCAATAAATAGTTTGTATTTGCCAGGTTTTTCAGGTGCCTGAATTTCAAAAGTCACCTCGGCGGTTCCATTTGCNNTAATTTGCTTGTATGCTGCGGCAATAGGCCTGACTTGAATAACCTGGCCATGCTCGTAAAAACCATACAGTAATTCAACGGGCGCCTGCTCCTGCTGGTCAGAAAGGTCTACTTCATAATTGTAAGGGTTGTGAATTAGGAATGTGGTTTTTCTGATTCCAGCATTGTTCCAGTTTTCGTCATAATTCAGCGGACTAAACTGTAGTTTTTGATAAAGCCGAACATGGTCGATGAACTTTCCATAAAGTGTTCCTTTATTGGTGCTGATTTCAAATTGCGTACTGTCACCTTCCAGGCTTGGACGATCGAGCACATAAAGCACTTTCTTGAATTGCAGACTATCCTCCAGTGGCCAGATGTCGAACTGCGTTTTTCTATAACCATAGGAGTTATACCCAAAGCCTTTAAGTGAATTGGTATAAAGGTTATAATAAGAAGGTGCCTGAAAGCCATCCTGAAAAATCACAGGATTGCCTGCAGCGGCGTTTTCAATAGCATTTGCCCAGGAAGAATAGCCGTAGTAATTGGCCACAAATTTGACCTTTTGCAGGGCAGGAGGCGCAGCGACTAAAAGCAATCTTGTCAATAAGATCAATCCAACATTGATGGCAAACAAGAGCTGATAGATCCTGTTCAACCCCTTTTCAGCAATATATATGTATGCTAAAATAAAAAGCGGAATGAATTCGATTAAAGGCCAATGTGCCTGCACCCTGCCTTTAAAGGTGTTGAAGAAGAAGAAGATGAAAACACCATATACTAGGAATTTCAAGCCCTTCAAGAACAGGTCCTGTTTAACTGTTTGCTTCCAGGCGGTTGTAATTAGAAACCAACCCATCAAAGGCCCCATCATCAACAGCTGGTCCAGGAAATACTGTGCCGTGTATTCAAATTTATACGGGCTTGCCGACCGCTCAAATAGATGGTATTTCACAGAGGGAAATTCATTTATATATTGCCAGTAGATGTGCGGTGCAAATAGGAGCAGTGCAAGTAGCATAGCTAACCAGAATGATGGCTTCTTAAAAAGTTGAAGGTTAGAAAGCAATATGAAGAAGATGACCAACACTCCATGGTATTTGCTCAGCAGTAAGGCAGCCGCCAGTAGTCCTAACGCCAAAGCCCAGCCAAAGGCATAATTCTTCAGGTACTGCTGGTATCCATACAGAAACAGTATACTGAAAAAGTAAAGTGGAGCATCCGGTGTGGTAATAAATCCATAAACATGAAAGATCAACACGGAACTAAAAAGCAACAGAAATAGTGGCACATGTCTGGTGTAAGATTTTACTATGTGCCACAACACCAGGATTGATGCGGTATTGGTTAGTACGGTGAGCAATCGCAGACCAAGTGGATTGTGCATGACCCAATCTCCCGCCTTGATGTATAATGCGACCATCGGCGGATGATCAAAGTATCCCCAATCAAGAAATCTGGAGTATATCCAATAGTATGCCTCATCAGGGTGTAGACCTGTGAATGATGCCTGTAGCAGGTTTAAGAAGAACCATAGCCCAAGGAATACATACAGCAGTTGCGTCGAGGAGCGGAACTGTTCAAATCGTTGAAATAAACGANNAAATTTTTATGCCCAAAAGTATCAATTAAAATTGGTAGCGGAAATTATACAATCAGGATCAGCAAACCCGCTGATGCTCGATGGCCATTTTTTTTATATTTGGGCATACAACAAAATTATGAGCATAAATCAACCTACCAGACTACTAATTGCGGCAGCCTTAATGTGGAGCTTCTCCGCCTCTGCACAAGACAAGTTCGAAAGTGTATTCAGCCAGATCAATTCGGATGTACAGCAAAATTCTAAAGCGTATCCCAATTTGAAATCTGCCACCGAAACAATTGGACACCGGTTAACGGGTTCTCAAAATGGAGCAAAAGCAGAAGCTTATGCTTACAACCTATTGAGATCCTATGGATATGAAGTGCGGTATGAACCTTTTGAGGTGGAGAGCTGGAACCGGATCAGTGTCGAAACCAAGATTGGTGCGGAAGGCAATATGAATGTTGTTAATTCGGTTACCCTGGCCCATTCACCAGTGAAAGCGAATGTCACTGCTGAACTTGTGGATATGGGAAATGGAACGGAAGCCGACTATAAGGCTAATCCAG
>DDAD01000081.1 GCA_002333205.1 Pedobacter sp. UBA2067
AATGACATCGATGCGCTGTTCCGGATAAACTTTGGTGCCCTGTCCGAAAGAACCAAGCAGGTGAAGCTTTGCCAGATCTACACCGGTGATGCTATGGAGCTGCCCTACGATACCGCGCACATGCGTACCGTATGCAGCAACCCGAAAGACTACGGCTACAGCTTTTTCCCGATCTATAATGAGGATTGGAGCGAAGATGAAACAGAAACGGAGTTTGTAATCAACAAATGGGATCATGCAGCACAGCGCTTCGTGCCATCGGCATGGTGCCCGTTTTTTAAGCTAAAATACCTGCTGCAGAAAGTGGTGGAATTCCTTGGCTTTTCCATCGATGGCGAATACCTGAAGGATCCGGAATCCGATGAAATCTTTGTTTACACCAGGATCATGTCCAGCACTTTGATGAATGGATCCTTCACCTACCTTCCGCAAGATCTTACCCTGGAAGATTTCCTGATCAGGATTAAGGAGCGCTTCCAGATCAGCTGCAACTTCGACATGATCACCGGAAAGGTAAATGTTGTAACGCCAAACAGCGTTTTGAACAGCGCCACCGTGCAGGAGCTAGTGGATTATGTTACGGCAGTAGATGAAATCGATGTACCACAGGTAACCGGTTATTCCATTATTTTAAAGCCTGATGAAGACGATGCGTTATTCCTTGATCCGACTGCAGCAAACGATAACACCTACAGCCCGACTAACCGGCTGATCATCGGAGATAAAGAGAAGTCGATCGAAATGGAATCATCCACCTTGAAGGTGAAAGCATTCGACACCTATTCTATGCCGGCCACTAAGCAGCCCACGTTCTATTACAAGAACAAGTCGGATTCGTTTGCTTTGAGGTTTCTGCGCTACCGCGGGATGAAATCCCTTGCCGGTGGTCTGGTATTCCCACAAGCGGAGCCAGTGGAGCTGAGCCTGGATGATGCAATCTGGTATAAGTTCAAAAACGAAAGTAAGCCCGTGAAGATGAAGATCACCATCCCGGCTTTCCTGCTTGCACGGCTTAAGGTTTACCAGAAAATCTCCTTTTTAAGTAAAGAAGGA
Source organism: Pedobacter sp. UBA2067 (assembly GCA_002333205.1). GTDB lineage: Bacteria > Bacteroidota > Bacteroidia > Sphingobacteriales > Sphingobacteriaceae > Pedobacter. The sequence continues at coordinate 1,054 of DDAD01000081.1, forward strand.
AATTACACCATCGCCCTGGTCGAAAAGCTNNCAGCAACTACATCAGCGCGACCCTGCAATGCAGAACGATGGTCAACTCCTACGCCACCGATGCACAGCTTATCGAATACAAACCAGATCCGAATGAAACTGATGCCGATAAAACAGGACTGATCCCGGCCACATACAAGGCGTTTTTCGATAAAACCAGATTGCCTGCAGTAAACATCGAGATCCGCTGGACCAGCAGAGTTAATGGGCGGGCACAGATACTTGAGGAAAGTCTTTTGCTCAGTACCGATCGTTTTGGCACAGGTGGTACCGTGATTGCTCCGCCACTAATTACGCCGGTGACATGGGAGCTTCGGGTTACTTCCGGCGTTCCGAAATTTGCAGTCGTGGGTGGTATGAAATTCAACTTCCAAACCGGTGACGGTTACTACTACCTCAACCTGATCACCTTGCCGCGTTCTCCCTACGATGTGCAGGGTATATGGATCATTTTTGAAGAGGCGAATCTACCCGGAGCGAATCCGATCAGCGTTACCCCGCCTACTGATGGCGGTGGTGGAGGCGTAACACCGCCAGTGTATCCACCGGTCGAATATCCGGAAGAACCTGAAGAACCGGCTACTCCGACTACGCTTATAGAGGCGAACTTCAGACTTGGAAGTATCCTTAAGGAAGGCTCGCTAAATAGTGAGCAAGTTAAGGCTGGAATTAAGCAGCATTTTAAGCGCCTTACAATTGAAAATCACTTTAAGCCTACGNNATTGATGTTCATGGTCACACTTGCTGGTGGCCGGGTTTTGAGCCTCAGTGGATCAAAGATATTCTACTTAATCCAGCTACGACACTGCAGCAGGCAATGGACCTGTTCAAGTACATGATTCAAACGCCTATCCTGCACGTCAAGAACAATCCGCAGTTAAATGGATCGATCAAGACCTGGGATATTGTAAATGAGCCTGCTTTATTAAGTGCAAATATTTCTGGTACAGATGAATGGAAATACAGCGATTTTCACCGATTTATGCCAGCCAAAGAGTGGCTTAAGTTAGCATTTGTTTACGCACATGAGGCAGATCCTGCCATTATCAAGATGCTAAACGATTACGATTTGGAATATGGTGGTAAGAAAGTAACGGCAATCCTGAACTTAATTTCTGAATGCCAGGCTGAAGGTATCCCACTTCACGGAATCGGTTGGCAGTTTCACCGTCAGGTGAAGAATGTGAACCGATCAGGCTTCACCAGCAATCTAATTAAGTTCGTTAACACAGGTCTTAAAATACACATATCCGAAGTGGGCCTTAGTCTCCGCTATGCGCCTTATTACATAAATCCAGGTGAGGATGCAACTAAGGAACAAAAGGATGCTGCCGACGATGCATTTGTATTAATAGAGCAGATGGAAACGGAGCAAGAATCAGCAGGTGTGTTTCTTATGAGCCAATATGAAACCTTGGTGCCAGAGGCGCAAAAGGATTGCTTCACCCTCTGGGGATATATTGACAAGCATTACAAAGGCAACAACCCGAAAGATTTTGCTATGCCGTTCAACAACTCCTTCCAGCCTAAAAAGTGGTATACGGGGATGGTTGCAGAAAAGATCAGGCTAGACAATATCAAACAAACAGGCTAAAGGATCCCGCACCTGCGGGATTCCTGTCCTTTCCAGCGCCACCCTGAAAGGGGAATTTCGTAGAATGGCAGAGAAAACATTGTTTGATCAGATCGAGATCCGAGGTTTCGTTGATGGATGGGCACGCCTTACCATTGAAGCCTGGCGAAAGGAACTTCGAAAAAAGAAAATTGGAGTAACCGATGAGCTGTACCGATCATTCACACACCAGCTGAAGCGCGATCGTGAAGATCTGCTAGGTGTGATGCTAAAATTCAAGTTCTACGGACGTCTGCGCGACATGGGTGTCGGACGCGGCGTTGCTGCACACGAACGCTTCACCAATAAGCAAAACCTAACCGCTAATAAGCAGTACGGCACAAGCCTGATGGCAGTTAAACGCTCACCAGGTCGCTGGTTCAATAAGCGTAAAACACACCAGATCCATCGCCTACGCGAAATGCTTTCTGTAAGAACCAGTACTGCAGTTTCCACTCACATTCAAGGCATCATGGCCTCACAATCCGAATATAACATCACTTTCAATGGCTAACAGAACCGATACAGAAGCAGTTGTAAAACTGGTCATCAATGGAAAGCAGGCTGATGCTTCCCTTAAGGAATTAACCGATACCCAACGGAAGCTAAATGCTGAACTCCGGAACATGAAGCCTTCAGATCCGGGATACAAGAAAATGGAAGAGGATTGTATTGCTGTAACCCGGGCGGCAATGGAACTTCGCAGGCAACAGCAAGGTTTAAACAATGAGTCCAAAGGCCTGGCGCTATCCTGGAAGGGAATTGCTGCAGGTATTGTTTCCGCTGGTCTGGTAGAAAAAGGAATTGATTTGGTAACCGGTAGCATTGGTAAGATGAAAGATGCGCTCGGAGAAGCGAGCATGAACAGAGCGGTGCTCACCAATGCCTTGGGCGGTGATGCAAAGGCAGCAAACGAATCTTTAAAAATGCTACTGAACTTTGCGGCTAAAACCCCGGAGGGATTACAGCAGGCCACTGATGCTTACCTAAAGCTGGTTAACAGAGGTATCAAGCCTGCACGGGAAGAAATGGTGAACATTGGTGACGTTGCATCGTCTCAGAAGAAAACAATGGATCAGTACGTGGAAGCGATCATGGATGCTCAGACCGGAGAAAATGAACGACTGAAGGAATTCGGAATTCAAGCCAAAAAGAACGGCGACACTGTTGCCTTTACTTTCAAGGGCGTAACCAAGGAAGTCGATAACACCAGTGATGCTATTTATAAAGCGCTTATCGCCTTTGGTGAAGTGGATGGTGTAAAAGGCACTATGGAGGTTATGGCTAAAGAACTGAACGGTATTTCATCAAACATCGATGACACCTGGGATCAGATATTCACTAAGATGGGCCAGAAATCTGAAGGCTTCATCTACGGATTTTATAACACCTACAGCAAGGTGCTCAGTTTTATCAATGAGGATCTGCTCAGTACAGAATCCAGCGCTGAAAAGCTTACCAATAAATTCAAAGAGCAGGCTACCGAGGTCAACAACCTTGAAAAAAACGTCAATCCCCTACTCGACCGGTACGATGAACTGACCGCAAAGGGTAAGCTAAACAAGGATGAGCAGACCGAGATCAACAGCATCCTGAAGCAGGTCGCCAACACCATTCCCGGTGCGGTTACGCAATGGAACAACCTGGGCGAAGCGATGGCATTGAACACCACCAAGGCCCGGGAGTTTGTCGATATCCAAAAAGCACTCCTTAAGAATCAGAATAAAGATGCCATCGCAGAAGCCAGGAAAGAACTTGCCGAGTACAAAAAGATGCGCGACATGTACCAGGCACAAATTAACCGTGGTACCGTGACCGTGAATTACCAGGGCGGTGGATCTGAAGTTAAAAAGCTTGACGATGAAGGCATCCGGTACACCCGGGGGCAGCTGATCAAGTACAGTGAGTTGGCAAAAGAGCGGGAATTGCTGATCAAAGGTTTAAACGGCGATTTCATGGACGATATCAACAATAAACCAACTGCAGCACCGAAAGCCAGTACCGCCCGAACTGAAGGTGTAATTGGTAAAGAGATCGATGCACTGAAAGATCAGATGAAGGATATGGATGTGCATTCTAAGGAATATGCAGTCATTGTCGCAAAGATCAAAAAGCTGCAGGAAGAACTTTCCGGAGCAAAAGGCAAAACGACTGCCGGTGAGAAATCGCAGATTTCCGATCGCAAGAAAGCGCTTCAGGAATTCACGCAATTGGATAAGGAGTATGAGAAGCTTCAACTGGAACGCCTGGATGATCAGCTTTCCAAAAACCAGAAGGAACTTGAACAGGAAGGCCGTAAGTATGATGAACTGATTGCCAAGGAACGCGAGTTCCTGNNGATTGAAGGCGAGAAAGAAACGGCTGTCAATGATCTGGCAGTTCGGCATGAAGCTGAGATGAACGCTAAGATTCAGGCGCTACGTGAGCAGCTTTCCCAGATCAAAGAACATGAACTGCAAAAAGAGCAGGATACCATCAATAAGTTCTATAATGAGCAGGAGAAGCTTTTTGCCGGCAATGAAAAGAAGCTGGCTGAACTAAAAACTGCAAGAACAAAAGACCTTACTGATGCTGAGATCCGCGAAAAGGAACGCCTTGAAAAAGAGAAGCAGCGCATTGAAGCGGAGTATGAAACTTTAGTCGGCACCAAACCAGATCAGAAGCTTGCCAAGATCAAAAAGCAGTACGATGATGAGCTGATCGCGCTTAAAGAAAAGTTCAGCAACGAACTTATTGCATCCGCAGAATTTGAAGAGGCGAAAGCCGCGATTGAGCGGAACCGGGCGGCTGCAACTGACAACGCAAAAAAGGAGATAGCCGATAAGCAAAAAGAGCAGGATCTTAAAGTAAAGGAAACAGCGCTCGAAGGTGCTCAGGCTGTTGCTGATGCTGTATTTCAGATCGCCTCCAACAATCGACAGCGCGAAACGGATATTAAGCTGAATGCCCTGGATAAAGAGCGTGAGAAGGAACTCAGCCAGAAAAACCTTACAGAAAAACAGAAAGCGGCCATCAATAAGAAATTTGATGCTCAGGAGAAAGCGATTAAGCTGAAAGCATGGGAAGATGAGAAGAAAGCGGCTATCGGTCAGGCCCTGATCAATGGTGCGATCGCTGTTACTAAGGCTTTGCCTAATATTCCTTTAGCTATTGCCACCGGTGTAGCTGCAGCTGCACAGCTTGCGGTGATCGTGGCGCAAAAACCGCCTGAGTTTGCTACCGGTGTCCGTAATTTCAAAGGCGGTCCAGCCATCGTTGGTGAGGCCGGTACCGAGTTGATTGAAGAAAATGGAAAGTTGTGGCTTGCTGAAAAGGCAACACTCGCCAATCTTGCACCTGGTGCAAACGTTTACAATTCCGAGGAAACGGCATCGATGGTGAATGCTTCGCTTGGTGAAAAGCTTTACCAGCCTGTAAACTACAGTGTAGATTATGATAGTGCGCGTACTGCAGAAAAACAATACCGATCTACCAGTACTGCTCCTGCTCTACCTCCACCGGCACCAGTTTCCAATGATACCCGCAATGAAGGCGCGAGCACGCAGGATCAGATCGAAACGATCAGCCGTACACTGGCCACGTTCATGGAAGAGCAGTCCCGTATTAATAATATCCCAGTAGAATTGAATTTCAAACTTGTAGAAGATAAAATGGATGAGTTGAAGAAAGTAAGGCTCAGTCAAGGGCAGCGCTAGTAGCCGAAAGCCATTCCTACTGAACAGTTGCTTACCAGGCAATCGGTGAATGTCATTCCATTCACAGTAAGATAGTCTTTGCCTCCAAGAAATTTCCATTCTTGATAATTCATTTGAAGGCGCTCTATGATAATTCCTTCCGGCGGAACGGCGGTAAGCGTAAGATTCAACTTACCGGCTTTCTCCCGAATCGTGATTGTAGGGCCTTTTACTTCAACATCCCAGTTGGTGTTGAATGCCCTCCATTCGTTTTTCAATATGAACAAAGACTTTTGACCGAATGAGTCATAAAATTCGGCTGATAGACGAAAAGGCGTTCCAGGCTCTTCAGGTGAATCAATCTGAAACAAGGGGGCGCCATTCACTTGTATTGGTACAGGGCAATTTTCCAGCCTGACACCTCCAAATTCGATAAATGGATGTTTATCATGAAAATCGAAGATATCACTTGAATATCCATTCTGCTTCGTTTTCGGGTCATTCATCGCAGAATGGATAGTTTGAATGGACATCATTCCCCTCGTCTTCTTTGCGTGGCAAGTTGGACAAAGGAGAGTCATGTTCTCAGCGTCATGGGATTCAGCATCGATCCATAATGGATCGACATGTTCGTAATCGAAAATACCACAACCGCAAATTACGCATCCGAAACCACTGTTCTGTCGAATCTTTCTCTTTATATCTGAAGGAATCGACCGTGATAAACCAAATCGGTTAATAGCATTTAATAGCGTCATGGTATCAGTGTTTTGTTCTTAGAAAGTCAAGTCTTCAAAATCATACACGTTACGGAGGCTCAAATCGAATCCGCGCATATAATCCATGGTTGTTTTTAGATCTGTATGCCGGCACATGTGCTGGATCTGATAAGGATCAGCGTTCTTCATCATCTCATGTATCACACGCGTGTGCTTCCAAGAATAAATTGTGTGTTTGTCGNNCGCTGATCGGCAGGCTTTCTCTGATCGGCTTAAATTGGTTAGCCAAGAAATCTTTATGGCAGCGATTCTCATTAGGCACGCCGTTTTTACCAAAGACATAATAATGGCTTGGATAATCATCAATCTTTAATTCATCCAGAACTTTTTCGAATGCTTCCGGATAGTCTCGGTAGCATTCCTGCTCATTTTTAGATAAATCAGCGCTGAAGTGGATTCGCTTCAATGACCGGTCAATATCTCCCACCTTCAATTTCAAGAGTTCGGACTTACTCCGTATGCACAAAAAGTAGGTAAACTGACATGCACGATAAACCGGCATACAGTTGTTTTCAAGAAGAGCCTGCTTCATGACTGCAGCAGCATCCTTTTTATACCACTCGTGAATAGATTTTTTGGTTTTTAGCTTATCAATCCTACCATTGGACGGATTTCGATCAATGTAATACTCCTTTTCCAGCCAGTTGAAAACAGTCATGGACATATTCACCTCATTGTTATAGGTAGTATTGCTCCATTCCCTTTTATTTTTAGCCATCATCACAGCCTGTGATATGTCCAGGTGCGTAATGGTGTTGACCGGATCTTTCAACCTTTTGTCGATGGCAAAAAACTCGGTTAGCCACTTGAGCGTGCTTCTGTAGCTGGAAAGCGAGTTGCCATTTTCAATTCTTTCCATTCTGCTGGCTAAGAACAACTCGAAAGCCTTGAATATTGGGGTATCCTTGCGTTGCTCTTCGATTGGTCTGCTTTCCATCTTTGCAGCTTCAGCCGCTGCCTTCTGCTTCCGCTCCACAATCTTCTGCTCTTCGCCTTCTATAAAGCCGAGCTTATCCAGTTCTTCCTGAAACGGGTTGTAATGAAGTTCCTTTAAACAATACAGCCAGTCTTGCCGTAATTGCTCAGCATTCCGTTCCCGCTCTTCGCCTTTATACAAGTTGATGTCTCCGTATTTCTTAAAGCGCTTGGTACTTCGAGGATAGAAATTTCTGAGTTGTGAAGGAACCTGGTAATGAAATTCAATATACCATTGACCGGATGCAGGTTTTTTGATGGCTGGATTCGAGTAAGGCTTCAATGGCGTGTATCCTTTCTTGTGAGCGTTAAATTGTGTCCGTCCTGTGTCCGTGCTGTGTCCGTGGAGGGGTAAAACGCGAGAAAGCAGCCTAAAAAGACTGCTTTCCGCATTGGGGGTGGAATATGGGGCTCGAACCCACGACCCTCGGTACCACAAACCGATGCTCTAACCAACTGAGCTAAAACCACCATGTTTTACGATGACAAAAGTACGATTAATAATATTCGAAGCAAATTTATTTAAACTTTCTACCTCAACTTTCTGATAACCCTATCAACATCAAACAATTAAATTTAGCCATAGGGTGGAATATGGGGCTCGAACCCAAAACAAAAAACATCGATAATGACTAAAACCACCATTAATCCACACCAATATACGTTTTCAAACCAGAAAACTTACCTTTGCCCCTTCTATGATCGAAATCTTCACAGACGGCGCAGCAAGTGGAAATCCCGGCCCAGGTGGCTACGGTGTTATCCTGCGCTCCGGAAAACACTACAAGGAACTTAGCGGGGGCTTCCGCATGACCACCAACAACCGAATGGAACTACTCGCCGTAATTGAAGGCTTAAAAGCCATCAAAACACCAGGCGCACAAGTGATGGTCACCTCCGATTCCAAGTACGTGATCGATTCCATAGAAAAGAAATGGGTATTCGGCTGGGCTAAAACAGGCTTCAAAGGCAAAAAGAACAAAGACCTCTGGATGCAGTTCCTGAATATCTACAAACTACACCAGGTGGCTTTCACCTGGAACAAAGGGCATAACCTGCATCCGGAAAATGAACGCTGCGACCAGCTTGCAGTCGCAGCATCAAAAAACCGTGCAGCGTGGCAGATTGACGCTGTCTTCGAAGCGGAGCGCAACGCCTCTACCCTACTTTAAATACGCTTAACCTACTTTAACTTTCAGGCCGCTTGCTGCCTTGTCCTCAGCAAGAAATCCTTCAACCATCTCCACCATTTCTTTAGATCCGATGTAAATGGAGGTTCGCTGGTGCAGATCCTTCGGTTCAATGTCAACGATCCGGCGGAAACAGTCTGAAGCCTTCCCACCGGCCTGCTCCACAATGAAAGCCATCGGATTGCACTCATACATCAACCGCAGCTTCCCATCCTGCGAACAGGTGGTCGTGGGATAGATGTAAATACCCCCCTTGATCAAATTCCGGTGGATGTCGGCCACCATAGAGCCGATGTATCTTGCAGTATAAGGCCGGTTGGTTGCCTGATCTGTACTTTGTGCATAATGCAGGTATTTCTTTACCCCCTCAGGAAAGTTCATATAGTTTCCTTCATTGATCGAGTAGATCTTACCATTGGCAGGAATCTTCATGTCCGGGTGTGAAAGGCAAAATTCTCCGATCGACGGGTCCAGCGTAAAGCCGTTTACCCCCTTACCGGTGGTGTACACCAGCATCGTTGATGATCCGTAAACAATATAGCCCGCAGCNNGCTCCGTGCCCCTTTGCAGTACGTCCGCAAGCGTGGCCTTTCCGTCAACAGATTTTCGTCTTAAAACAGAAAAGACCGTACCCACACCCACGTTACAGTCGATGTTCGAGGAACCATCAAGGGGGTCAATACAAACAATGTATTTAGCATCCACCGACACCGGTGAATCGATAGCAATAAACTCATCCTCTTCTTCGGAGCCAACAATGCAGCATTCGCCGCCGCAGGTCAGGGCGGCAATGAACTGGGTATTCGCAAACACATCCAGTTTCTTCTGCTCCTCCCCCTGGACATTCACAGACCCGACGTCGCCTAGAATATCCACCAGTCCGGCTTTATTCACCTCCCGGTTTACAATTTTAGCTGCAATTCCAATGTCGCGCAGCAACCTGGATAATTCCCCTTTTGCATACGGGAAGTCGGCCTGTTTTTCAAGAATGAACTGGCCCAAAGTTTTAATGCCTGCCATGATACTTAGTGTAAAGTGTACGTTATCTTTTACCTAACTCTATTACTTCTAAGTTATCAATTTTGTCGAAAGAAATGCTAAAACGAATTAATGTTCTTACTTTATGCCAGCCGGATTTGCCTGCTGCTCCGGGATTTATATGCAGACAGTTGATTTTTGGGTCGAACATGACCTTCAGTATGTGCGAATGTCCTGTTATGAATAGCTTTGGTGGCTTAGTGTATATTTCTGGTCTTACCTGTTGCGCATATTTTCCCGGATAACCACCAATATGCGTCATCCAGATATCCATATCTTCACACATGAACCGNNTCCTTGTCATCAATATTCCCCCATACACCTCTTAATGGTTTGAAAGCCGCTAATGGGGCTGCTACATCTGCACCAAAATCGCCCGCATGCCAGACCTCATCACATTCCTCAAAATGTTTAAATACTGCTTCATCCAGATACCCGTGGGTATCAGATATCAATCCAATTCGCTTCAAAATAGTAGATTTAAAATGCCAGGAAAAAGTCCTTCAGCAAACTTACGTAAGCATCCGTGTACACGCCCTGCGCAGCGTAAATATAGAAATCTTCATGTACAGGCGCCACATTGGCGAAACTGAAACAAATCACCTGCCGGATCTCTGGTTTACTTTCATCGGAATGCACATGGATGATCCGCTTCGGAAATAACTTGTACAATACCGCCTGCACCACCAGTTCCTCCGCTTGTTTAACGGGTAAGATCAGCCAGCATTCACCAGAAGGATTTAACAGCATGGAAACCTTCCGGATCAGCCCAACAAAAAAATCTTCATCGGCATGGCGCGCCAATCGCTTTCGTGCCTCCGGATTTTTCAGATCATTTACAAAAAATGGTGGATTGGAGATGATCAGGTCGTAACCAATAGCACTTTCAAAGTGTAGGATATCTCCGGTATGAACCTTAAGCCTCGAAGCAAAGGGCGATGAAGCGCAGTTCTTAGTAGCTGTAGCAGCGGCAGCAGGATCGATTTCTATGGCCTCCACAACAGCATTAGAAAACCGCTGCGCAAGCATCATGGCGATCACACCTGTGCCGGTTCCAACGTCCAGCATACGCGAGGGCGCATCAGCAGTAACAATTCCGCCAATCAGCACACCATCGGTATTGATCTTCATCGCACAGCCAGTCTGATCGACTTCAAACGCCTTAAAACGGAACACAGAACCCATCGTTAACGTTCGTAGATCTCCAGCGGCAGCTTGTCCGGATCGGTAAAGAAGGTAAAGCGTTTGCCGGTGTACTCGTCCACCCGGATCGGTTCAGTAATCACACCCCGGGCATTTAACGTTGCAACCACAGCATCCAGGTCATTGACCTCAAAACACAAATGCCTTAAGCCGACGGCCTCCGGACCTGAAGCCCGCAATGGTGGGTTTTCAAAAGAAAAAAGCTCAATCTGGTAGTGACTATTCACCGCCAGATCAAGCTTGTAAGATTTCCTGGCTTCCCGGTATACTTCCTGTACCACCGTTAATCCAAGGGTATTCACGTAGAAATCTTTGCTCCGCTCATAGTCGGAGCAAATGATCGCTACATGATGTATTTTATTGAACATGGCTTATGCGCCTAAGATGTTGTGCAATACGTTTAAGTGTACTTGTTTTGCCTCTAACACCGTTCCAAAGCTTTCTTCGTCAACGACCAATGTACCATCAGTTACGGTACCCAATAAGCTGAACTCCGTTTCTGAAGCGGCAAGCAATTCTACAAATGCTTCCTGCTGATCAGAGGTCAGCGTCACGATTACACGTCCCTGTGCTTCACCGAACAGGAATGCATCTTTACGGATCGTATCATCTGAAGTAATGTTGAAACCAAGGTTATTCGGCATTGCAGATTCCAATAAAGCAATGTATAAACCACCATCCGCTACGTCATGCGCAGATTTAACCAGCTTTTGCAAGATCAATTGTTTAACCACCTGCTGCATTGCATACTCCTCTTCCAGGTTGAAATAAGGCGCTGGAGATGCTTTTACTTTCACGTAAGAAGCCAGGTATTGCGAAGACGAAATATCGTTTTTAGATGCGCCGATCAGATAGATCAGATCACCTGCTTGTTTGAAATCTAAAGTGGTTAAAGTTTCTTTGTTATCCAGGATACCCAACATACCGATGGTTGGCGTCGGGAATACCGGTCCATCGTCGGTCGACTGGTTGTAGAAAGATACGTTACCACCAGTGATCGGGGTTTCGAATCTTGTTGCTGCAGCACTCATACCTTTGATTGCTGATGCAAACTGCCAGAATACTTCCGGTACATAAGGGTTACCGAAGTTCAGACAGTTGGTGATTGCCACGGGCTCACCACCTGCACAGGTAATATTTCTTGCTGCTTCTGCTACCGCGATGGCACAACCGGTCTCCGGATCTGCATTCACGTAACGTGAGTTACAGTCTACCGTTAAAGCAATGGCCTTATCTGTTCCTTTTACAGAAACGATTGCCGCATCACTCGGACGGTTGGTGGTCATATTCGCCGTACCTACCATAGAATCATACTGATCAGTAACCCATCTCTTCGAAGCAATGTTCGGATGTGAAACCAGGTGATCCGCAATAGCTTTCAGGTTCTGTGGAACCGCAACCGAATCAATATTGAATTTTTTGTATTCCTGGAAATAAGCCGGCTCAGTGTATTCACGGTCGTATACCGGTGCACCACCACCCAATACCAGGTCGTCTGCAGGTACATCCGCAACCAGTTCGCCATTCATGTAGTACTCCAGACGTTTGGTGTCTGTTACTTCACCGATCTGCACCGCATGAAGATCCCATTTATCAAATACCGATTCCACTTCTGCTTCACGGCCTTTTTCAACCACGATCAGCATACGCTCCTGAGATTCTGATAACAGGATCTCGAAAGGTTGCATGTTTTCCTGACGGGTTGGCACTTTATCTAAGTCGATGCGCATACCGTGCTCACCTTTCGCACTCATCTCTGAGTTCGAACAGATGATACCGGCGGCACCCATATCCTGCATACCGATTACGGCACCAGTTTGAATAACTTCTAATGTTGCTTCCAATAACAGTTTCTCCTGGAACGGATCACCTACCTGAACGGCAGGAAGGTCATTCACAGAATCTTCTGTAATGTTTTTCGATGCAAATGCTGCACCATGGATACCATCTTTACCGGTAGCCGAACCTACAATATATACCGGGTTACCGACACCATAAGATGTTGCAGAAACGGTTTCACCAACTTTAACGATACCCGCAGACATCGCGTTTACCAGTGGATTAACGTGGAAGCTCTCATCGAAGAACAACTCACCACCTACAGTAGGGATACCAAAAGCATTTCCATAATCACCAATACCTTTTACCACGCCTTTCATCAGCCATTGTGTTTTCGGGTGATTCGGATCACCGAAACGCAGCGAGTTCAGCTGTGCAATTGGTCTTGCACCCATGGTGAAGATATCACGGTTGATACCACCTACACCGGTTGCAGCACCTTGATAAGGCTCCAATGCGGAAGGGTGATTGTGCGACTCAATTTTAAACACGCAGGCAATACCATCACCAAGATCAACCATTCCGGCATTCTCCTCACCTGCTTTGGCCAGCATACGCGGACCGTCTTTAGGGAGTTTCTTTAGCCAGTTGATGGAGTTCTTGTAAGAGCAGTGCTCACTCCACATTACAGAAAAGATACTTAGTTCTGTAAAATTAGGGGTACGACCCAGGATCGCTATAATTCTATCATACTCTTCTGGTAAAAGACCGAGGTCCTTGGCGGTTTCTAATGTTGTCAGGTATGTATTTTCCACTATAATGTATGTTTAAGGATTATGGCAAAGGTAAAAAAATCCTGTAAACAGCGGTAAAAAATAAGCCGCCCTGTTCTGAGCAGCGTATGCTGAACTCTGCTGCAAGCTTATATCGGAAGCCTGCAAGCATTAGATCGTATCGCGACACCGGCACCGGATCGTTTCCATTAACAAATCCAAACCTTATCCTGATTTCATTGCGNNCCACAATGCGGCACCACCAGTTTCGCCCACCAAAGGTGCAAATATGCCGCCTGGAGGATCGATGAATATGGTGAACGTTGGTCGAATGATCTTATTCAATTCGGTATTGAAGTATTCGACAGTGATACCGGTTGTGGTTCCCTGATAGAGGGAGTTGAGTTCAATCCCAACAGCATGAACCATTTTAGACATCTTAATGGTGAGCGTCCAATCCGTATTTATGGTCACAAAGGGCGGATATGGATCAACTGCCCTGGGCCTAAGTGCCCAGAGCTTAGACTTATCCTTGCTCAGGCGGCCCTTATTTTCAAAGACAAAAGCGATGTCCTTGTTGCAAACAGAATCCAACCACTCACCATGTTTATACTTTTCCAGATTCAGCGGCTTCAATTTCAGATAGGCTTCTTTCACCTGCGAATAAGACGTGACCTTGTCGTTATAGTAATAGAGCTCACCCTCTCCTTTCTCGTAAAACCCAAATCCATCCGGGTCCAGGGGATCTACCGCAGACACCGATGGCGCCATGTTGGTACTTTCTTCCTTCGTACAGGAAGTAAATGTTGTCAGTAAGCCTACTGCAACAAAAATTGACAGGATGAATCTTTTCATGCCTTATCGGTCTAACTATTAATAAGTTACTCATAATTTATTAACACTGAGTCGAGCGAGGTACGATCGTGACGCTAAAGCAGCGCGTATATGCAAACCTGAGTAATAATGTGTGTAGGTCAAGATAAGCATTAGGTAATTACACCTGAGCTGGAACACAGCTGAACAACACCTTAAACACGTTTACGTGGGTGAGGTGTGGGCGAGGTGTGCGTCAGGTGTGTCTGAGGTCTGCTTAAAATACGATCCGAATGAAAGAAAAACTTCTTCCTAAACCTGCTTTTTTCCAGATGTTGTATTGTAACAAAAAATAAACATCTGAAAGAAATCGTGCATATTTTCGGTAAAAACCTCAAAATATTAAGCTCATTTATATATTCTTTCAAAAATCATGGATAATTTTCAATCAAATCAGCAGAAATAAAATATAAATCTGCTATTTTTGGACAAATTCTAAAAAACCAATGAAAAGTTTAAGATCATTTGCATTAAACGAAGCACAATCCCGCGTATATCCAGAGGTTAAAGCACCTTCATCAAAGATTTCTGACTTTTTTGGATCAAACGTTTTTGATCAGAAAAAAATGAAAGCTTACTTGTCTAAAGAAGTTTACGGCAAGTTGGTTTCTGCTATTGAACAAGGCACATTAATTAGCCAGGACGACGCAAACCATATTGCTACAGCAATGAAAACATGGGCAATGTCTAAAGGTGTAACACACTACACCCATTGGTTCCAGCCATTAACCGGTACAACTGCTGAAAAACATGATTCTTTCTTTGAACCAAGCAGCGAAGGCCCGGTAGAGAATTTCGCCGGTAGCGCATTGGTTCAACAAGAGCCTGATGCTTCCAGCTTCCCGAACGGTGGTATCCGCAATACTTTTGAAGCACGTGGTTATACCGCATGGGATCCTTCTTCCCCAGCCTTCATTATGGAGAACCCTTCTGGAAAAACACTTTGTATCCCTACTGTTTTCGTTTCTTATACTGGTGAAGCTTTAGATTTTAAAGCACCGCTATTAAAAGCGGTAAATGCAATTGATAAAGCTGCAGTGGATGTTTGTCAGTATTTCGATAAAGGCATCACTAAAGTAAACGCATCCCTAGGTATCGAGCAGGAATACTTCCTGGTAGATCTAGCTTTATATAATGCAAGACCCGATCTTGTAATGACCGGCAGAGCTTTATTCGGCCACATGTCTGCAAAAGGCCAGCAATTGGAAGATCACTACTTCGGTTCTATTCCAGAGCGTGTTCAGGCATTCATGGTAGATTTCGAGAATGAATCTTTGAAATTGGGTATTCCTTTGAAAACCCGTCACAATGAGGTTGCACCAATGCAATTCGAATGTGCACCAATCTATGAGGAAATCAATCTTGCGATTGACCACAACCAATTGTTAATGGATGTGATGGAGAAAGTTGCTTTGAGACATAAATTCAAAGTGCTTTTACATGAGAAACCTTATGCAGGTATCAACGGATCTGGTAAACACAACAACTGGTCATTGATCACCGATACTGGTAAAAACTTATTGGCTNNCTCCAGGTAAAACACCTAAAAATAACCTGATGTTCCTTGCTTTCTTCGTAAACACGATCAAAGCAGTTCACGAACATGCAGATCTTTTAAGAGCAAGTATTGCTTCGGTAAGTAACGATCACCGTTTAGGTGCAAATGAAGCGCCACCTGCAATCATCTCTATTTTCCTTGGTCAGCAGTTGAACGAAGTGCTTGATGAAATTGAGCACAGCCGCATCAGCAAGAAAATCAAAGAAGATAACGCATTGTGGTTAGGTATTCCTAAGATCCCACAGATCTTGTTAGACAATACTGACCGTAACCGTACCTCTCCTTTTGCTTTCACCGGTAACAAGTTTGAGCTACGTGCCGTAGGTTCTTCTGCGAACTCTTCTGCACCTATGACCGTATTGAATGCGATCGTTGCAGATCAGTTGGTGAAGTTTAAAGTTGATGTTGACCGTCTGATCAAAAAAGGCGAGAAAAAAGACATCGCTTTGTTAACCGTAATCAAACGTTACATCAAAGAATCTAAAGACATTCGTTTTGAAGGTAATGGCTACGGTAAAGAGTGGGAAGAAGAAGCAGAACGTCGTGGTTTGGCGAACATCAAAACC
This sequence comes from Pedobacter sp. UBA2067, assembly GCA_002333205.1. Taxonomy (GTDB): domain Bacteria; phylum Bacteroidota; class Bacteroidia; order Sphingobacteriales; family Sphingobacteriaceae; genus Pedobacter. Next base: position 17,104 of record DDAD01000081.1, read on the forward strand.
ACCCCTAAAGCACTTGATGCTTATGTAAGCGAGAAGAGTGTTGAGCTTTTCACCAAAACCAATATCTTCAGCAAGAGAGAGCTTGATGCCCGTCATGAGATCCTTTTGGAAAGCTATTACAAAAAGCTTCAGATTGAGGCAAGGGTTTATGGTGAAGTTGCAAACAGCATGATTATCCCTGCTTGTATTGCTTACCAGAACACTTTGATCGAAAACGCTAAAGGTATTAAAGAGCTTGGCTTGAACGAGGAAGCTTTATCTACACCGGTGGAGATCATCAACAAACTTTCACAGCACCTTAGAATTGTGAAAAACAACGTTGATGCGATGCTTGAGGAACGTAAAGTGACCAACAACATCGAAGATACCCGTGAGAAAGCAATTGCTTATGATGAGAAAGTGAAGTCTTACTTCTTCAACATCCGTTATCACTCTGATAAATTGGAGCAAATTGTTGATGATAATGTATGGCCGTTACCGAAACTAAGAGAGCTGCTGTTTTCAAAATAATTAATCCTTCTTTTACAAACCCTTCAGCCTTGCTGAGGGGTTTTTTATTTCTAAAATCCCCTACTTTAAGCGCTTTCTATATCTTTGCAACAACATGAGTGATAACAGGTATAACCAACGTGGCGTTTCTGCCTCAAAAGAAGATGTGCATAATGCCATCAAAAATATTGATAAAGGAATTTTCCCTCAGGCATTTTGTAAGATCATCCCGGACATCCTGGGTAATGATGAAGACTACTGCAACATTATGCATGCCGATGGCGCAGGTACCAAATCTGCCCTGGCCTATGTGTACTGGAAAGAAACTGGTGACCTTTCAGTTTGGAGAGGTATTGCACAGGATGCCATCATCATGAACCTGGACGATCTGATCTGCGTTGGTGCAACAGATAACATCCTTTTATCCTCAACCATTGGCCGTAACAAAAACCTGATCCCGGGTGATGTGATCGCGGCGATCATCAACGGCACCGAAGAGATTTTGGCCGAACTGCGGGAACAAGGCATCTCCATCTACTCTACCGGGGGCGAAACTGCAGACGTGGGTGATTTGGTAAGAACCATCATCGTGGATTCTACGGTGACCTGCAGAATGAAGCGCGACGAGGTGATCAGCAACCACAACATCCAGGCTGGTGATGTGATCGTTGGTTTGTCGTCCAGCGGAAAAGCAAGCTATGAGTCGGAATACAACGGCGGTATGGGTTCTAACGGACTCACCTCCGCAAGACATGATGTTTTCAACAAAACCATTGCTTCGGCTTACCCGGAAAGCTTTGACCCGGCAGTACCTTTCGATCTGGTATTCTCCGGAAGTAAGGCTTTGACAGACGAGGTTGTAGTTGATGAAAATACAACGGTGACCGCTGGTAAATTGGTATTATCACCTACCCGCACCTATGCACCGGTAATTAAGAAAGTCTTGGAAAGCTACAGAAGCCAGATCCACGGACTGGTACATTGCAGTGGTGGTGCGCAGACTAAAGTGTTGCACTTCATCAATGATGATGTACATGTAATTAAAGATAACCTGTTCCCGGTACCTCCTTTATTCCAGTTGATCCAGGAGCAATCCGGAACGGCTTGGGAAGAAATGTATAAGGTGTTTAACATGGGACACCGTATGGAGCTGTATGTTCCGGAGGAGATTGCAGCTCCAATCATCGAAATCTCTAAAGGCTTTAATATTGACGCGCAGATTGTTGGCCGCGTAGAAGCCGGGGAAAAGAAACAAGTAACGATACAGAGCGAAAAAGGCACTTTCCAGTACTTCTAGTACGCAGCATCGATAGCACACCGTAATAGCTTTCAGATGGAATAAGTACAGCTTTAACTTCAAGCATCTAATGAATTAAAAAGCCCCCTTAACCGGGGCTTTTTTGGCTTTAGGCATCGTATTATTTATTAACCATTATTTATTTAAAGAAATTTGGAATATGTTGAGTATATACCTATAATTGACTAACGCTTTCATCTGTTTAACTAGCTCAAGAGTTAAAAGAATCCGGGATTACGTGCCGCTCGATAAATAGGATCCATTAATCGATATCTCAAACTAATTTTAATACCAGAATATAGTTCACAATTATATTAATTTAAACATTTAGTAAAACGGTTTAGTAACTCAGCTCACACAAAAACAACACGCCCCTTTCAGATCGGTAAGCAACAGATTAAGCCCCTTCCCGTATTCCGTACAGCAAAATGATGCGCTAACGCATCAAGTATTATCTAACCAAAATAACCTATATGAAAATTAAACATTTACTCTGTACAGGGATCCCTGTGCTCATGTTTATGGGCAATCAGGCCTTTGCAAATGGGACTTCCGCATACAGCGCAAGTCTGAAAGCTGCAAGTATCACCTTTTCCAAAAGTAATATCCAGCAGATCCGCATCAGCGGTACGGTGCTGGACGAAGCCGGCAGGCCTCTTGCCGGTGTTGGTATTAAAAGTGCCTCCGGTAAGACAACCGTTACCGATGGGGCTGGTAAATTCACCCTTGAAGCAACAAGCGCTTCAGAAACCATCACTTTTTCTTACATCGGGTACAATCCGGTAACACGTGCTGCAGGTAATGGTACATCCGCGATCACCATCCGCATGGCTCCTGCTGCTGGTGAGAATTTAGACGATGTTGTAGTAGTTGGTTACGGTACCCGCCGTAAGTCTGACGTAACTGGTGCCGTTGGTTCGGTACGTCAGGAACAACTGGCTGAACGTCCGGCAGCTTCCCTGAACCAGGCTTTAGCCGGCAGGATCTCCGGTGTTCAGGTGAATACGAACTCAGGCCGTCCGGGTGGACAGACCAACGTACGTATTCGTGGTTTCAGTTCCATCAACAGCTCCAACAATCCGTTGTATGTGGTTGNNTGGTGTGATCCTTCCTGTAGGTTCGCAGACACAAAACAGTAATGCCATTGACTTCCTGAACCCGAGCGACATTGCTTCCGTGGAGGTACTTAAAGATGCATCATCTATAGCGATCTACGGTGCACGCGGTGCGAATGGGGTAATTCTGATTACCACGAAAAAAGGTAGTTCCGCGGGTAGCAGGATCACCTATGACGTTGATTTCAGTGTACCTACCATTGGCCCGAATCGCGTCGAAATGTTAAATGCGAAGGAATACCTTGCAACTGAGGATCTGGCTTATCAGAATGCTCAAATCTATGATCCGGCAGGATGGGCAGATGGAACGTATACGGACCCAAGAATTAAACGTGCTGCGTTGCCAAATTTATTTGATGCTCAGGGAAATCCAATTTACGATACCGACTGGTTCAAAGAATCGACGCAAAACAAACTATCTCAGAATCACCAACTTGGGTTAACAGGCGGAAACAATGAAACAACCTATGGTATCTTCCTGAATTACCGGGAGGATAATGGATTGTTGCTGAATTCGTACTTAAAACGTTACTCTGGCAGATTTATNNGAACTCTGTGAGGATGATTACTGAGGCATTTCCTTTTCTACCAGTAAAATACCCTGATGGAACATGGGGTGAAAATCAGCAGTACCCTGGCGTAGAAGGTGGTTCTAACCCAGTTCACATTCTTAATGACCGGAAGTATATGCTGCAAACGCAAACTGCTTTAGGAAACGTGTTTGCCAACATTAACCTTGCTGAAGGACTTGAATTCAGAAGTGTGCTGGGCGCAAACGTGGTTACCAGAGGTAGAAACGAATATGATGGTCGTGATCTATACAACATTGCCTTAAACCAGCGCGGTCGGGTTGTGCTTGATAATAACCGCGAGAGTTACTGGTCGTTGGAAAACTACTTCACATACAATAAGACCTTTGCAACCGATCACACGATCAATGCAACTTTAGGTATGTCCTGGTATGAAACCAACATCTTCGGTTTTGGTGCAACTGGTGAAAACTTTGTAACCGACTTTTTTGAAGGGAATAACTTAGGTGCCGCCAGCAGGCCACTTCCAGGAAACTCAAGAAGATCCGCATTTTCTTTTAACTCCTACTTTGGAAGGGTCAACTACAGCTTTAAAGATAAATATCTATTAACAGCCACGGCCCGTATGGATGGTTCTTCTAAATTCGGCGAAAACCACAAATATGCATTATTTCCTTCCGGTGCCGTAGCCTGGAAGATTTCCGAAGAAGACTTCTTGAAAGGCAACACTACCATCTCCAACTTGAAGCTTCGCGCAAGTTATGGTGTTACGGGTAACTCCGAAATAGCACCTTACTCCTCTTTATCACTTTTGGGTTCTGGTTACGCAGCAATCTTCAACAACACCCGTGTAGGTGGCGTTGGAACAAACAGACTTGCCAACCCGGATCTGAAATGGGAAAAGACTGCACAGTCTGATATCGGCTTGGAAATCGGTTTGTTACAAAATCGCATAAACCTGGAGGCTGATGTTTACTATCGTAAAACCACCGACATGTTGCTGGCCGCTCCAGTTCCAACATCTTCCGGATATGGCTCTATTACCAGAAACATCGGTAGCATGGAAAACAAAGGTTTTGAGTTTGCGATCAATACAGTCAACTTCAACACCGAAGATTTCAGCTGGAATACCACCTTTAACATTTCCATGAACCGGAATAAGGTATTGGAACTGGCCACACCGGCAGATATTTTTGGCGTAGGTAACCCAGGCTTTACGAACGAAACTGGTATCATCCGTGTTGGTGAACCTGTAGGTTCGTTCTGGGGTCTGACCCGTTTGGGTACCTGGAGTGAAGCTGAACGTGAGCAGGCAGCTAGATACACCTATCGTGGTGGTAAACCGTTATTGCCAGGTGACGTGAAATATTTAGACGTGAATGGCGATTTCGCAATCAATGATGCTGACCGAAGCATTATCGGTAATGGAAGCCCTAAAGGTTGGGGTGCTTTAATCAACAATTTCCGTTACAAAAACTGGGAGCTTTTAGTTGATCTTCAGTATTCATATGGAAACGATGTAATGGATATGAGTACGCACTCGGCAGAAGACCGTGTTGGTATTGCAAACAGTTACAAAAGTGTACTTGATGCCTGGACTCCACAAAATCAGAACAGCCCAATTGCAGCAATCCGCGACACCCGCGCTGGATATGTCACCAACGTAGACACCCGCTGGATTCAGGATGGATCATTTATTCGTGGTAGAAATGCCATGGTTGGTTATACCTTCCCAGCCGCAGTCACTGAAAAATTAAAGTTGAGTCGTTTGAGAATTTACGCTAGTACGCAAAACTTCTTTTTAATTACTAAATATAGAGGTAATGATCCAGAGGTTACCACCTACGGAAACGTGTTTTCACAAGGACAAACGTTCTTTGATTATCCAAAACCAACTACTTATCTGATCGGGCTTAATATTGGTTTATAGCAACATTTATTCATTTCAAAAAGATGATCATGAAATATAATTTCAAACACATATCTACAGTTGTCCTGCTTGCCACAATGGTGTTCGGTACAGGCTGTAAGAAGTTTCTTGATGAACAGGATCCTTCAAATTTAACACCAGAGACGTTTTATACCATACCGGAACATGCTGAAGCTGCAGTAGCCGCAGCTTATGCCCAAACCCGTTTTATCGGTGGTGGTGCAGGTATTTTTGCAGCTAACTTTTCAATGCTTGAAGTAGTTACTGGAACTGCCAAGACGGAAACCGGCCAAAACTCTGAGCTCAATAACCTAATTGGTCTGTCATACAACGGCGACAACCAGTTGGTACGGAACTGGTGGAACGGGCTTTACAGTGTAATTGCACAAACCAACCTCGTGTTGGAAAAGGTCCCAACTATTAGCCCAATGGATGAAACCCGTAGAACGCAAATCCTCGGTGAAGCACGGTTTCTTAGAGCATGGGCCTATTTTTACCTTGTTCGGCTTTATGGAGATGTTCCATTGATTACCGCACCGCAATCGGCAACCTCGGAAAACTTCCTTCCCACCAGAGCTTCTTCTGAAGAAGTTTATGCGCTAATTGTGGATGACCTTACGCAAGCTGAAGCTGCAGGTTTACCATGGATGGATGCCAGTGGTCGTGCAAGCCGTGCTGCAGTAAAGTCGCAACTTGCGAAGNNTGCGGAGTACTACCGTCTTGCTGCAGATAAAGCAAAGGACGTCATCGACAACTCGGGTGCTTCGCTGTTCCCTACTTATGCGCAACTGCACAACCTTGATTTCGAAAACAGAGGTGAACACATCTTCCAGATTCAATACTTGGCTACGGTTGCAGGAAATCCAATTCAGCCTTTGCTGTTACCGAACTTTAAAGGTATTTCGCAATATAGCGATGAGGTTGGATCTACGGTACCGACCACTCAATTCTACAACTCTTATGAGGAGAATGACTTAAGAACTAAGGACCGCGAAGGATTCTTCTTTACTTCCTATTACACGGAAGGAAACGGTGCTTTGAAACAGTTGAATGCGCCATACATCTTCAAACATTTCGATGTGATTGCACATGGACGGGAAGGTGTTGAAGGAACAACGCAGTCTGACTTAAACTGGCCTCAGATCCGTTATGCAGAGGTATTGCTAATCTATGCAGAAGCTCAAAACCGTGCAGATGGTTCACCAAACGCTCAAGCTTATGAGGCATTGAATTCCATCAGACGCCGTGCGCAAATTCCGGTACTTTCGGGATTGTCGCAGACTGCATTCGAGGAAGCCGTATGGAGAGAACGCTGGCATGAGCTATGCTATGAAGGTGTGACCTGGTTTGACATGGTACGTTTGAGAAAGGTGTACAATGAGGCGACTAATGGCTTTGATAATTTCGCAGGACATAAGTTCCCGGATAATCCAACCATTGTGCTTGCTGAGAAACACTTGCTATTCCCGCTGCCTACAGCTGAGATGCGTAACAATCCGAACTTAACACCACAAAATCCTGGATATTAATTCCAGGTTCTTAAGCAATACCTGGACTAGCGATGATCCAGGTATTGCCTGGAAGATAATCCAGACCCCTTATCATTTAATATAGCATCTCAAAGAAAAAGGCCGGTCAAATTGACCGGCCTTTCTTATTGAATATAGTACTAGATTATATACTAGTTGAAGTTGTAACGTACTCCGAACTGCATGTAATAAGTAGAATTAAAGCTTTGAGTTGTTCCGAAAGTAGATCTAACAACGTCACCACCTGAGGTGTTTAATCTGAAGGTAGGTGCAGTAGTTGCATTGATTGCAGATACGTTAGTTGGAACCAAGATACTTGCCTGGTTAACGAAGTCATAAGTACCCCAGTTGCGGTTCAACAAGTTACCGAAGTTGAAGATATCAGCAGTAAACTGGAACGAGTTTTTAGTTCCGCCTACATTTTTGAAAACCTCCTGAACGATTCTTAAATCGAATTGGTTTCTCCATGGAGAGGTTGCACCGTTACGCTCAGCATACTGACCTCTGCGTTTCGATAGATAATCATCCTGATCAATATAAGCCTGGAAGATTTCATTCTGTTGTGCTGCAGTATATGTCTTAACATTTGCACCTGAACCAATGATTAAATCAACAAACTGAATTTCTGATGCATTTCTTGGAACATAGATCAAGTCGTTGTTCTGACCATCGCGGTTGAAGTCTGTCGAATACATGTAAGAGAATCTTCCTTGTTGTGAACCTTGGTAGAACAATGAGAATGAAGTTGCAAGGTTACCCAACCATTCTTTACGGTAAGATACGTTTGCGATTACACGGTCTGGTGCTAGGTTACTTGAGTAACTTAAAGTAGGAATGTTTGAGTTTCCTGCAGTCTNNCCCCAAAGGTTTAACATTTGGTCACCGCTTTGATCACCGTAGTTGCGCTGATCAGATTTGGTATAAGCAACCATTAATCCAAGACCATTACCGAAGTTTTTAGTCAACTGTGCAGTAGCCATCCAGTTGTAACCACCTTTAGCGTTGGTCATTTCAATCACGTTGTTGGTAGAAGTACCAGTCGCAAGGATCTCTCCTCTTGAGTTGGTGTTTACATATTGTCTTGCAGTCGTATTTGGTCCAAAGAAAGGTCTGTTATCAGCTGAATTTGGATTATTGTACTGGATCGGATCTTTTAAGTTCACGTTTTTCGCAACAGCAACATTAAGATCTTTACCATAGATACCCTCTACAGTTGCAATAACACCTAGTGGTAATCTGAAGTCAACCGCCAAACTTGATTTCCAGGTTTGTGGGAATTTCAAGTCAGATGATAATGCACTGATGGTGCCTGGCATGGTTAAACCAGCTTCTGCTTTCGGAGAAGTAAGGTTTGGTGCCGGGCTTGGGCTGAAATCAGGAACATCAGCACCAGTGTAGCTCTGTGTATATTGTAATAGACCAGCGTCACCAGATTGAGAAACCAGCCATACAAATGGAATACGTCCGGTGAAGATACCGGTACCTCCACGTAATTGTAGTGAACGGTCACCATTTACATCCCAGTTGAAACCGAAACGTGGAGAGTAAGTCATTCTAGCTTCAGGTAGCGCACCTGTATTGATGGTTTTACCACCTGCAAAGGATTGCTGTGCTACCAATGGATGGGTTCTGATTTCAGAAACATCAGGATAAGTAGCTTGTTCAAAACGGATACCTCCGGTTAATTTCAAACGGTCGGATACGTTGAACTCATCTTGTAAGTAAGCAGAGTACTGTGCAAACTTAAAGCTTGGGAAAGCCTGAGAACCGTCAGCAGTTAAAGGGTATGTAATTGAATATTGTAATGCTTTTTCACGGTTGGTAAATGCTTCCCATGATCCGAAGGTGTAGAAACCTGTACCGAAACGTTGGAAACCATTTTTGGTTGTAGAGAATTCCGCTTGTAAACCAACAGTAACGTTGTGTTTACCTAAAGCAATGTTTAGATCATCACTATAAGTATAGGTTTCAACATCTCTAAGGTTACCATAAGTAAATGGCTCATAACCGAAAGTTGTTAACACGTTACCAGCGCTAGATCCTGTTTGTGATCCATCAAGGATATCCACAAGTGGGAATAATGCACTTTCAGAGCTTCTTGGATCGTTCTGATGTGAGTAAGTTGCACGAGCAATGTTGGTGAATCTGCTTCCGAAAGTTGAGTTCAACTCTGCGACTGCAGAATATAAGNNATAGTTTGAGTTAGAAAATGGTAAACCAGCATTCTGATTGTTTCCAGATCTGTTGTTACCATAACTTAAGTTACCTGATACACCTGAACCAGAAACTGAAGTACTTGCAGAACTTGGCGTTGAACTTTCAACCTGGTTGTAACGTACACTAAAGCGGTGGTTGTTACTGATGTTCCAGTCTAATCTTGCAAATAACTTTTCATTCTCGCTCACATTGCTGTATCCTTGGTAGATACCTGGGTCATAACCATAATTAGTCAACAAGTATGACTTAACCTCGTTCATGAAAGATGCAGGTGTTCTGGTTACTGTAGAAACTGATCCGTAAGGAAGTGCATCTGTAGCAGCAATCCTTGAAGTACCTGGCTGTATTGTTTTTTGCTTTTCAGCGTTCACAAAAAAGAACAATTTGTCTTTAATGATCGGACCACCTAAGCTAAATCCATAATTCTTCTCGTCGAAGCTTTGCACTTGTGCATCAGGAATTCTGAAATCTTTAATACGTTTACCTTGTTGCTCTTCGCCACGCATGGTAAAGAAAGCATTTCCAAAGAAAGTGTTTGTACCTGAACGGGTTACCGCGTTAACCGAACCACCGGTGAATCCTGACTGACGAACGTCGTATGGCGTAACGTTTACAGAGATTTGCTCTAATGCGTCAATGGAGATCGGCGAACCATTCGCTGGAACGTTCTGACCAATACCGAATTGATTATTAAAGTTTGCACCATCCACGCTAAAGTTGTTTGAACGGTAGTTACCACCACCAATTCCGTTGTTGCTACTAGCTTGCGGTGTTAAACGGGTTAAGTCGTTTACACTTCTGGAAATGGTTGGAAGGTTTTGGATTTGCGCTCTGGTAACAACGGTAGAAGAACCGCTTTTATTAGAGTTCATAATGGCATTTGGCTGATTACCAACCACTCTTACTTCCGCAAGTTGAGCAGCATCATCAGCAATAACAACGTTCAGAACGTAAGGCTCACCTAATTTCAGGTAAATGTTCTCGAACTTCTTTGAGCTGTAGCCAACAAAGCTAACCTCAATGGTGTAAGGTCCGCCTACGCGAGCGTTGGCAATAGAAAAACGGCCGTCATTGTTCGTGGTTAACCCATAAACAGTTCCAGTTGGCACGTGAATTGCCTTGACACTTGCCCCTGGCAGGGCCTGTGTGGCATCTTTCACCGTACCTGTTATCGAAGATGTGGTTACCTGTGCTTGCGCAACAGAGCAGAAACCCACAAAAGCGATAACAATTACTACAATCCGAAATAGTAAAGATTTCATCATACTTTTTTTTTAAAATAAGTGTGTGTTTTTTTGTTAATTGTGATAAAACGCCGCAAAGGTAATTATTTATTTATCACGCATTTAGTTTCCTATGTTAATTTTATATTAACTACACGCTTTTTTTCAACAACAGCGTAACTTTTCAACATTTCTTCTCAGAATGCTGCACAGAAATTGAATTATTATAAATTCTGTTTATGCTGGTTTACAGCACCTCCTTGTGATTACAGCTGTTTTTAGCCCCCGATCAGCCATGCTTTGTTTTTTAGGCAAAATATGTACGGTACAATGTACATGAATTCATAAAGGCAGCTTATTTTACCTGTCAAATAGGTTTTTGGGAGGCTAAATTTCAGTTTGCAGACCGCATTTTTTGTAACATCTATATTCAAAATCACAAAACCAGGCATAAGCAGATGGGCTTCGCCTATTCCTAAAGTATTTTTTCTAATTTTGCGAGGTACTAAGTATTATTCCTTTATTTTAAGATATGAACTACGATGTGATTATAATAGGCAGCGGTCCGGGTGGATATGTTGCTGCGATCAGAGCTTCTCAATTAGGTTTAAAAACTGCCATTGTAGAGCGTGAATCTTTAGGTGGGATCTGCCTTAACTGGGGATGCATTCCTACTAAAGCACTTTTAAAAAGTGCACAGGTTTTTGAATACATCAATCATGCTGCCGACTATGGTATCAAAACTGCAGCTGCAGAGGCTGACTTCGGCGCAGTGATCAAACGCAGCCGCGGTGTTGCTGATGGTATGAGCAAAGGTGTTCAGTTCCTGATGAAGAAAAATAAAATTGAAGTGATCATGGGAACCGCGAAGGNNCGTTGCTACTGGTAGCAGATCAAGAGAATTGCCTAACCTAAAACAGGATGGTAAAAAGATCATTGGCTACAGACAAGCGATGAACTTGCCACAGCAGCCTAAATCAATGGTTGTTGTTGGATCCGGTGCAATCGGTGTTGAGTTTGCTTATTTCTACGCAACCATGGGTACCAAGGTTACCATCGTTGAATTCCTTGACAACATTGTTCCTGTGGAGGATGAAGATGTTTCAAAACAATTACTGCGCAACTTCAATAAGGCTGGCATTAACGTAATGACTTCTTCTACTGTTGAGTCTGTAGATACTTCAGGCGCAGGCTGCAAAGTACAGGTTAAAACCGCTACAGGTACAGAAGTATTAGAAGCTGATATCGTGTTGTCTGCTGTTGGTATTATTGCAAACCTGGAGAACATCGGTTTGGAAGAAACCGGCATCAAAACTGAAAAAGGTAAAATCGTTGTCGATGAGTTCTACCGTACCGGCGTAAAAGGATACTATGCAATTGGTGACGTGGTAACTGGTCAGGCATTGGCACACGTTGCTTCTGCAGAAGGTATTATCTGCGTAGAGAAAATTGCTGGTCATAACCCAGAGCCTTTAGATTACAACAACATTCCAGGATGTACTTACTGTACACCAGAGATTGCATCTGTTGGATATACAGAGAAAGCTGCTAAAGCTGCAGGTTACGAGCTTAAAATCGGTAAATTCCCATTCTCTGCCTCTGGTAAAGCAAGTGCCGCTGGTGCAAAAGACGGGTTTGTGAAAGTGATCTATGATGCGAAATATGGTGAGTTATTGGGTGCACACCTAATTGGTGCAAACGTAACAGAAATGATCGCTGAAATTGTAGTTGCAAG
>DDAD01000018.1 GCA_002333205.1 Pedobacter sp. UBA2067
TTGACACTGGGTCGTTTTTATAAAGATATATGTAAACTGGAGCTCCACAAAAACTTAAACAACGCTATCAAGTATTATAATAAAGCAGCGGATATTTTGATTAAAAATTTGGGAGGTTTTAATAAAGACTATTTAGATCTTGTAATCAACCTGTATGAAAGCTTCACCCACCAGACTGAAGAGGCGTTCCTAAAATCAAATATTAAAAAGGCGTATGCTAATGTTCTTGTAAACTTATTTGTAAAGGACTTCGAATATACCAAGAACCTATATGGGATTTACAACCCAACCTTTCACAAGGGGATGGAATTAGCTGCAGAAATATTAAATGAACGAAATCAAATAGCTAAATCCGAACAGCTAGTCCATAAAAAAGAAGAATTTAGTAGAATACTTAAAAAGCGAACAGACATTAGGGTCTATACACTCGACCGAACTGTTATCAATAATCTCGAAAATAAATCGGCACTTGCCAAAGTGTTCATGGAAGTCACCAGTTTACCTACAGATGTCTCGGAATTTGAAATTGAGAAAACGGATTTGCCATTCTATAAAACATACGATCTATATCGAATTAAATTTTTAAACACTCCAAAAGAGGTCTATAAATACGTACTATATGATGACAAACATCCAATTGCTATTAATTGGAAGAATTCAGGAATTTACACCTTGGGAGAAAACGATTTAAATTTAGACGACCAATCCGTCAAATATTACGCTACCTTTTTTTTCGACAGTGTAAGCGGAAAAAAGGGAAAGTTCTACCTTTTGCATAATCATGAAGATATTCCATGGAGAATAGATGAGCCTTTGACGGCGGAGTATAAAAGCCAATTTACGACAGTTGTACAACCTATTGAGATTCTGTTCTCTGATGAAAGTCAGTATGTTTTGAAATGTAACATGCTGTTCTTAGATTCTATTTTCGAAACCAAGGTACGAGTTAATAAAAGAGATGGGTTAATTGACTTATTTGATGAAGCATTGGTATATGAAACGATTACGGCTTGTGTCGATCCATTATATCAAAAGATTAATAATGAGAAGCATCAAGATCCTTTTTATGAAAACTTAACGACAGGCTTGGAATACGCCGAAGAGGATATTTCTAGGCTTTCAATAATTCTTGAAAACTCAGACGACGAAAATGACCAACTCAAATTAACTGAGATATCCGAACTCTACGACCAGATAACCAACCAATTAGCTCAAGATAAAACCATAGACCTGAGCAATGCCTATAACATGTTTATTCTTTACCATAACGAACTTTTAAATGTCTTCAAAAAAGTAATTGACGAAGTCGGAATGGATCATGCATTTTCACAGAATCTTCGTACGAAAATCACCTATCTTAGAAATCTAGTCACAGAAATCAAATCGCACATGGCGGAGGGTGATTCATGAAGTGTGTCAACAGTGTAACTTTAATAATCTTGTCCAGACCGCAATATACATAAATGATTCGGGAGTATATACAAACGTGGTGATACCAGCAATTGGAATTAAGTTAGCAAATACCTTCAGTACTTTTTTCAAACTCATACAACAAGCACAAAGCTCAAAGGAGGACACCAAGCCGGCACAGCAGAGCACTCCGTAATTATCATTACCAAATGTGGTATTCCAGCTCGCGGCTAATTGATCTTAAGTAGGTGCTTTTTGTAAGTCGGTAAATATCAGTGCACAGAAAGTGGCAATTAGGAGTACACAACTTTGGGCAACAACCGTGCACAGGCTTACAAAAGTATATTTCCTTTCTTAGTTATCAAATATTGTTTTCCGATTCTCCATTCGCTAGCTCTGTCCGGTAAGACTGATTACTTCGTAGCGGAAGAGGAGGCGGTCCAGAAGGGCGGTTGCCAGTACTTCATCATCAAGCATTGTCGCCCATTCTGCAGGCATTCTATTGATGGTGATTATAAAGGAAGTGTCTCGTATATCTGGTTGATAAAGTTGAACAGGTTTACCGCTTGGCATTTCTCCAACGGGAAGAGCATTACATCATCAATCACAATCAAACTTGGTTTAGTAAGCCGCTTTTGGTCGGCCATTGCTGCCCTGAGAAGTCTTTGGCTTTTAGCATGGTGATGATTTCATCCATTGTTCTGAATTAGGCTTTATAGCCTTTCTCGGTTGCATCAGCACATAAGCCCGCTGCCAGCATTGTTTTTCCGACCTCAAAAGGCCCCATGATCATGATGTTGTACATCTGATCCAGCTATGCCATTTCGCGCAGCGTATTTGTTTTTTGCTTGGTAAGGCCATTTTCGTCCCGCTGTTCATACTGACCAAGATTAGTTAGTAGGCAGTCGTGCAGTTTTCAGGAGCCTTTCTTTTGCTTATTTTTCCCGGTGCAGCGCTTCCTCTTCAAACAGCTGAAGCAGGAAGTTTGTGTAACTCAGCTGCTCCTTTTCCGCTTTTTTGACCAGTTCATCTACTTTAGGTGCTATCTCCATAACCTCCATGTCATCATAGGGAAAACGTTCCACGTCGCAGTATAATCTGGATACCCTCCTAAAGATCTGCAGGCACCGCCTATCATTAAAAAAGATCATCGGTGTACCAGTCTGTAAGTTTCAGCACTTCAGCGTCAAGTGCCTCATCAGAGAGCAGGTAGGAGGCGCGGGAAGGGATGTAGTTGGAAGCGTGTAGAATATGGAGAATTACTAAACTCATTAAACTATGTTCTTATTCATTGTTGAAAACCTTTCAAGTGACTGGTATTGGCAAGCACTAATCAGGAGTTTCTTTTTTCTCAAGGAAGTGTATGAGAAGGATGTAGTGCGGGTTGGCAGGGAAATAATCCAGGTCCAGTATATGATCTGCAACATGGTAAGATGCGGCATAGTCCAGGTCCTGCTTCAATGCAACAAACTCCTCAAAGGCGTTAAAATACCATCCGGGATTGTCGCAATCCGCATCGTCTTCTGGTGTCCTTACATCAAAGAACTGACCGTCCTTCCAAGGTTCGATGCCGTAGAGTCCTGCGCCCATGGCTTTACATCGTTCTAACACGATCCGAAACTCCACTTCCTTGAAATAGGCGATGTTCATGGAATCAAAGCCATCATTTATGTCATGCAAGCCATAGAAAATATGGACCTTCAGGAATGCAGCTTCCCGGATATTTTTTTCTTCAGTCGTCATAAGCTTGCAAATCAATTTTTAGTTTAAAACTGCGTTCAAATTGAACGCAGTTTCGGGAGCGTATTTAATTTCATTTTGCTGTTTAGCGTTCATTATAGATCAAACCTGCAAGCATGCTACCTGTCCCTAGCCTGCGGCCATTTTTGTCGCGTGTCTCGTTAGTACGCCTGTTGTATTCCCCGAGCTTATTGCCATTTGCATTTACGGCGACTTGCCAGTTATTGCCCTGGTCCTTGATCTCTCCAATCCTGCGGCCATTTTTGTCTTTAAGAATGTCTCCCATAATGTTCTGTTTAATTTCTCTTTTTTTGCGACAGACGTGTTTCAGTTCTTGTTATATATCTTTACTAAATAGGTTGCTTTCAACGGATACAGACGAACAATCTCCTAGAGGCCACATGATTAACCATGCGGTATACACATGCAACCTTCGCCGTAACGGGCTAATGTATTTCAGCGCCAATCGACTGTGTCTGAGTCTTCAATGATGAGTGCAGTTCCAGGCACGTCAATAAAGGCANNNCTGTTTTGTATGTCCTACAACTTGTGTATAGCTATCGATCTTATCGGCAAGCAGTTGATCAGGCCGCACCCATAATGGCGACTGTCGCACATCACTCCCATTCTCATCGCCAATTCCGTGTAGGAAACCAAAGGCAAGCCGGTCCTCAACAAACTTCTTATTAATGCTATGTTCAAGGTTAGCAAGTTCAATTTCATTGTTCCTGCACCAGGTCTTGGTTAAGCCTGCGTGGATAAAAAGGATATTGCTCTACACACAGCAGATCTGCACTAGATCAAGCGCATCTTCCAGTACTTCTCGTAGTGATGCTGCAGCAGCTGAATTGTACCTGCTGTACTTTTGTTCAACGCCACTCAGGTAGTGGTAATCATGATTACCAATCAGAAACGTCACCATGTCCGGGTTATCGCGCTTTAGCGCTACGATCGCCTTGAAATTGGCGAGTTCATCTTCTGGCTGGATCCAGAAATCATAAGAATCAAAGTAATCCCCGATAAACACCAGCTGATCTGTAGGTTCTTGAATGTATGCTTCCCAAAAGCTTCTGCCGTGAATATCTCCGATTGCGATAATTTTCCTGGTATAGCCTATTACAAAAAAATTAATGATGTTACTAGTATGATTTTCTTAATTGATATTCCAGTATTCTGGCGAGGGCAGTATCTACACAACCCGCGATATCCTTGCGGTTCTTTTCGATGTACCGGCATTTGTAATTAAATATCAGCATTTCCAAGCTCTCCCCTGCTTCGACGACCTTTTCCAGAATTTCTATTTTACGGCCCATTGAGGTTCCTTCCCATTCATTAGAATATGGATCTAAGATCGTTCTGAATGTGCGGTGCGGCCAAGTGCTTCCTCGGCCAAAGATTTTGTCTAAACGTTCTCCGTAGTAATCATTTATATCTTCTACCATAATGTAATGTTCAATTTCTATGCGCTGTATTCGTTAATGCTACAATACAAAGATTGAAAAGTAAACCGCATTTAAATGAGGGTGTACTAACATTTCCGATTTTAGGTTGCGAGCACGTCTGTGAAGTAACTATACTGATTTGAAAACTTATTCCAGCATAGTTCAATACCGACCATTCTTGCACTACAAGCGATGGAATTTTCCAAATTTATGTGGGAACTTATATGCACTATTGCCTTTTCATGTTAGAGGAAATTTGCCTAAAGTTTTTTATACTACCTCGAGATGCACGGCTTAACTATGTTGAAATTCCACCCATAATGTTATTAAAATGTGTCTAGAGTAGGTTTAAACAAGTTTTGTTCGCATTTTGCATATCTAATATGACTAAATGAGCCAATCAGATCGAATCAGAGAAATTTTTCAAAATCATTATGGGTATTATAAACAAACCGGTACCGAAACCATTAAACAACAGGCTGGCCAGGTCGAACAAGTAAGTTCAGATTATGAAGGCAGAGTAATATATGAACTCATCCAAAATGCCTTTGACAAAGCTGGTAAGCATATTTTAGTCAAGGTCGGAGAGTCAACATTGTATATTGCTAATGATGGAACAAAATTCAGTTATACAGCTGATTATAACTACCAGGAAGGTGGTACCAATCGAGGGGATTTCCAGTCTTTATGTTCCATTTCTACTTCCACAAAGAAAGCTTCAGTTAACATAGGTAATAAAGGGGTAGGATTCAAGTCTGGATTTTCAATTGCGAAAGAGGGATATATTAATGTTTACACGAAAGGCGAAATCTTTGCTAATACTGGCAATTTCAACGAACAAGTAAATTTTAGAATTTACGAAAGTTTCCGGGAGGTCGCCACTATACCACTAGAACTAGAACAAGATATACAAGAACTATTAAAAAGGCAAATACCTGAAGTCCAGAAAGGGCATCCGAATCGTGGGGTGCCCGGCTATTATTACCCATTACTATTTGACAAAACGCCATCAACAATCGAAAAATTGTTTCAGGACGGGTTTGTTACTGTCGTCGAAATTCCCGTTCGTGAAAGATCTACGATAATTAATTTGCTCATTGATTTTAAACGAGTACATTTTGACTTTATTAGCTTGAAATATAGCAAAGAATTTGAAGTTAAATTTCAGTATGATGAACAAGAAATTAGCAGGCAGGTAAGAGTTGACGCGAAAAGCATCTTTTGGGCAATGCTCGATAATAAAGTTACTGAAGAAGTTTCGAAAGATGCTGGTATTGAATTGAAAGATTCAAAGGTCGCAATATCATTTAGAGGTGATAATGGCGGGTATCTCTATAATTACCTCCCGACAACGGTCGAATCTCCGTTTCGCTACGTTGACTTTCATGCAGATTTTCACACCACTGTAGATCGAAAGGGGATTAATTTTGAAGGTGCAGTCGGGGCTTACAACAAGATACTTCTCACCGCATGTTTGGAATTGTATTGGTCTGTGTTAAATTCTAGTTTGGAATACAACTGTAAGGTACAACTTAACCTTCGATACATTCGTCAAAGAAAATATCACTTCAAAGATTTTAACTGGAATCTGATAGATTGTAATAACACAAAAGCTTCTAGGATTGCCAACATAAATATCCTTAACACTGGGGGTAATCAATTTGAAAATGCTTCGCAACTATTTGCTATACTGGCTAAAAATTTCTTTGAAGCCGATAGAACCGATACTGATTATGATACCTTTTACAGGAATGTTCAAAACTTCATACATGGGAACGCTACCAACTCTTCTCAATATACTAAACCAATCAGGGAATTTAAGAAAAGACTTGCGCAACTACTTCTCGAACATAATGTGCCCTTAGTTCCTGGTATAAGATTCTCAAGAGAGCGGGAGATTTTATATAAGAAACCTGACGATAAGAAGTTGGATTTGCCAGAGTTTCTGGGGATCGCCATAACCTCTTACGAAATAGACAAGGTTCATTGTAATTATTTCAAACAACAATTACAAATAAAAGACTTCAACGATTATAATGAAATACTCAAGCATTATAAGCAATGTAGTTTTTCTGGAGAATATTCCACAACAACAATGACAGAGGTGGAACAGATTTCATTGCTGCAGAGCCTCTTCAAGTTGTTTATTGCTCGAAGAGAAAAATCATTAGAATCGACTCACCGTTTTACTACAGTATTTACTGCCGAACTTAGATCTAACAATCGATCACTAAACAGAGCCAATTTCAACATTGCAACATTATTCATCAAAACGCAGGATGACAAATTTAAGCCTGCACAGCTATGCACGATTGAAGAACTTGATCCGAAATTCTTATCCTCGATTACTGAAGATAAACCTCAGAAAACACAATTTTTAACGTTCTTAGGTGTCTCAATGCATAAAAAGACCATATTTGCGGACACTCGTATTTATGAGCGGCTTAAGAACGGCCTTTACTCGCCTCCTGCTCTTCTGTCCAGAGAAGCTGACCAACACACTGAGATCAATGGTACTCTTTTAGAATACATAAATATAATTGAAAAGGACGCATTAGTCCATCCAGCTTTGGTTAATGAAAACGGTTACAACTTCCTCCATAAATTCTCCAATAAAAAACTTAACGGAAACTTTGAAACGCTGCTGGTTAAGAAGTATTCTCAATTCCCTGAACAATATCGGAGTGTCCTAAAAAGCACGCTTGAACAGTTTTTCAACAGTAACAAAACAGATATTATCCGATTGTACCAGAGCATTTTTCACATGTATTCACAAGATAATCAATACTTAATCTTAGAGCATGGTCGGCTACAATGGAAGACGGATACTTCATTTCTAATCGTAAGTTCGAAAAGTGATTTCGAACTCCTCATTCAACGTAGTGACTTGAAGGTGCTGTGTTATTATTCTGGCCAGGATTTACCAGACAAATTGGTAGAACAAAGGATAAAGAAGTTAAAAGGTTCTATAACATTTGATCAGACTGAGGAACTAGCAGAGTTAAAAAGTAGGCTAGAAGAGCGGATGATCTATCTTCTTGTGAGCATTAGTTACTCAACTAATTCCAAACTCAACTACCTTATAGAAGATGAAAATATAAACGATCTACAAAATACACTACGTTCAGTAAGATTTTTGAAAGCAGACAACCTCAAGCAAGAAATTAAATTCGATAATGTTACAGTAGCATCACTAACATCTTACGCTTACGCTGAACCTGCAGATTCTACCTTATACTTTTCCAAAACTAGCACTAACAGTACTTTAGCAATGGCAATTGCAGAGTACTTTTTTTCTAATCATGCACTGAAAGACATCATAGAGTTAACCATTTTCCACAAGACATTAGAGGATTTATACAATGAGCACGACCAGACGGATATTCTAATAATAAAATCAAAGTGGAAGAAAGACTATGAACAAAAATTCGAAGCTTTTCAACTCCACCTTACGGAGCTCTTTCAAATAGAGATTGAAAATTTATGGTACATCTACGATGAGAACCATCGTAGTAAAGCATTAATAAAACTTGAAAACGAAAATCGTCTTCACGAGATGAAACTTACTGTTGAGAATTTAAAGAATGAGCCCACCTATCTGAATTATTTTGATGAATTTCAAATCCAAATCAACTATGAACATATAGAGAAAATGGCTGCTGAACTGTTATCACTTGTAGACAAGTATGAAACTCATAAGGGCACTATTGATGAAGAACTGACAAAAATCAAATCGCTGTCAAGGAAGATAGGAAGCGAAGATGAGTTATTGAACATGAAGCATTCCCTAATGAATAGGTACAATCTCGATGAGGTTTCGGTAAACAAAGAACAACTCGGGATACATATTGGTAGACTTGAATTAGACCGTAAAATTAACATGATCTTCGATGAATTCCACAGACAAAAGCATAAGGTTATAAAGCTAACGCAAATGACGGGAGCAGACGAATCTCCGATTCCAATAAACCATACCAAAAAAATTTATCAGGGTAGCCTTACGAGTGGTGATGTTGAACAACAAGAACTAACCGGTGCAAATGGTGAGGAACAAGTGTTACAATATTTCATAAGAAAATTTTTAGAAAATAGCACCGAGGATCGTGCAATAGGGATAAACGAAACGTATTCCTATTTAGAGTCGCATCTTGGTAATGATAAGCACAAGAAATTTCGTGATGATTGTCTTCAGGTTATTGATAATGATCGTAAATTAACTCGCTGCCTCATCCCTTTTTTCTATATAGCCTTGCACCATAAATATGCCTATTTCGATCTAATTGTTTATACAAACAAAACTCCAACGTTAATTGAAGTAAAGTCTACAAGAGGTAATCATAACAACTTTCACATCTCAAGCGCAGAGATGAATATTGCCCGGCGATCGAGTAATTATGAGATCGTAAGAGTTACAAAGGATGCCATGATCTTCCTTGGCAATCCGATAAGGGCTATTGATGATCGCATAAAACTAATAAAAGGGGAATCTTTCACCTTAACTCCAAAGAATTATGAGTTCAAAATCAAAGACGAAAATGTTACGCATCATTTTAAGGAAAACTGATCATTAGAGTTAGACCAGCCTCACTGCATTTTCAACAAGTGCTTTATCTTTTGGCTTACGTGCACGGGTGGCCAGAACAGTGGTGCCATAATGGAGCGCAAAAGCTTTAAAGTCCTTGTTCAGCTCTGGCTCATACCGGTGTGCATGTGTCACTGCCGACCTCAGATTGTCTGTTACAATCAGCTTTGGTACTCCACGGGTGAACTCAAGGCTTCTGCGAACACTGTTTAGAAAGGATGCTTTCTGCTGATTTTCACTAGCCTCCACATAGGTGTAGCCACTTCCAGCGAGCAGGGCGATGAACAGTTCTGCTGGCCTGGTTGCACCGGTTTGACGGTCAGTTACCAATAACCTGTCTCTTGCATAGTCAATCAGCAATTTCTCTCCCATGATCTGCTCCATATGGAATGAGGCATGCTGAACAGCGAACGCTTTTTGAATATGCTCTTTGAATTGGGTGTAGCCATACCCATCAGGATATTTCTTACGATAGTCTTCCCAAATAGCCAGGTAAGTGTCTATAACGGACTCACTGGGCCAGTAAAAACGGAGGATGCTGGGCCAGTGATTACGGTAATCAATGGGCCACTTTTCACTACAATTATAAGCGTTTAGTTTTAATGACTCAACTGTTTTTTTCGTCTGAAAGATTCTCCTTCCAGTTCAATGCGATGAGAGGAGAACACGACTCGATCGAGTATTGCGTCTGCCGCCGTACATTCTCCAATTAACCCGTGCCAGCTTGCCACTGGTATCTGTGTAGCAATTATGGTTGATGAGCTCTCATGTCTTTCTTCAATTACATCCATCAGTACGTTTCTTGCCTGCTGATCGATATTGGCCAGACCAAAGTCATCCAGGATCAGCAGCTCTGTTTTTTGTATCCGCTTGATCAGTTTATAGTAAGTACCTTGTAGTTTAGCTAGTTTGGCCAGATCAAAGAACCTGGCGGTATTATAGTACATAGTCTTGTGCAGCATCTGACAAGCTTTTACCCCAATGCTTTGGGCCAGAAAGCTCTTACCGCAACCACTGGCTCCGGTAATAATCAGATTTTCCTTTTTTCGAATAAAGTTAAGGCTTAGCAGCCTTTCAAAGCTTGTTTTATCCAAGCCTCATTGCGTTTGGTAGTCGATATCTGATGCAGCGGCCACTTGTTTAAAGCCGGCCCTCTGTATAAGACTTTCGATATTGCGATTCTCTCGGCTTTCCCATTCGGTATCGACCAGCAGTGAGAGGAAGTCATCCAGGGTGTAGTCCTGGTAGAGGTTTTCGCTGATACTTCGGTGATAAAGCGTCGCCATTGCATTCATATGCATACGGCGCATCTTTTCTACAGTGTTGTGTTCGTTCATGATTATTATTGCTTTTTGTTAATGATGTGTATTGGTTCAGGGGTCGGTATACTCCGGAACCTACTTACTGATAGTGGCTTGCGCCACGGATGTTGCTATGCTCAGGGATTGCAGGACCAGATTGGACTTCGTATTCCTGATCCAGTGTATCCAGGTTGTTTTTCAGTATCATTTCGATAGTCCGGTAAGAAGCCTTATGATGTTCCAAAGCTCTTTTACAGGCTGCTTCCAAACGTTCCTTACTGTAAGTCTTTTCAAAAGATAAGATCCCCTGGCTCTGTTTATANNTTGTACTGGCTAAACAGGCGTTCAATATAGGCCAGTGTACATGCCCCTGTTCCACGGGCACGGTTCTGGAAGTATTCAGGGCTCCACTGCCCGTAGGCCTGGTGCGAAGAAGGCATGTGGTCGGTGATGGTGGTGTAATGTCCTGCTTTATAGATTCTTTCGTGACTTGCAATCTAGATATTCCGACGAAAGTACGCCAGTGTTCCGCACTAAAGTACCCCTTTTATTCCGGAGCAAAGTACGCCAGCCAGACCGGCCAAGTATCACTACTATAAAAGCGTGATGTTGTTCAAACTTAAGGATTTTTTTTCTTTCTCAAAGACTTACCTGTAAGGGCTATTCTGTGCGCAGAAGCTGCCAGTCTGTCCATTATTGCGTCGGCTAGTGTTGGCTCGTCGATAAAGTTATACCAGCTGTCCACTGGCAGCTGTGATGTAATCATGGTAGATCCGTTTCCATATCTATCTTCAAGTATGTCAAGCAATGCAATTCATGCATCGTTGTTTAATGCTTTTAGTCCGAAGTCGTCCAGGATCAAAAGCTTGTTTGCAGAGATGCCTTTGATCCATTTCAGGTATGAACCATCAAGTCTTGCCTGTGCCAATGACTCGAGGAACTTGTTCATACTGAAGTATTGCGTGCGGTAGCCCAATAAGCAGGAACTGCGTCCTAATGCACAGGCAAGAAAGGATTTTCCACAACCGGTAGCACCAGTGATCAGTACATTCTCGCCTTTTTCAATGAACAACCCATCAGAAAGCCGAAGTACTTGCTCCCTTGTAATACCTCTTTCCGGGTTGCAAAGTATATCTTCTGGTACTGCATGGTAGCGCAGCTTACTTGCTTTGAGGTACTTTTGTGTACGTGTATGATCGCGGTACTCCACTTCAGCTTGCGTGATCATCCCAATCAATGCATGCACGTCCTGGAGTTCGTGTACCGGGAGCGATAGTGCGGCTTCATAGCGTTTGGCCATGCCTGTTAGCTTAAGGGTCTTAAGCTGTTCTACTGTGTTTTGTGTATTCATCTTATCGTATATTGTATGGNNTATGCGGTATTCAGCAGTTGAGTCCTCTTCCAGCAGGTCCATGTTGTTATCCAGGATCTTTTTGATAAGCCCATAGCTGAACTTGTTTCCACGTAAGCCTCTTTTGCAGGCTGATTCCATACGTGCCGAACCATAAGCATCCATCAGCCTGAGCAGCCCAAGGCAGGCAGTATAAGACTGGTCGATCACCAGTTTGCTATCCATCACTTTCTGAAAGAACTCTAAAGTATATGGTCCATTATCCTCTGCCTTTTTCAGGTAATACTCCGGGTTCCAACCACGCTGCCTGGTTATGGCCTGATGCCTTTCAGGCATATGTTCTTTGATACTGGTATAAGCGTGGCTGGTGTAGTTCCTGGCATGGACAGCGATCCTCTGGCCATCATGATAGATTTCTACATGGTCCGAGCAATAGGTAATGCGAACATCCTTGCCGATGTATCGGTAAGGCACCGAGTAAAAGTGCCAGTCTTCGCCCACAAGTACATGATAGTGCTTCTGTACTTTTGCTTTTGTATAATGCTTAACAGTATAAGGGGCATCAGGTAATGGCTGTAAAAGTGCTTTCTCCTGACCATCAAACAACTCCTGTCTGCTGAATATCTTCTTCTGAAAGTTGATCTGATGGTGCTGATCCAGTTTATCTCTGATGGCGGCATTAAGTTCTGATAAGCTATGGAAAGTTTGGTTGCGCAGCGCTGCATAGATGCGCCTGTAGGTGATCTTTACATTATTCTCAACCGAAGGCTTGTCTTTGGGTTTATATGGCCTTGCGGCCAGCAAAGCAATGTTATTGTGGTTCGCCCAGCTTTCCAGCATATCTGTAAAAGCTGGTTCATACTTGCAGCTTTTAGATACCCATTGACGCATGTTATCCGACTTAACGCTAAGGGGAACGCCTCCAAAGTAATCAAGCGTGTGATTCAGTGCCTTTACCACCTGCGGTAGTTTGGCGTCTGGCAAAGCCTCTACGTATCCGTAGCCACTAAATGGTAGTACCGAAACATAGACCGGGCAGGCAATCAGCTCACCTGTAGCGGGATCAACATAGTGAAGCAGGTCACCAGCAAAGTCTACTTCCAATAATTTACCAGGGTAATGAACAAAGTGCATTACTGCATCATTAAGCTTCATCTGGTCCTGCAGCAGCTCACAAAAGCGGGAATACTGGAAGCCGGATGGATATTCCTTGATATACTCCTCCCATAGCAGAAGACGGGTAACCCCAGTGCGGCTAAGTTCTTTATTGAAGTATTCAACAAGGCTGCAAAAATGAGCTTTACGGGGGTCAGTATCCTCCGGTACAGTTGTCTTGATCAAGCCTAACAACTGCTCGAGTTGCTGATCAGACTGCTTAAGAAGCTCGCTGAAACTAATCCCTGTTTGCAGGAACTTCCCAAGGTAGATGGCAATTGTTTTCTTGGTAATCTTGACTTCCTTTTCTATGGCACGCTGGGAAACACCGCGTTCAAGGAATAAAAGTATCTGTCTTATCTTATGCATGCTAAGGAGCTTATTTGCCATTCTACTTTGGGTTTGGTTACAAACCAAACTTAGAGCAAATGGCGGTTAAACACTTCTTAGTGGTGTACTTTGGTGCGGAATAAGTGGTAACCTTTGTGCCGGAATGTCAGACCAATAAAAGCATTGGTCCCCTTAGCAAAGTGGCGTACTTTGCAGCGGAATAACTGGTAACCTTTCCAGCGGAATGCTGGCGTACTTTGCCCCGGAATCGGTGGCGTACTTTGTAGCGGAATCGTGGCGTACTATGCAGCGGAATATCCACAATCCGGTCATGATTATAGAACACCTCTAACTTATCCTGATTATACTGAACTTCCACATGCATGCTGGTAAAGCGGTAAGGCACGCTATAGTAGTTCCGGTCTTCACTCATGTAGATGTGTGCAGTCTTTTGCACTNNGAATCTGGGAAGTCGGTTTCGGATATCTGCCGTGAGCACGGGATAAGTCAGGGTACGTTTTACAAGTGGAAAAGCAAATACTCAGGTATGGAAGTATCCCAAGTCAAGCAGTTAAAGGATTTGGAGAAGGAACTGGCACAGTATAAGAAGATAGTGGCGGAGTTGACGCTCCAAAACGTTGTCTTAAAAGATGTAATTGAAAAAAAGCTCTAGGGCCTGCTGAAAAGCGGGAGCTTGTCGGGTATGCCAGAGAAACATTCCAGATGAGCCTTCGGCAGGCCTGCATATTATTTTCTATCAGCACATCAGTATTTTATTATCAGACTAAAAGAAAGGCTGATGATGAGATCATTGAACAGCTATCCTCGCTTGCAGAGTCACATCGAACATGGGGGTTCTGGATGATGTACCACCGCCTGAGGAAGCTTCAATATATATGGAACCATAAACGCGTCTACCGCGTTTACACTTTAATGCGCCTCAATCTGCGCAACAAAAGAAAGAAACGCCTTCCAGCACGTGTAAAAGAGCCACTACTTTGTCCGATCTATCCTAATGTAACCTGGAGTCTGGCTTTTATGCATGATACTTTAGCCAGTGTGAAGACACTCAGGACATTAAATGTAATTGATGATTTTAACCGTGAAGTACTTTCTATAACAGTCGACACTAGTTTGCCCTCACAACGGGTTATAAGAGCGTTGGAAACATTGGTGGACTGGAGAGGGAAACCTGATGCAATCCGATCTGACAACGGCCCTGAGTTTATATCAGTTGCACTATCAGATTGGTGCGAAATCAATGGCATAAGCTGGATTCATATACAGCCCGGCAAGCCAACACAGAACAGTCTGATCGAACGTTTTAACAGAACTTTCAGGCAGGATGTGCTAGACAGTTATATGTTCGATAATCTGGCTGAGTTAAGAAAATATGCACTGGCCTGGGCATGGATGTACAACAATGAAAGGCCGCATGCAGCTTTGGGCTATAGAACCCCAGTAGAGTTCTTATTGAAGTATGGAAAACTTTCAGCGCTGAACCAGCGCCAGTTTCCCACATTACAACAAGATAATAATAGCAATAGTAACTGGAATTCTTTAGTTTTAAACGTAGCTAGTTAGGGGAAGATTACAATTCATCCGAAAGTTAACCTAGGCCTAAAGTCTTTTGCACTAATACCAAGCGACTACACTTAGGTCCCTGCATGAATGATGACATCAGTATATGGTAAGTTTTTAGAGAGCCGGTGTTTACCGTGGGTATCTGAAAGGCAGAGAAATCTCATGAGTTAAAACGAATATAGTTTAGCAGATACATCTGTATTAAACTAGCATTTAAGGATTAAGCAGCGGATGAATCTACAAGAATTTCCAAATAAAATTCCGTAAAGGCAAACCACTTGAGACGCACGATAGGGTGGCATCCTAGATTTGAACTTGAACTAAGGTATATCACAGAAGTTCTCCTCACTATGATTTATTTTGCGAGTAGTTCCATCCTTCGGATAAAATTCCTCTCGCAATTTCATCAATTCGCTGATCTTTCATCACATATTCATTTTGGAGCATAATCTTGAATTCCATCGGTCCTGAAAAGGTTTTCCTTTGAAAATAGCGCTCTTCCTGAAAAGTAGAATCTTTCACTCCATTGAATACACCGCTTATCTTATTCCCTAGAAAGGAATCCACTCGTCCAAGGAAGGTAAGAGACCATTGCTCCTTTACGTCGTCCTTTTTAAAAACACACCGAACGTTTGCACCACGGTCAAGCGTAATTTGTTCTATGAGAATTAACCCGTCGGCTTTCTCTTTATTAGTGAATTGCATGGAGTAAAGGTTATTTCTCTCATCATACCTGTCAATTCTTTCTAAGAGATTGGCAGCATCAAAATAGTATTTCAAAACTAACCTGTCCTTAAATCGAACTTCCTGAACTATGTTGTTCTCATATATCGAATATGAAAATAGGGACCGCTTTTCATACCTAGGAACACCAAACAGTACTGGAACTTCGTATGTAGTCTTTGAGCAAACGTTGGGATTGTATTCTAATATAGTCATTCTTAGAAATCTTGTTGGAGAGGTTATACGGTTACAAAGATAGAATTCGGGAACTTGAGTACGAAAATACATCCAATATTTAATGCGAGTATATTCACGCCTTCTCGGATTTAAATTGTTCTGACCAAATGAACTATCGCAAGTGATATCTGTGCTTTTCTAGGTAGTATAAATTATCTGCATTAAAAGTCTTTATAGTTTCCTTTCCAGTAACACCTATTTTCTTATAAGCCGCACTTTCAATCGCCTCGGACAAAAGAATTTTTCCATCATTGTCAAAGCTTATAAGGTGCCTATCAAATAAAGCGTCATAAGTTGGGGAGAGAAGAATTCCATTGTTGACGTCAAGCCGTTCATCATCTTGAGCGTCACGCCAAGGGTGAATGTGAGAAGCGATTAAAATTTCTGGGTTTTCAAAGCCGGTGACAGCACACTTGTACTCCCACCTATGAATGATACGCTTCCTAAATGCATCCTGGCCTACTCTTGATTTCCCCACTCCTATTCGTTCGGTGATCCCTGGATTCGTATAGATGAGACTATCATCACCCGCAACCGATGGCTGTATAAAAGGTTGATATATATTAGGTAATATGGCTTCTGGTTTTTTAAAAAAGAAGCGTATTGCTTGTCTGAAATTTCCCTGCGAATCCAGTGCATTAAAATAATCAAAGTCAAACACCTGGAATATTCGTTTCCCGCATGTCGCCAGTTTGAACTTCGCCAGTGTACGAGTAAACTTGAGGATTGTCCCAAGCATCTTCGTAACCGTGCGCCTTACCTCGAGAACCAGAAAATATAAATATGCACGGAAAGTTTGCCGTTGGAGCAATACCTCCTTGCCGCGAACCTCCTACTTGCGGGGTAAGAGCTTCTGACGACGAAAAAGTGAATCGTAAACGCGGAGACCTCCTACCTTGCAAGGCCAATGATAGGCCCCTGGTATGAGATAGTTCAATGCACATTATTCATCGCCTATAAAACGCAGTAATGATGCCTGCTAATCACGCCATAGCAATCTTCTGGTTTGTTCCGATTCAACAAACTCCTTCCACCTTTCCGTTAAATCATCCATACTTTCACTTGCTGTATTCGCCCGACGAACCCCGTCTATTAAAGCTCAACTAATTTCTTAAAGTTCTGCGGATAAAGCATTCGGATATCTTTATGATTGATCGTCATGATGTTTTCCAGTGCATATTTCACCCACTGGAAAGGATTCACTTCATGTTTTTTACAGATGACAAAAAAGGAATATATCAAGCCAGCTCTGGAGGCGGCATCATGAGAGCCAGCGAACAAGTAATTTTTCCGGCCGAGCGCAATTGGGCGAATGGCATTTTCGATCGCATTGTTGTCAATATGAAGGCTGCCGCCCTGCAGATAAGTACTGAGTTTATCCCATCTTTCCATTGCATAGCGCATGGCTTTACCGATCTGGCTTTTAGGCAAGGTGTTTTTAACCTCGTTAAAGATCCATTTACCGAGCCGTTGATTACCGGTAAAGCATCATTCAGGCGAAGCACTTTGGAATGTTCTGAGCGTAGGCCTTCCTCTTTTATTTTACGTTCTACAGCATAAAGCTGCTGAATAAAATTCAGCGCTTTGCTCGCTCTGATCTTATCGTTATCCAGGGCACGCTCAAACTCCCTGCGGGCATGTGCCCAACAGGCTACCGGCGTGATTTACTGCCGCTGACCTATTTTTTCGTATACAGCATACCCGTCACTCTGCAGATAACCGCTAAAGTTTTTAAGCATTTCCTTGGTAGCTACTGCGCCACGCGTAGGCTGATAGTCCATTAGTACCAGTCCGTCTAAAGGACTATGATAGACCCAGTAACAGCCTATGTGGGTGGCACCTTTCTTTTCACTTTCGAGCACTTTTATGCTGGTTTCATCCACTTGCAAATAACCTTTAGCTTTGATATCAAACTTTAGCTGCTGATACAGTGGTTCAAGTCGTTCGAGTCCCTGCTTTACCCAACCTTCAATGGTGGAAGATGCAATAGGGATATTCTCTGGGCGAAGCGCTGCTTCTGCCGGTATAACGGCAGGTGATCCATGTTAGTGTTCCCTGCCCTTACTTCCCAATACAAAACTTACTAAAGATATTCTCTAACAAATCATCCGTGGTAACCTGCCCAGTAATC
This sequence comes from Pedobacter sp. UBA2067, assembly GCA_002333205.1. Classification (GTDB taxonomy): domain Bacteria; phylum Bacteroidota; class Bacteroidia; order Sphingobacteriales; family Sphingobacteriaceae; genus Pedobacter. The sequence goes on from DDAD01000018.1 coordinate 17,987, forward strand.
TCGCCTAGGTAATGAAGTGCTTGCTTGATATCCATAGCTAGAAAATCTGAGGTCACCGGATTTACCAATCCTTGCTCTACCTGAGCCAATGCTTCTTGCGTGCGCTGCAAAGCTTCTACGTGCCGAATATTCGTAACCATTGTATGGTTCTCTGTTAACTGGTCCCCCACCGCTACTTCGTACAACAAATCTTTTAAATCATCAATATGGCTTTTCTCCTTAGCCGAAATGGAAATGAATTGAACACCCTCTGGCAAAGCCAGAGAAAGAGAATCTTGAGTAACCAGATCCATCTTGTTTGCCACAGCCACAAAAGGAACACCTGGCTTCTGCAAACGCGCGATATCCGACAGGATCTCCGAAACAGATAGCTCCGCAGCATCAAACAGGTATACCAGCAATGCAGACTGGCTGATCTTCTCCATGGTCTTCTCCACTCCGATCACCTCAATCGCGTCCTGCGCTTCCCGAATCCCTGCTGTGTCAATCAACCGGAAGTTAATACCATTGATGTTCAACAACTCTTCAATCGTATCCCGCGTTGTACCTGCAATGGAACTCACAATGGCACGCTCCTCGTTTAACAAAGCATTCAGCAAAGTGGATTTACCAGCATTCGGACGACCAGCAATTACCGTATTGATCCCCTGCTTAATCACGTTACCTAACTCGAAAGAGCGAATCAGCTTACCGATCACCAGCTTAATTCGAGTAATCAAAGCCTGTAGCTGATCACGATTTGCAAACTCCACATCTTCCTCTGCGAAATCCAGCTCCAGCTCGATCATGGAAGCGAAATGGATCAGCTGCTCGCGCAGCTCATTCAGCTCATTGCTGAAACCGCCACGAAGCTGGTTCATAGCCACTTGGTGCGCCGCCTGTGAATCTGAAGCAATCAGATCAGCAACCGCTTCTGCCTGCGATAGATCCAGCGAGCCGTTTAAGAAAGCACGCAAAGTAAACTCCCCAGGCTTCGCCGCATGCGCACCTTTCCGGATCAACAAAGAAATGATCTGCTGAATAATGAAATTCGAACCGTGACAAGAGATCTCCACCACGTTCTCCTTGGTGTACGACTTTGGCGCCACAAAAAGACTCACCACCACTTCATCAATTACAATGTCCCCATCCTTGATCAAACCGAAATGCAGCGTATGACTCTCCTGCTTGGTCAGGTCCTTGCCTGCAAATACCGCGTTAGCAATCTGGATGGCATCCTTGCCCGATAAGCGGATGACGCCAATGGCGCCAATGCCGGTTGGGGTGGATAATGCAACGATCGTGTGTTCTGATGTCATAATGCTTCCTTCTCGTTTTTAATCCCCAAATTTACCCAAACATTTCATACCTGATTATGTTAACCAACAAATAAGCAAAACATTTATGAAGGAATTACCTCTAACGGTAAAGCGTTCCATTGAATTACTAGGAATCGTACTCGTTATCGCCGTGCTGGTGGTCGGCAAAGACATCATCATGCCAATATTGATGGCCTTCTTCATCAGCCTGGTCCTGCTGCCAGTCTTCCGCTTCTTTAGAAGATATAAAATACCAGAAACCATTTCCATCGTGCTCTGCCTGTTGGTACTGGTGGTCGTTGTTGGCGCCATCGGCTTCTTCTTCGTCAACCAGATGGGCATCCTGATCAAAGACTTCCCGCAGATCAAACAGAATGTTGCCCTGCACGTGAAATCCCTCAGCGACTGGGTTGGCGGTATTACGCACATCTCGACCAAAGAACAGATGGACTTCCTCTCTAAAAAGAGTGATGACCTGATGACCTATGCGGGAGGCATGGCCAGTGGTGCTGCTGTAACACTTTCTTCAATCTTCGTATTCGTCGGTTTACTGCCTATTTACATCTACCTGATGCTGTTCTACAAAGGTATCCTCTTACGTTTTATCTTCATGTGGTTCCAGCAGGAGGATCATCCAAAAGTGAAAGAGACCATCTACGAAACAGAAGCCATCATCAAAAACTACCTCGTGGGCTTGTTAATCCAGGTGACCTATATGACCATCCTGCTCGGCGGCTTGCTGATGCTTTTCGGTATCAAACATGCCCTGCTCATCGGTGTGATCTTCGCCATCCTGAACCTCATTCCTTATGTAGGTGCATTGCTGGGTAACGTCATTGGCGTGGTGTTAACGCTGACTTCCTCAACCGAGCTTACGCCTGTAATTACCGTATTGCTGGTGATTGCTGCTGTACAGTTCCTGGATAACAACATCCTGATGCCGCGCATCGTGGGCTCCAAAATCAAGATCAATGCGCTCATGGCGATCCTTGGGGTAATCATTGGCGGCAGCATCGCAGGGATCTCCGGGATGTTCCTTTCCATGCCGATCATCGCCGTGATGAAGATCATCTTCGACCATACCACACAGTTTAAAC
>DDAD01000099.1:0-281 GCA_002333205.1 Pedobacter sp. UBA2067
CTGCTGGTAGAAAAACTCGAGGCGGATCAGGTGCCACTTGAATATTATCCATTGTTAAAACGGGGAGTAGATTTAGATCTTCCTAATGGCACAACGATCGTGAACACAGACTACACGATTGACTCTAATGAACCAAAGACTTACTGTTACTGCTCAGATACACTTGCTGACGGCAGTTACCTGGACAGCATCATGAATAGTACTGTGCTTTATCATGAGGCAACGTTCCTTCATGAACTATTGGACAGAGCGATATTCACACATCATACGACTGCTTTGCA
>DDAD01000099.1:389-5791 GCA_002333205.1 Pedobacter sp. UBA2067
TGAGATAGCCCAGCAAACTGGTGCAAGCAAACTGCTTATCGGGCACTTCTCGTCCCGCTACAAAACACTGCAGCCGCTCCTTGAGGAAGCGGCTGCAGTGTTCCCGAATACCGAATTGGCACTCGAAGGTATTACTTATCTGATTTAAACAGGCTTATTTATCTTTATTCCCGCCTCCGCCGAATACGGAGAAGTGTACGTAGCGCTTAGGATTTTCTCTAAGATCAATCAGGAGATTATCTAAGCTTTTCGACGCATTGTTCAGGTTATCATACATCTGACGGTCGTTCACCAGTAAACCTAAACTTCCTTGTCCCTGGTTGATCTTATTCACCACACCTTGCAATTCTGCAACAGCCTGGTTCGCGTTATCGATTGTTTGCTTAAAGTTGGCAGCAGCAACCTGATCTGTGACTGTATTCAGGTTATCCAAAATTGAGTTAATCTTCTCATTATTGTTTTTCAGATTGTTGGAGATCGAGACCGCATTATCCATAATGGACGCAACTTTCGAGCTTTCTGTACCAACCATACGGTCAACCTTTTTCGAGGTAGCTTCCAATGATGCAAGGGTAGAAGCAATACTGTTAAAGCTTTTGTCAACATTCTTCTGGAAGTTTGGATTCATAATCGAGTTAATCGAAGTAANNGTTCAACGGATTCCATCAGGTTCTTCTCTACATAGGCGTTCAAAGTGTCGCCTTCCTGCGCAAACAACGTCCCTGTACCAAGTCCCATTACGATTGCTTTACTACCTAAAAGGTCAGTGCTTTCAAGACGGGCAATACTGTTCTTAGGAATATCGTATTTACCATTAATCTTAAGTGTTGCTACGATTGAGCCGTCTGGTTGTAACTGTAATTTGTCTACACGCCCAATCTGGAAACCATTTATCAGCACAGGCTTAGAGACGCCCAGACCATCAACTCTTGGGTATTTAGCATACAGTATCGTCTCGTTGGAAAAAATTGAATTGCCTTTTAAGAAGTTATACCCGATGATTAATAAGGCTATGGCAAAGGCAGCTAGTATGCCCACTTTTGTTTCGTTTGCTATTTTCACTCGATCCTGGTTTTTATTTACTCGTTTTGTTGTTTGTACTGCTTAACTGCGTTAAAGATAGCATTAACAATCTCAATTTGTCCGCTTTCAGAGTTCATGTACTTTTCTTCTGCCGGATTGCTGATGAAGCCAATCTCGGTTAGTACAGCTGGCATTCCAGCCCGCTGAAGGATCAATAGACCTTGCTCTTTAACGCCGCGGTTAACCCTTTCGTTCTTAGCGTAGTTCGATTGAATTAACTTCGCAATCTCAGTGCTCTTAGCCCTGAAGTTATTTCTAAACAAAGAAAGTATGATAAAAGTTTCAGGATCGTTAGGATCATACCCGTCGTATTTTTCCTTGTAGTTCTTTTCGAGCTTTATATCCGCGTTCTCCCGAATCGCAACATTTTGTTCATCTATCCGGTGTAAACCAGCTACGAAGGTTTCCGTCCCATAGGTTGATCTTGCTCTTGAACTCGCTACCGAGTTGCAATGAATCGAGATGAAGAGGTCGGCCTTTGCATTGTTTGCTATTGCTGCCCGCTTCAGGAAATCTACATCTACATCCGTTTTGCGCGTTAGCAAAACTTTCATGTCGGGCATATCTTCCTCAAACTTCTTTGCCAATTTCAAAGCAACTTCCAGCGCTACATTTTTCTCGGTAGAAAAAGAACCTCTTGCCCCAGGCTTATTACCACCATGACCAGGATCAATAACAATTGTTTTTACCCGGTAACTTTCGCCTTGTGCTTTTACCCCTAAGCTACCACCAACCAATAACGTGCAAACAAAAAATTTTAAGTATTTCCGCATTTCCTTCCTACAAGTTCCGCTCATTAATTATGTTCTACAGTTTTTCTATATGTTGAAATCGCATTAAATAACCCTCTGGTAATCTCTGCCTGACCCGACTCAGAATTCATGTATTCTTCTTCATTAGGATTAGAGATAANNACCCGCTCTTGCCAGTACAGCAAGACTTTTCTCCTGTACCCCGCGATCCAGACGGCCAACTTTCACGTACTCATTCTGTACCATCTTGGCAAAGTTTAAACTGGCCTCACGGAAGTTATTTTTCATCAGCGAAAGTATGATATAATTCTCAGGATTGTTCGGGTCAAAACCTTGATAGTTTTCCTGGTAGTTTTCCTCCAGGAGAATAGCCGCGTTCTCCCTTTTAATTACCTCATCCTGCTCATTCATCCTACCCATACCAGAAACAAAGGTTTCTGTACCCCGGGTGGAAGTACTTTTGCTATAAACAGTTTTTCTAATCGGCACCCGTTTTCCGTTTTTGAGTTTCCGATATCCTGTAGTAACCGTGCTTCTGCGAAGTGGCATATCATTACAGTGAATGGAAATGAAAAGATCTGCTTTAGCCTCATTAGCAACACCAATCCTGTCGTAAAGTGGCACAAAAACATCGGATGTACGGGTATACACCACACGAACATCCGGCATCTCCGCTTCAATGAGCTTTCCGAGGTTCAATGCCGTTTTTAAGGCAACTTCTTTTTCGGTTGAAAAAGCACCTCTTGTGGCGCCGTCTTTCCCGCCGTGACCCGCGTCAATAACTATAGTTTCTATTTTGTATCCTTGGCTAAAAGACTGATTGTCAAAGCAAATAATGGTTAGCAAAGAAATAAATACCATCATTATAGCATTTGGACTTATCAATGGTATATTTTTGATTATTTTTGGACGTTTTGGATTATACATTAATGCAAAAATAACATTCACGCACGAATTTGAAACTTTTAAGGTCAATCATTTTAGTTACCTCATTCATTTTATTAGCTGTAACAGGTAATAAATCCTATGGCTTTGCCAGTCTGGCAATGGTTCAGGTGATACAGCAGCAAGACACCATCATTCAAGATACATCCAGACGCCAAACACCTGCCGCAGGTGGCTTGAGCGACCGGGTAGAAACTTATGCCCGCGACTCAACTAAATACAGTAAAGATCGTAGCATCATGTATTTATATGGAAATGCCCGCGTGGACTATCAGACCTTTGAGCTTGATGCCGAGTACATCCGTTACGATTCAAAAAACAACACCATTTTTGCCAGCGGCTTAAAAGACGAGAAAGGTCGTTATTACGGCAAGCCAATTTTTAAGATGGAACAGGAAGGCTCGTCCGTAGCCGATTCATTGTTATATAATACCAAATCTGGCAAGGGCACAGTTTACAATACCTTTACTGAGCAGGAAGGCGGATTCTTTTCCGGCGGGCAAAGTAAAAAACAACCAGACGATGAGATCCACGTAAAAGGGATGACCTACAGCACCTGTAATCTGCCGCATCCCCATTTCGGTATCTACATCACCAAAGGTATTGTTGCTGAACATCAGATTATTACCGGCCCAACCTACCTTAAAATCGAAGATATTCCAATTCCACTAGGCTTACCATTTGCGTTCTTTCCTAAGCCGAACAAGAAAGCTTCAGGAATCATTCTGCCCAGTATTGGTGAGGATGCAACACGGGGATTTTTCCTACGCGACGCAGGTTATTACCTGGGCTTCAATGATTATCTCGATGCCAGAATTATGGGAACCATATTCACCCGTGGGTCTTATGAAGCCAACATCAACTCCAATTACTTAAAGCGTTACAAATACAACGGTAATATTAATATCTCTTATGCAAGTACCAGAAATGGTCTTGAGGGTACACCCGAGTATGAGCCGCAAAAGAATTTTCACATCAACTGGACGCACAGCCAGAACGCGAATGCGAATCCCGGAACCGTATTTAGTGCTTATGTAAATGCCGGTACCTCTTCTTACAACCGTGCAACAGCAGCTGGAAACACCTATGATGTTCGGGCCATATCGCAGAATACACTTGCTTCCAGTGTGAGTTATGGAAAAACCATGGGCATCTTCAATCTTACAGCTGCATTAGGCCATAGCCAGGAGATCCAAAGTAAAACCATCAGCTTAACGCTACCACAGGTAAACTTGAGTATGAACACCATAAATCCATTCGATTCAAAGAATCGGGTTGGAGAGCAGAAATGGTATCAAAAGCTTACGTTAGGGTATTCCTTGCAAGCAAACAATACGGTAAGTACAACAGAAGATAAGCTTTTCGATAAAGACGGCTTTAAACGGTTCCAAAACGGTTTTAACCACAACATTCCGATAAGCTTACCCTTTAACGTTGCGAAATACTTCAACTTTAACGTGAACGCCCAATATAATGAGCAATGGCACTTCCAGTCTGTCGAACAAAAATTACTTAGACTGGTAAACCGTCCGGACTCTTTAACCTAGTACACGATTCAAGGCTTTAAGCGTTCTGGTGAGTATAACATCGGTATCGGTATGTCTACCAAGATCTATAATCAGGCGCAGTTTGGCAGTTCCAGCAAAATAAGTGCAATCAGACACGTGATGACGCCAAACTTTAACCTAAGTTATAAGCCCGACTTCTCCGACCCACGTAAAGGTTATTACAAGGAACTTCGGTACCAGGATGGCAGTCCAGTGATCGATCCATCGTACCCAGGAAGAGACCGAAGATATTCTATATTCGAAAGGACTTTATACACCGGGCCTTCTCAGGGTGAGCAGGCATTATTGAGCTTTGGATTAGACAACACTGTTGAAGCGAAGGTAAGATCTGATAAAGACACTACAGGTACTGGCTACCGCAAAATCCCGATTATTCAAGGTCTTAACTTTTCTGGATCTTATAACTTCCTTGCACCAGCCTTCAAACTATCTACAATCTCCTTCAGTGGGCGTTCTCAGTTTACCGATAAGCTTGGTATCAACTATAACGGTACCCTTAATCCATATCAGGTGGAGGACGAAGTTGTAGGCACGATGATCACCAAAAGGTTAATTGATAAATATACCATTCCACGTTTAACCAGTTTTGGTTTCTCCTTTGACTACAGTCTGAATGCGGAATCATTCAAACGGAGGAATGAAAATATAGACCGTGTTAATGAAGAGGCCGCTAAAACCGGTCGCACACCTGAACAGGATGCGCAACTTCGTGCCATCAGCAGAGATCCAAATGCCTTTGTAGACTTCAACATTCCATGGAACTTTGCGTTTGCTTATAGCTTTCAATATTCTACAAGTCCGGAGGGGACCAACTCCAGGATCACCAATGCATTAACCTTTAACGGCGATTTTANNTTAACAGAAAAGCTTAAGGTGCAGTTCAATTCAGGATACGATTTCGAACAGAAAGACATTGCACTAACTAACATCGCGATTTACCGTGATCTACATTGCTGGGACATGAGCATCAACTGGGTACCTTTTGGATACTACAAAAGTTATTCTATCACCATCAAAGTTAAAGCATCAATACTTCAAGACCTTAAGTTAAGCA
>DDAD01000014.1:0-8602 GCA_002333205.1 Pedobacter sp. UBA2067
AAAAAATATAAAGGTACCTGCTAAAATGCTTAAGAGAAGTCTTGTTTTTATTCAGGCAACCCCATCCGAACTGTGGCTGAGCAACAATGAAGGTGTATTTAAGTTTGAAAAAGGCGGAAGGTCAACGCAATTTCTCCACAATATCCCAGCAAGTCAGGTTATCAAAGATAGGCACGAGAACATGTGGTTTACGACTTCAAACGGCATCTACATGCTACCGGCATTGCGTAACAGGATGTACATCTTCGATCAGGACCAGGGCTTGTCCAGCAACTACATAAAAAGCATAACTAAAGACAAAGATGGACGACTCTGGCTTGGGATGGATAAAGGCATACTTAATGTATTTAATCCGAAGTCGAACTCCATTGAAAAGATCAGCCTTTCAGCACTTGGGTTCAAGAGCAACATCAAACAACTGTATTTGGATAATAGCAACGAGTCTATGTACTTCAGTACTGACCTTGCGCTAGGGCGAATTAAAAACATATACGATCAAAGACAGCCTCAATTACTCCGGGAAGTCACCAGTTCGGTACTTGCGATTAAGGATTTCAGTTTGAGTCCAAAAAACCAGCTGGCCATTGCATCAGCCTCAGGTGTTTTCTTAATTGATAATCCGCGGGAACAGTTTCAGTTTCATGCACTGAAGGTGAAAAGTGGACAGAACTTTTTTCCTAACCGAGCCTATGCAGTACATTTTAATAGCGCTGGAAAATTGTGGTTTTCGAACACAGAAGGTTTGAATGCTGTGGGTGCGGCGGGATTGAAAGACCCTGCCGACATTGCCTATATCAAAGACAAAAGGGTAAACGATATTAAGGAACTGAAGAATGGTATACTCGTACTCGCAACAGATGGCTATGGCCTTGCTTACATTAAAGACGGAAAAATTATAAGAAAGGTCACCATTTTAGATGGGTTGGGCGATAACATCTGTAAAAAGCTCTTTGTTGATGGTGATCATCTATGGGTAATTACCAATAATGGTATTAACAACGTGTCTATTGATGGGCCTAAACTTGAAGTACAAAGCTTTGAGTACACCAATGCATTACTAAAAAATGATGTCAATGATCTTTATATAAGTGACAAAACAGCTTATTTTGCTACAAATAATGGCCTGATCTTCTTTCCGAAAAAAGCGTTTATAAAAAAGAATAAAGCGCCAAAGGTTATTGTATCCAGTATTCTGAACAACAACAATTCCATAGCTGTAGAAGACACATTGGCTGCGCTGGATCCATCCAGGAACAACATCACTTTTATCTATAGCGCTATTGACTTTGAAAAACAAGATCTGGTGTATAGGTTCCGATTGAATCCGGAAGACAATTGGACAGAGACCCGGAACCGAAGGCTGGAATTTTCCGCCCTGTCTCCTGGAGAATACACCTTTGAAATCAGCACTAAATCTAACAACACCGATTGGAGCGATCCGACAAAGATCAGGTTCAAACTGGAGGAACATTTCTGGCAACGTAACTGGTTTATTCTGGTTCTGCTTATCGCTGCCAGTTTCACCTTCTATAAAATTGCAGTAATCATCACCAACTGGCGTAAAAATGAGGAACAAAAACAACTCATGCTAAAGCACAAGATCCTGATCCTGGAACAAAGGGCTTTGCTTGCCATGATGAATCCTCACTTCATCTTCAACGTCATGAATTCAATTCAACACTATATCAATACTAAGGATACCTCATCTGCCAATAAAATCTTAACTGGCTTCGCCCGTCTCATCCGCAAAAATCTTGAAATCTGTACAAAAAGTTTTATCTCTTTAGAAGAGGAGTTAGAATACCTGACGCTGTACCTTGGCCTGGAGAAGAAGCGTTTCGGAGAGAAATTTAATTATACGATCGAAGTAGACGCTGCCATCGATAAAGGAGAGGTTTTTATCCCCTCCATGTTGTTACAGCCCTATATAGAGAACGCAATCTGGCATGGGATAATGCCGAAGGAAGAGGGCGGCAATATACAGATCACCATGGAGGTTATGGATCAGGAAGTTTTACTGATACACATTATCGATGATGGCGTAGGCATTGAAAACTCGAAAAGGCTTAAAAGGGAAACACACAGTAGTAAGGGCATGAGCTTAACACAGGAACGGGTGCAATTACTTAACCAAATCGAATCTCTGTCCATTGAGATTTCGATCAATCAACGTGGAAATGCAGGTACAAGGGTCACGATTCAGGTGCCAATATGATATTATCGACCGTTTACTCAAAATTGTCTACCATTGACTAAGAATCGGAAAATTGCTCAACTCTTTGTTTTAAACTTGTATTAGAAATTAAACAAACATGGTTTGTTAAAGCGCGTTCTTATAGAATTGGCAAAAGATATGTTCACCTAACCTAAAAACAGTATCTCAATTCAGGGTTTCATTTGTGTGTTAAAAGTGGTAAAGCGAAATCTTTACCACTTTTTTTTTGCGCTTAATTTTTCGGATTTAAAATTTACGGCAACTTTTAAAATTCAGCTTGGAAGATTTATTTATTTTTTAATTTTGCATTGTACAACGCGTACGGCCTCGTAAATAATCAATTTGTATTTTTAAATTAGCATTCGCAACCAGCCATTTTATTTGTATGATAACAACTAAGAAATCCACCAAGAAAAGTTCTGTTGATGATTCCCGTTTTGAAGATGATATTCTAAATGGAATTCAGACCACTGGCTTTAGCAAAGCAACTCCTTTCGATGATGAGGATGATGACTTTGACATGCCTTTGGATGATCTGGATACGCTAGATACTTTTGATTCTGACGACGACGATGACTATTAACTGGTAAAAAAAACTTAATATTGAAGCATCCTAATCAGGATGCTTTTTAATTTTACACCATTTAGCACGCATGCAGATCATTGAAGTAACAAATAACAGCACCCGTAAAGCTTTTTTAAACGTTCCGCACCTGATATACAAAGGAGATGAAAATTGGATCTGTCCACTTGACCAGGACATTGAACAAATCTTTGATGCAAAGAAGAATCCATTTTTCAGCCACGGCGTTTGTACCAGATGGATCTTAAAGAATGATCAGGGGCTGGTTATCGGACGGGTGGCTGCATTTATAAACTTCAAGAAAGCGGATCAGTATGAGGTGTCTACCGGAGGAATGGGATTCTTCGAATGCATTGATGATATGGCAGCAGCTACGCTCCTATTTTCAACCGCGGAGTCCTGGTTAAAAGCACAGAAAATGGAGGCCATGGAAGGCCCGATCAATTTCGGTGAAAATGATTCATTTTGGGGCTTATTGGTTGAGGGCTTCAGTCCTCCTTCATATGGCATGAACTACCATCCTCCTTATTACCACAAGCTTTTCAAAGCCTATGGCTTTGAAACTTCTTACGAGCAAATTACCAATCACCTGGACATTACCAAGCCATTTCCTGAGCGCTTTTCCAAGATCGCAAATTGGGTAGCCAATAAACCAGGCTATACCTTCGAGCATTTTTCTAAAAAGAACTCTGAAAAATACGTAAACGACTTGATGGAGATTTATAATGACGCCTGGAAGGACTTCAAGAACTTTGTGCCAATTAAGAAGGAAACCTTAATGGAGTCTTTCAAAAAGATGGAAACCATTATGGACGAGCAATTGATCTGGTTTGCCTACGTTAATGGTGAACCTGCATCATTTTTAGTAACCATTCCGGATGCAAATCAAATGATCAAGGGATTTAAAGGTAAGTTAGGCTTGCTACAGAAGCTGGTGTTCGTTTATAAACGTTGGAAAGGTGTGTCGCGAATGCGCGCAATTGTAATGGGAACAAAAACTGCTTATCAGAAACACGGGTTGGAGTCTGCCCTATTCATTACGCTGGGTAAGTATGTTCTCCCATTAAACCAATATGAAGAATTGGAGATGTCCTGGGTTGGAGACTTTAACGATAAAATGTTAGCTATTCATGAAGCAACGGGTGCCGCTTTTGGCAAGCGGCACATGACGTTGCGTAAGACTTTTTAATTTTCCCCTCTGATTTCCTCATAAAGATCAATAACCTTCTTTTGAAGCTTAATGATTTCTTCTTCACGAGCGGATAGTTTTTCTTTTAGACTATTAATCTCTTCGAAGTTTACGGATTGTGGATTTTCACCTTCTTTTGAGATGATGTCCATTGTTGAGACCTCAAAAAGGTTTGCAATTTGTTCTAATCTCGAGATATTTATGTCTGTGATGCCCGTTTCTATTTTGGAAAATGCAGGTATGGAAATCTTCAATCTTTTAGCTACTTCCCCCTGGCTCCATCCATTTTTCTGTCGTAGCTGTCGAATATTTTTACCGATAATGTTCATGATAGTTTTTTAACTGTGTGTTTCTTGGGCTAGACCTTCAACTCGCGTGCCAGTTTAATAAGATCTAAACCACTGAAATTTCCTGAACTCATAAGCAATAAGTTCGTATTAGTAAAATTCATTGCCAAGAGGTAGTTCTCCAGCGTCTGCTTGTCGTTAAAGAAAATTAAATTTTCATCTCTAAAAGCCGTTTGAACATCATTTTCAGTGAAAGGCGTGATCTTTTTGTGCTTAAAGGTCATATCATCTATGTAAACGATCGCATGGTCAGCCATTGACATTGTATCTTCATATTGACACAAAAATTCTTTGTTCAAGCTGCTAAATGTATGCAACTCTATACAAGCTACTAAGGTCCTGTCAGGAAACTGTGACTTGACAGCAGCAATGGTTGCTTTGAGCTTTGAAGGCGAATGTGCAAAGTCCTTGTAAACGTTAGAATTTTCAGTATGCCCAATCAGCTCGAGACGCTTTGCTGCACCCTTGAACGATGCTATAGCCGTATTGAACGCACGCTCCGAGATATCCAGACTTGCACAAACATGCCTTGCTGCACTTAAATTCATCAGGTTGTGATCGCCAAACACATTTAATGCGGTATGATCCGGAAGCAGGGTCGTAATTCCATTTTGAATCACGTGTGCAGGAATCTCGTATGGCACCTTTTCGACAGCTGAAGTAGATTGCTCGACAAGCTTCTTAACCTCTGCATCCAACTCACAGTAAATTAGCCGGCCTCCAGGTTGAATGGTATTGATAAAGATGTTAAATTGTTCAACATAGTTTTCAAACGTCGGGAACACGTTAATGTGATCCCAGGCGATTCCACTAATAACAGCGACATTCGCTTTATATAAATGAAACTTTGGTCTCCTATCAATTGGAGAGGCTAAGTATTCATCTCCTTCAATAATGATCACAGGTGCCTCGTTGGTGATCTTAACCATCGTGTCGAAGCCTTCGAGCTGTGCACCTACCAGATAGTCAAAATCTTTTTGGTAGTAGTTTACCACATGCAGGATCATTGATGTAATTGTGGTTTTACCATGACTGCCACCAATAACTACCCTTAACTTATCCTTAGTCTGTTCATAGATGTATTCTGGATACGAATAAACCTTCAATCCAAGCTCTTGCGCGCGCAGCAGCTCTGGATTATCAGGAAAAGCATGCATACCTAAAATAACCGCATCCAGGTCCGCCGTAATCCTATTTGGATCCCAGCCCATAACTTCTGGTAGCAAACCAAACCTTGCTAGCCTGCCACTGGATGGTTCAAATACCGCATCATCAGAGCCTGTGATCTGAAAACCTTTTTTATGTAAAGCAATTGCCAGGTTGTGCATCGCACTACCCCCAATCGCTATAAAATGTATACGCATAATTGTTATTGTTTGATAAACCGGGCGGCAACCCAGTCGTTAATCTTTTTATGATCCTGGTACTGCATGCCAACCTTTAAGCAAGCCTCCTTAATCATCTCCAGATCCGGGCTTTCATAGAATCCACTGAAGACGATCTCTCCCGCGGTTTTAAGCACTTCTGAATACCTGCCAATTTGATCCAGCAGAATATTTCGATTAATGTTCGCGAGAATTACGTCGTAAGTCGCATTTGGGATTACTTCTTTCCCACCGCAAATGATGTCAATATTAGTGATGTTATTCAATGCAGCATTCTCCACGGTACTTTCATAACAAACCTGATCGTAGTCGATTGCTGTAAGTTGAGATGCCCCTTTCTTAGCAGCTAAAAACGCGAGTATGCCTGTACCACAACCCATATCGAAGACCACTTTACCATTCAGGTCCATTGAAAGGATATACTCCATCATCATGGTGGTTGTCTGGTGGTGACCAGTGCCAAAAGCCATCTTCGGATCAATAACGATCTCAAAAGGATATTCGGGCTTAGGGGCATGGAATGTTGCACGGACATAACATTGGTCGCTGATTACAAGTGGTTCAAAGTTCTTTTCCCACTGTTCATTCCAATTTTCACCTGCAATCTCGGTCACAGCATAGCTGTAGTCCAATTCATCATTATAGGATAACAGCAAGGCCTTCAATGCAGATTCCTGGAAGTTATCCTTTTCAATGAATGCTGAAAAGCCAGTTTCGGTATCCTCAAACGTGTTAAAGCCAATACCAGCAAGATCATTTATCAAAAGATCCCGCTGGTAGTCTTCAATACTTTTAAATTCAAATGTGACTTGTATATACTGCATTACGAGTTAAATGCTTTAACAATGTCCGTAAAATCACGGGATTTAAGTGACGCTCCACCGATTAAGCCACCATCAATATCCTGCTGCGCAAAAAGTTCTGCAGCATTTTTTGGATTGCAGCTACCTCCCTAAAGGATACTCACACCTTCAGCAATTTCCGAACCGAATTGGTTAGCAACTTCGGCTCTGATAAATGCATGAACTTCCTGCGCCTGATTAGAGGAAGCAGTTAAACCTGTTCCAATAGCCCAAACCGGCTCATAAGCTATAATAATCTTGGCAAAATCTTCAGCAGATAGGCCGAAAATACCGTTGGTAAGCTGCGATTTGATAACATTGAAGTAGTCACCGTTGTTACGCTCGTCCAACGTTTCACCAATACAGAAGATCGGCGTAAGTCCATTTGCAAGTGCAGCCTTGGTTTTTTCGGCTAATAGCGCATCATTCTCTGCGAAATATTGTCTGCGCTCGGAGTGCCCGATAATAACATAACTGCAACCAACAGATTTAATCATTTTAGCAGAGATTTCTCCTGTATAGGCTCCAGATTCATTCTGATGGCAGTTTTGTGCGCCGATGTGTACAGTTGTGCCACCTAATTTAGCAAGGCTATTTAAATGAATAAAGGGTGCGCAAATAATGGCTTGCTGATCGCCTTTCTTCTCATCTCTCACCATATTTACAATTTCTGAGAATAATGAAACGCCTTCAGCATAATCCATATTCATTTTCCAGTTACCAGCTACAATTTTTTTCCTCATGATCTTTGGTATTTTTAGTTTAGGTTAAGCAATGCCAATAGGCGCTGCAAGTTATTTAAAGTTTCTGTTGACAGTAGTTAATTCGAAAANNATCGAAAGGAAGATTTCTTCTTTCAAATACCTTAGTTGCAGTTTCAAACATTTTGTTTAGGGTATACACCTCATACCCGTGAGAACCACCCCATGAAAAATCAGGGATAAAGTTCCTTGGGAATCCAGCACCAAAAATGTTTGCACTTACACCGGCAACCGTTCCTGTATTAAACATGGTATTAATAGCACACTTCGCGTGATCAGCCATGATCAATCCACAGAACTGAAGTCCCGTTTTACGGAAGCTTTCTTTCTGATAATCCCACAAGCGAACTTCAGCATAGTTATTTTTAAGATTGCTATTGTTAGAATCGGCACCAATGTTACACCATTGTCCGAGCACAGCATTACCAAGATACCCTTCGTGACCTTTTGATGAATGCCCCCAAATTACGGCATTGTTGATCTCTCCTGCTACCCGGCAATAAGGCCCGATGGTAGTTTGTCCATAAATCTTTGCACCCATTTTCACCTGTGAATGATCACAAAGTGCGAATGAACCGCGGATATTACTGCCTTCCCAAACCTGCGCGTTACGACCTAAGTATATCGGGCCATTTTTGGAATTAAAGGTGGAACATTCGGCAGAAGCACCTTCCTCAACAAAGATCTGGTCTCCAATTAGCGTATTTGTATTGCTAAGTTCAGCAGAGCTGCGTCCTGAGGTCAGTAATTCGAAATCCTTGCGTAACTCAACATCATTGAACTTGAAGATATCTTCAGGATAAGTTATCTTGATGAAGTCTGCATTGTACTCTACAACTGCATTAGATGGATTTGATAGATCAATATCACCCGAAGGTTCGAACCTGCTTGCGATGTGCAAACCTTCCTTCTTCAGCACTTCACCTGTTTTCAGACCAAGGATCGTGTCAAGGAGTTGCTTATCTGGACAAATAGAACCATTGATGTATAATTCAGCGTTGCTATGTGAAGGATATTTCGTAGAGAGATAGGCTTGCGTTTTAAAGCCGACATCAGCATTTAAGTGTTTAGACCACTTTTCAGCGATGGTCAATATGCCAAGCCTGAGATCGGCAACTGGCCTTGTAAAGGTTAATGGACGGAGCGAATTCCATGCACCATCATCAAATAAATTGATTGTCATAAGCGACAAAAATAAAAAAAGTCCCGGTGCATCTTGCAACGGGACTTAAAATAAAAGTCTTTATTTCAGAATTACTTCTTAGCGTAACGGGTTTTGA
>DDAD01000014.1:8610-15888 GCA_002333205.1 Pedobacter sp. UBA2067
CCAGCAGTATCAACAAGTTTCATTTTACCAGTGTAGAAAGGGTGTGAAGTATGAGAAATCTCTAATTTGTATAGAGGATATTCGTTTCCATCTTCCCAAGTAACAGTCTCTTTGGTATCTACACAAGATTTAGTTAAAAAAGAATAATCGTTAGACATATCTTTAAATACTACGAACCTATAGTTTGATGGAAACAGATCTTTTTTCATGATAATATATTTTATATACTTAGTTGTCGCTTATTTTTAAGGTTGCAAATATCCATATTTAATTATACATATACAACACCCTAAGCATATAATTTCTATTTTATATTTGTTGACACAATTCTATAAGTACCCCACTGGTATCTTTAGGGTGCACAAAGCACACGAGTTTGTTGTCTGCACCTTGCTTAGGCACCTCATTTAACAACACGAAGCCTTCTCCTTTCAGTCTTTCCATCTCCGAAAGAATATCATCCACATCAAATGCAATATGATGAATGCCCTCCCCTTTTCTAGCGAGGAACTTCGCAATGGGACTATCAGGGCCGGTCGCTTCAAGCAGTTCAATTTTATTTTCACCTACTTTAAAAAAGGAGGTGTTAACCTGTTCAGTAGCGACGAGCTCTTCTTTATATGCAGAGACCCCAAGGATTTTTTCGAAAACAAGGTTAGCTTCCTGGATGTTTTTTACTGCAATACCGACATGTTCAATTTTGTTCATTCTTTTAAGGTTATACAATTGTAAAAATAAGGGAATAATCGTTATACAAAAGGCTACAAATGTACGCTCGCAATCTTTTTTCTTATCTTTGTATATAAAACAAGACCCAATATTTTATGGAACTTCCTATTTATCTAGATAATAATGCGACGACTCCCCTTGATCCAAGGGTATTAGAAGCTATGCTCCCATATTTTACCAATAAGTTTGGTAACGCTGCGAGCCGTAACCACGCTTTTGGCTGGGTTGCTGAAGAAGGTGTAGATTATGCACGTGAGCAGGTAGCTAAGTTAATTGGCTGTACAGAAAAAGAGATCATCTTTACCTCTGGTGCTACAGAAGCAGACAACCTTGGTATAAAAGGTGTTTTTGAAATGTATCAGGATCGTGGTAACCATATCATCACTGCAACTACAGAACATAAAGCTGTTTTAGATACTTGCAAGCACCTTGAGAAGCTTGGTGCAAGAGTAACCTACCTGAACGTTAAGGAAGATGGATTGATCGATCTTCAGGAACTGGAAGCTGCAATGACTGAACAAACCATCCTGGTAACCATCATGTATGGTAACAACGAGATCGGTGTTGTTCAACCAATCAAAGAAATTTCTGCTATTGCACATAAATATGGTGCCTTATTCATGACCGATGCTACACAGGCAGTTGGTAAAATTCCTGTAGATGTAAATGCAGACGGGATTGATTTAATGGCATTCAGTGCACATAAAATGTACGGTCCTAAAGGTGTTGGTGTACTTTACGTACGTCGTAAAAACCCAAGGGTTAAAGTTACTGCTCAAATTGACGGTGGTGGTCACGAACGTGGTATGCGTTCTGGAACACTTAACGTTCCGGGCATCGTAGGTTTAGGTAAAGCATGTGAATTGTGCAGACTTGAAATGGCTTCTGAAGCAGCAAGACTGTCTGCTTTGAGAGACAAACTGGAAAGCGCATTAACTGTTCTTGAAGAAAGCTACGTGAATGGTAATCGCGAGCACCGCTTGCCGCATGTAACTAACATCTCCTTCAAATATGTAGAAGGTGAAGGTTTAATGATGGCGATGAAAGATTTGGCTGTATCTTCAGGTTCTGCATGTACATCAGCATCTCTTGAGCCTTCATACGTCTTAAAAAGCTTAGGTTTATCTGATGATCTTGCACACTCTTCTATCCGTTTCGGTTTAGGTAGATTTACTACTGAAGAAGAGATTGACTACGCAATTGAGAATACTAAAAAAGCGGTACTTCATTTGCGGGACCTTTCTCCACTGTGGGAAATGTTCAAAGAAGGTGTTGATTTAAGTAAAATTGAATGGGCAGAGCACTAAGCACTGTCAAATATTAAGGATATTAACAGGCCTTCAATGGCCCGGAGGAAAATAAAATGGCATACTCAGAAAAAGTAATGGAACACTATACCAACCCTAGAAATGTTGGTACATTAAATAAGGACAGTAAATCTGTAGGTACAGGACTAGTAGGCGCACCTGAATGTGGTGACGTTATGCGTCTGCAGATCGAAGTTGATGAAAACAATGTGATCACTGATGCAAAGTTCAAAACCTTTGGTTGTGGATCAGCTATCGCGTCTTCTTCTTTAGCTACAGAATGGTTAAAAGGTAAGACTGTTGACGAAGCATTAGCAATCGACAATATGGACATCGTAGAAGAATTGGCTTTACCTCCAGTTAAGATTCACTGTTCTGTGTTGGCTGAAGATGCAATCAAATCTGCAATCAACGACTACCGCGTGAAAAATGGTATGGAGCCAATTGAATTGNNCCCTTAACATGAAATTAGTTTATAAAATAAATTACAATGATTACAATAACTGATAAAGCTAAAAGCAAGATTGATCATCTGATGCAGGATGCCAACATGGATAATGAATATTTCCTACGTGTATCTGTAAAAGGTGGCGGATGTTCCGGCTTGTCCTACAACCTCGACTTCGATAATGAGACAAAAACCGGTGATCAGTTTTTTGAAGACAAAGGGATCAAGATTGCTTTGGATATGAAATCTTTCCTTTACCTGGCTGGAACTGAACTAGACTTTTCAGACGGCTTAAATGGTAAGGGCTTCAATTTTCACAACCCGAACGCGAGCCGCTCATGCGGTTGTGGAGAAAGTTTTTCTGTTTAAATACATTAATTAAAGTGTTAAAAGGGGCCTCAGCCCCTTTTTTCGTTTGCTTAGTGCCTGTAACAATTTCAGGTTGCATAATTACATCGAAAACTCTATCATTGCTCTCCCAAATTAACAAACAGTTATATGGTAACCTTCAATGAATTTTCTACCGTCCTCAGTCTTTTGAGAAACGTAGTAGAAAACATCCATACTCCCGAACACACTTTCCTGAAACAGAAGAAAGGCAACGACTGGAAAGAGATCTCTTATGCTACCACACTTGCAAACGCGGATGCCGTTTCTGCGTTCTTCCTCAGGAAAGGAATCAGCAAGGGCGATCGCATGGGTTTGATCATAGAAAACTCTCCAGAGTATGTCTATTATGATCAGGGTATTCAGCAAATTGGTGCAATAAATGTATCAATATACCCAACCCTTTCAGAACATGAAGTCGAGTACATTATAAATGATTCCGGCATCAAGTCCATACTCATTGGAAGCCCTTTCCTTTTCAAGAAAATCTTAAAGATTGCCAAAAACTGCCGCGAATTACGATATCTGATTCCAGCTTTCGCTGATGTAGACAAGATTACTGTACCAATTGATTTTCCAAAAGAAATCATTCATTTTAGCGAGGTGCTGAATACCGCCAGTGACATCACTGCAGCAGAAATACAGCATATCACGGATTTAAGAAATGCGCTGAGGCCTAATGATATTTCTTCCTTAATATATACGTCCGGCACCACTGGAACACCGAAAGGCGTAATGCTATCACACAGTAACTTCGTTGAAAATGTGAAAGTTTGCCTGCAGCAAATACCGGTGATTGACAAGGATGATGTGTTTTTATCCTTTCTGCCGCTGTCGCACGTATTCGAACGTACCGCAACCTACCACGTATGTTGTGCTCAGGGCTGTGTCATTGCTTATGCACAAAGTCTCGAGTTACTTGCCAAGAATATGGCTGAAGTAAAACCTACGGTGATGAGCTGTGTACCTAGACTATTGGAACGCATACACGATAAAGCGATTAAAAGTGGAACCGCTGCTGGCGGTATGAAGGCCAAGATATTCATGTGGGCGCTGGAAACGGGACAGGCTTACCGGAACAAGAAAGAAAGCGGCCAGGAACCCGGCATCCTGTTGGGCCTTAAACAAAACACTGCTGACAAGCTTGTATTCAGCAAAATTAAAGAGAAGACTGGTGGTCGATTGAAGTTCATGATTTCTGGCGGTGCTGCATTGCCTAAGAACGTAGGTGAATTCTTCGGGAACCTGGGGATTAAAATTCTGGAAGGTTTTGGTCTTACCGAGACCTCACCAGTGATGTCTGTAACGGAGTATCACCGTCAGGTTTATGGTACCGTTGGACGTGTTATTCCTGGGATTGAAGTTGGTATTCAGGATGTGGAAACCAAAAAATTCATTAGTATACAGACACATGACACCTTCAATGAAGAATTCGAATGTGAAGNNTCGTTGTACGTGGCAACTGTGTAATGCAAGGCTATTTTAACAAACCCGCTGAAACAGCAGAAGCCATTGACATTGAAAACTGGTTTCACACCGGTGATATCGGCCGTTTCTACAAAGGAAACCTCCAAATTACAGACCGGATTAAAAACATGATCGTTAATGCTTATGGGAAAAACGTTTATCCTACCCCGGTCGAGAATATTTACCTGAAGAGCTTAAAGATCGAGTCTATATTCCTTATTGGTGACAAACGGGAGTATCTAACAGCGATTGTTGTTCCGAATCGCGAAACTATGCAGGAACAATTCAATTTGCCAGATGCTTATTTCGCCCAACCAGAGTTATTTATTGAAGATCAGGAAATTTTAACCTGGATTAATCAGGATATCAGAAAGCTGTCTAACGAACTTGCAAAGTTTGAGCGTATCAAAAACTTCAAACTTAAGCGTAATCCTTTCAGCATGGAGGAAGGCGAAATGAC
This sequence comes from Pedobacter sp. UBA2067, assembly GCA_002333205.1. Taxonomy (GTDB): domain Bacteria; phylum Bacteroidota; class Bacteroidia; order Sphingobacteriales; family Sphingobacteriaceae; genus Pedobacter. The sequence continues at coordinate 13,409 of DDAD01000014.1, forward strand.
GCCAAGTATGAAGTTAAAACGAAAGGTCATTGAGCGTAAGTATGCCGAACCAATCAATGAGATGTACAAAATGGCCGTAGAAGCAGATTAGATTTACTATTTTTGCAGTCATTTAACTCAGTAAAACGTCGCCGGTAACTGCCGGAACATATATTCATATGAGCTTATCAGAATTAGAAATATTACGCCGTAGTGCGTTATCCGAACTACGGAAATTAGGTATCGATCCATATCCTGCAGAAAGTTTCGACATCAATGCCAATGCTGCAGATATCCTTGCCAACTACGAGGCTAATCCAGAAGGCTACAAGAGCATCAGCCTTGCAGGAAGGATCATGAGCCGCAGAATCATGGGTAGTGCGGCCTTCGTGGAGCTACAGGACTCTACAGGAAGAATTCAGATCTATCTTAAAAGAGATGAACTTTGCCCGGATGAAGATAAAACACTCTATAATACGGTATTCAAAAAGTTACTAGACCTCGGCGACTACATCGGCATCGAAGGTTATGCTTTCACCACTCAAACAGGTGAGATTTCAGTTCACGTAACAGCATTTAAGTTAANNGCGTTGAAACCACTTCCAATTGTTAAGCGCGATGAGGAAGGTAATATTTACGATGGCTTCACAGACCCGGAATTACGTTACAGACAACGCTATGTCGACCTGACCGTAAATCCAGACTTCAAGCAAATTTTCATTAATCGCTCGAAGGTGATTAATACCATGCGCAATTATTTCAATGAGCAAGGTTGGATGGAAGTGGAAACCCCTATCCTTCAGCCAATTCACGGTGGCGCGGCTGCAAGGCCTTTTGCAACGCATCATAATACGCTGGATATGCCATTGTACCTGAGGATTGCAAATGAGCTTTACCTTAAAAGATTGATCGTTGCTGGCTTTGATGGTGTATATGAATTCGGTAAAATGTTCAGAAATGAAGGTATGGACCGTACCCACAATCCAGAATATACGGCGATGGAAATCTATGTAGCTTACAAAGATTATATCTGGATGATGGCTATGGTAGAACAATGTCTTGAACGTGTTGCCACCGCTATTCACGGTAAACCAACGGTTACAGTGGGTAAAAACGAAATTAACTTCGCAGGGCCATATGAANNATATACCGGGATTGATGTTTCTGCAATGAGCGAAGCGGAAATTGCTGATACCTGTAAGCAACTGGGCATTGAAATTGATTCGAGTATGGGTCGCGGTAAGCTGATTGACGAGTTGTTTTCTGAAAAAGTGGAAGCGAACTTGATCCAACCAACATACATTACAGATTACCCGATTGAGATGACTCCGCTTGCGAAAAAACACCGCAGCAAAGAAGGTTTGGTAGAACGTTTCGAGTTGTTTGTAAACGGGAAGGAAATTGCGAATGCTTATTCGGAGCTAAATGACCCAATTGACCAAAAAGAGCGCTTTGAGGATCAATTGAAACTTGCCGCCAGAGGTGATAGCGAGGCAATGGCTATGGATGAAGATTTCGTTAGAGCCTTAGAATATGGAATGCCGCCAACATCTGGACTTGGAGTAGGTATTGACCGCTTAGTCATGCTGATGACCAACCAGTCTACCATTCAGGAGGTATTATTCTTCCCGCAAATGCGGCCGGAGAAAAAAGCAAAAGTAACCGAAGATCAGGATTTCGTTGATGCGGGTATTCCTGCAGAATGGGTTGCTGCAATTCGTAAGATGGGCATTAACACCATTGAAGATCTGAAGGCCGCTAATCCGAACAAAGTATTTAATGACCTTGGCGGTATGCGTAAAAAGCTGAAAATGGATTTACCGATGCCGAGTAAAGAGGATGTAATGTCCTGGTTCGCATAAGTAAAAAAACACCGAAATAACATGAAGCCGTATTATCAGATGATAATACGGCTTTCTTGTTTAGGGGCATTTATATGTAGCAATGATCTTTGTGAACAAAGGTTTGTTCATATGAAAATTCAGGTTGCAGATTCCCACTACCCCACGCAGACCTCATCCACGCAACATGTGTGTAAGGTGTGTTNNCTGCAAGCAGTTTGTTTTTATCCGCTTTTTTGGCTTCCGTTAAATACATCTGCGCTTCGCGTTTGTTGCGCTTACCCATTGCAATGCCGGCTAAACTGAGTTTTGCCAATGCAATGTTGTGATCCATCTGTAGACCTAGTGAAAGAGCCTTTTTAAAGTATTTTTCAGACTGCATAGGCGCTTTCCTCGATTCAACAAGTCCAATCAGCAGNNCAACATGTGTGTAAGGTGTGTTTAAACTGTGTCTGAATGCTGGATCAAGTGTGCCGAAATCCCAAGACAAAAAAAAGCGGTATCATTACTGATACCGCTTGCGTAGTTCTATTTGAAAGTTCTTTTTACACTCTTTCTACCTATATCTGATTTGCTGCTTATCCAGCATTACCATCTGATCTTTCATCTGTTTAATCTGGTCTGCAAGCAGTTTGTTTTTATCCGCTTTTTTGGCTTCCG
>DDAD01000011.1 GCA_002333205.1 Pedobacter sp. UBA2067
ATCTCCAGCAAAGTTGAAGCGGTGTAACCGTATATTCCAATGTGCTTATAGTAGATTTGCTCTTCCAGCCATTGTTCCTTCTCTTTTCCTCGCACGAATGGAATGGTTTGCCGGCTAAAATAAACAGCCTCTCCAGAAGCATTAAGAACCACCTTTGGAATATTGGTGTTCAACAATTCTTCATTGGTATGGATCTGTTTAACCAGCGTTGCTAACTGCACCGTACTTGCATCAAAGCAGGAAATTAGAAGGTCTATCTGAGCAGGATCAATATACGGTTCGTCGCCCTGAATGTTGATCACAACGTCATAACCTGGCACTTTTCGGATTACTTCCGCACAACGATCCGTACCACTTTGGTGGGCAGCACTGGTAAGGTGAAAGCGACCACCAAACGCACTTACTTCGTCAGCTATCCTGACATCATCAGTTGCTACAACCACGGCATCCAGACGGGCAGACTCAGATGCCTGCTCGTACACGCGTTGAATCATACTCTTGCCATCTATTTGCACCAGGGGTTTTCCTGGAAATCTGCTAGAGCCATATCTGGCTGGTATAATTCCTATAATCTTCATTAAAATAATCCGTGAATTTCCGCTTCTATTTTTTCTATAACAACCCCTAAGTCTTCCGGATTGTTTGTGAAATCAAGTTTGTCTTTATCTAGAATTAGCAATTTGCCTGCATTATAGCCTTTTATCCAATTCTCGTACTTTTCGTTTAGCTTCGACAGGTAGTCTATCCGGATACTTGCTTCGTATTCACGACCCCTGCGTTGGATGTTGTTCACCAGCGTAGGTACGGAAGCTTTCAAGTATACCAGCAGGTCTGGTGGTTTAATGAATGAAGTGATGTTGTCAAAGATTGCGCGATAGTTATCATAATCCCTGGTCGTCATCAATCCCATGTCATGTAAGTTCTCAGCAAAAATGTAGGCGTCTTCATAGATCGTACGATCCTGGATAACATTCCTGGTGGAGTTTTGAATGTCTACAATCTGCTGAAAACGACTGTTAAGAAAGTAGATCTGAAGATTGAAACTCCATCTTTTCATATCGCTGTAGAAATCTTCCAGATAAGGGTTGTTGTCTACAGCCTCATACAAGGCTTCCCATTGATAGTTTTTGGCAAGCAGTCCTGTAAGGGTTGTTTTTCCGGCACCAATGTTGCCGACAATTGCGATATGCATGTATTTTTAATTTATGTGTTTGTATTAGAAAGGTTTGAAGCCAATTAGTGATCTAACTTCTTTAAGTGTTTTTTGTGCACTTTCCCGAGCTTTAAGTGCCCCGTGTCTGGCAACCTGACGTAGGTAGGATGTGTCCTTAGCAATATCTTCAATCTTTTCCCTTATCGGTGTATTGAAAATAATCATGTCTTCAGCCAGTTGTTTCTTAAAGTCGCCGTACCGGATTGCACACTTGTTGTACTGCTCATCGAAATAGTTCACCGTATCAGCAGGTGAAACGATTTTCATTAAATTGAAAAGGTTTTCAATGGCTTCTGGTTTTTGCTGATTTTCTTCCGTAGGTCCTCCATCTGTAACTGCTTTCGACACCTTTTTACGTATTACCTCCGGACTGTCTGACAGGTATATGCAGTTTGCATCACCTTCTGATTTCCCCATTTTACCCTTTCCATCTAAGCCTGGAACTTTAACCAGATTTTCTGAATAGCTAAATGCGAAAGCTTCAGGGAAGGTTTCTGCGTTGTACAGGCGATTAAAACGGTTACCAAACGTTCTGGTCATTTCCAGGTGCTGCTCCTGATCTTTTCCAACAGGCACTTTAGTCGCCTTGTGAATCAAAATATCGGCAGCCATCAAAGTTGGATAGGTCAATAAACCGGCGTTAACATTATCCGGTTGAGATCTAACCTTATCCTTGAAAGAGGTGCTACGCTCCAGCTCGCCCAAATAGGTATTCATGTTCAGGTATAGGTAAAGCTCTGCTACTTCAGGTACATCGCTCTGTATGTAAATCGTAGATTCTTCTGGATTGATGCCACAAGCTAGGTATTCTACAAGCACATGTTTTACATAGCCGTGCAGGTCTCCAGGCGTTGGATGGGTAGTGAGTGAATGTAGATCAGCAATGAAAAAGTAACAATTGTAATCATGCTGCATTTTTACAAAGTTCGTAACTGCTCCAAAATAATTACCCAGGTGCAATTTACCTGTCGGACGAATCCCACTAACTACCGTTTCTTTCATGGGGCCGAAATTAATAAAAAACGCCAATTCAATTCAGTATTATTCGATTTTTGACTTAACACGGGGTATTCAAAACTGAAATCAGGTATACAGCAGATTGGCCTATTTGAATAATTTTATACTTTTGAGCTGATGTTTAAACTGTTAAGGCGCATTCACCGCATTCATTTCCTTTTCATTATCGCTTTCTTTTCCATTCTTTTTTTTCCGCTTTACTGGCTGGCTTCAAGAAGGCCTGCATGGTATGGTGTGCTCAACAAACTCCGTGTTTACCATAGCAGGATCTGCAGCACACTTGGGGGCATCCACTTCAGGTTTGAGTTCGAAGTGCCGCTAGATTCAAAGCAGCACTATATCTATTGTGCAAACCATAGCTCGAATCTCGACATCATGATTCTTTGCATATTGGCCCATGGGCGCTTTCACTTCATGGGTAAGGCGGAGCTTGAAAATAACTTGATCCTGGGCATTTTCTTCAGAACAATAGACATTGCTGTTAACCGGGATAGTAAAATTTCTGCATTTCGCGCCTTCAAAAAAGCAGGAGAGAACCTCCAGAATGGAATGAGCTTGCTGATTTTCCCGGAAGGGGGTATACAGGATGAATTTTACCCACCGAAGTTAATGCCCTTTAAAAATGGACCATTTCGTTTAGCCATCGAAAAGCAGGTGCCAATTGTTCCGATAAGTATAATTAATGCCTGGGACCTGATCTGGGATGACGGCTCCCGTTNNCAGACCCGGTGTGTGCAATATTTATATTCATAAGCCTATCTTTACGGATAAACTTGCTTTAAAGGAAGATGAACTCCTGAAGGAGACCGTTTTTAATACGATAAACAGTAAATTACATTGCAATGAACATCAACGAAGAAACCATATATAAAGTGGCTAATCTGGCCCGAATTGAAATCAAAGAACAGGAAGTACCTGGGTTAATTGATGAGATGAGTAAAATCCTCACCTTCATGGAGCAGTTAAATGCATTAGATACGGCTGAAGTTGAGCCATTGGTGTATATGAATGAAACGCAAAACGTGTGGAGGGAAGATGTAGCCAAAGCAGAGTTGCCGGTTCAGGATGCCCTGAAAAATGCAGCTGAACATAATGAACGGTTCTTTTTGGTGCCGAAAATAATAGAAAAGTAAAGCCATCTGTAACATATCGGCAAGTACAACAGTCTTAACCCCAAAACTAAAAGCTTCTCTATGGAAACTCCATTAATCGTCATTAAAGATATCGGTCGTAAATACGTAATAGGTGCTGAAGTTATTCATGCGCTAAAATCTGTGTCACTGGATATCTACAAAGGCGAATTTGTTGCATTAATGGGGCCATCTGGTTCTGGTAAATCAACGCTGATGAATATTCTGGGCTGCCTGGATACGCCTAGTAAGGGTGACTATATCTTAAATGGCACCAATGTGAGCCATATGACGGATAATGAGCTTGCAGAAGTTCGAAACAAAGAGATTGGGTTCGTATTCCAGACCTTCAACTTGCTGCCACGATCCACGTCACTGGACAACGTAGCGCTTCCATTGATTTATGCTGGTGCAAATAAGCAGGAGCGTGACCGCCGTGCCACTGCAGCGCTCGAGAATGTCGGACTAGGGCATCGTGTTACACATAAGCCCAATGAACTTTCCGGAGGGCAGCGCCAACGTGTAGCTGTTGCGCGTGCGTTGATCAACAATCCATCAATTATTCTTGCCGATGAGCCTACAGGTAACCTCGACACGAAAACCTCTATTGAGATCATGGGATTGCTGGAAGAAATCCACAGTAAAGGGAATACCATTATCCTGGTTACACACGAGGAGGATATTGCACAACATGCGCATCGCATTGTGCGTATGCGAGATGGCCTGATCGAAAACGACTATTTAAACACAGACGTTAAAACTGTATCCCCAAGATTATCTAAATTGCAAGCGTCAGGTGACGATTTTGAACAAATTTGATAATCAATGAAGATATATACTAAAACAGGGGACAAGGGCCTTACTTCCTTAATTGGGGGAACACGTGTGCCAAAATATCATCTAAGGATTGAATGCTATGGCGCCGTTGATGAGCTAAATTCGTATATCGGATTAATCCGGTGCCAGGAAATCGGTGTTCATGAATCAAACATCCTGAAAGAAATTCAGGATCGGTTATTTACCATCGGTGCAGAACTTGCTGCTGATCCGGAGCGTTCAAAGAAAAAGCTTCCTGATCTTAGCCCCTCAGACATCACCCTGCTTGAGCAGGAAATGGATGTTATGAATGAAAATCTACCTCAACTTACCCACTTTATCCTTCCCGGTGGTAATACTGCAGTATCCTTCTGCCATGTTGCACGCTGCATTTGCAGAAGAGCAGAGCGGCTCGCAGTACATTTAGGTGCGCAAGGTGAGGTAAATGAAAATATTCTGATCTATTTAAACCGCCTAAGTGATTACTTGTTTGTACTTTCAAGAAAAGTAAATTATACCGCTGGTGAACCCGAAAATATATGGATTCCAAGAATGTAGCGTTATAGGAAAAAATAGTTTGTTCTTATGAACAATTTTATTATACTTTTGCGGAAATTAATAATTTGTATATAAAAATCGAATAAATATGTATTGGACACTAGAACTAGCATCGCATTTGGAAGACGCTCCATGGCCTGCAACAAAAGACGAATTNNTGCCTGATTACCCTACAAAAGATGACTTTTTCTTTAACGAAGACGAATATTAACATACAGACACATAATTAGCCTTGAACATCAAGGCTTTTTTTTTGGAACGAAGATTGTAATAGAACTGTCAGCAGCCTAACCAGCTGAAAAAATTATTACAACCTAACTAAAAAATTAAAATTATGGGAAATCTACTCTATTTAGTAGCCGTAGTACTAGTGATACTATGGATTATTGGCTTCTTCTTTAACGGTTTTGGCGATGTAGGTGGCTTGATCCACATCTTATTGGTAATTGCAGTTATTGCGATCATATTGAAGTTAATCAATAGAGCAACCTAGTAACAAGTAAAGATATTAAAGGCTTCTGATTATTCAGAAGCCTTTTTTGTTAAATAGTATTTCGCAATTTCGAGGTCCTCCGCAAATGTGATTTTAATATTGCTTCGTTCACCTGCAATCAGGTGTATCGACGTTCCCATATGTTCTACCACAGATGCATCGTCTGTAAAATCGTTCCGAAACGGTTGTTGATAAGCCTTCCTAAGCATCTTGCTGTCAAAGACCTGCGGTGTTTGAATAAGGGCAACCATATTCCGGTTAATCGCCTCAGAACGCCCATTTGCATCAATTCTTCTAATTGAATCTGTAGGTTGCACACCCACAACTGCGTTTCCCTTTTCTGCTGCTGCTTCGAAACATTTGCGTATGAGTTCCGGCGAGATGAGTGGCCGAACAGCGTCGTGAACCGCTACAATTCCCTCGCCCTTGATGGCTTTCAATCCATTACTTACCGAATGAAACCTCTCCTGACCGCCACTAACCAGTTGGTGTGGAATGTCAAAGCCATGTTCCTTACAGAGTGCCTCCCAGTATCGGTGTTGATCGATGTTTAAGACCAGAATGATCTCCGGTCTCAATGTGCAGCGTTGGAAAGCCGCTATTGTATGCATCAAAATAGGCCTGCCATTAAGCGGTAAAAACTGTTTTGGAAGCGCTGCATTCATCCTGGTTCCCGAGCCACCAGCAACAATAATTGCAAAATATTTCATCTAAATAGGGCATTGTACAAAAAATGGGAGACCTTAACCTGTCGGTTGAAATCTCCCATTTCTGGATTTTATAAATAAAATGTCTTAAATAATCAACATTGCATCACCGTAGCTGTAAAAGCGATATTTTTCTTTTAGCGCGACTTCGTATGCATTTCTCACGTTTTCAAACCCACCAAATGCACTTACCATCATCAATAAGGTAGATTCAGGCGTGTGAAAGTTTGTAATCATTGCATTGGCAATGTTAAACTCGTAAGGCGGGAAAATAAATTTGCTGGTCCAGTCATTCGCTGCTTTCAATGTTCTTGCAGAAGACACTGCAGACTCGATTGCACGCATGGATGTAGTTCCAACTGCACAAATTTTCTTTTTACGTTCAATACCCTGATTCACGATATCAGCATCTTTCTGAGAAATGATGAACTGTTCAGAATCCATCTTGTGCTTGGTTAAATCTTCAACTTCAACAGTTCTGAACGTGCCTAAACCGATGTGTAAGGTCACTTCTGCAAAGTTTACGCCTTTTAACTCTAAACGCTTCATTAACTCACGGCTGAAGTGCATACCTGCAGTAGGCGCAGCAACAGCACCTTCATGTTTAGCAAAGATGGTTTGGTAGCGCTCTTTATCTTGTGCAGTAGCTTTACGTTTGATGTATTTAGGTAGGGGTGTTTCACCTAAAATTTCGATGTTCTTTCTAAATTCTTCGTCTGTACCATCAAATAAGAAACGGATGGTACGGCCACGTGATGTAGTATTGTCAACAACCTCTGCAACCAATAAATCATCATCGCCAAAATATAATTTGTTACCTACACGGATCTTACGAGCTGGATCAACAAGAACGTCCCATAATCTCAACTCTTTATTCAATTCGCGTAGTAAAAATACTTCAATGGTTGCACCAGTTTTTTCCTTATTTCCGTACAAACGGGCAGGGAAAACTTTGGTGTTGTTTAAAATCATTACATCCTGGTCATCAAAATAGTCCAAAACATCCTTAAAGATCTTGTGTTCAATTTTGCCACTATCCTTATGTAAAACCATTAAACGAGCCTCATCACGTTGGTCGGAAGGCGTACTGGCAACTAATGATTCGGGTAAATTAAACTTAAATTGTGATAACTTCATTTTTCGATGTACTAATTAAAGGCGCAAAAATACGAAAATTATATCATTAGAATTGATTAATTTTTTGTAAGCGCACAACTTTCAGACCATTCAGAGGAACTTTTTAGGGATATGACAAGATGCTAACACGCCGGGTGTCCACAAGGATCAAACAAGGCCTTCACTCGCTGGTGGCCATGTCAACCCCTTGCGAGAGCCCTGTTAGCACCTTGTTTAAGGCTGGCTGCTGCTAAATATTTGCTTTATGCTGTAACCTTTTTACCTAACTTCGGTCTAAACGGTAATTATGATCATATTCAGACTTATAGGGGAGAGCTTCCGTTTTGCGGCAGACGCCTTACGGCAAAATAAGCTTAGAACAATGTTGTCTTTGCTGGGTATTACCATTGGTATATTCACCATTATCTCTGTGTTTTCTGCAGTAGATACCTTGCGCTACAAGCTTCAATCAAGTGTTGACAAGCTTGGATCGAACACCCTGTTTGTGCAAAAATGGCCCTGGATTTTCGGTGGTGATTTCCAGTGGTGGAGATACGTGAATCGCCCACAGCCTACACTCCGTGACTACAACGCATTGCGCGATCGCCTGGAGCATGTAGATGGTATTTCATTTGAGGCCACCGCTTCAAACCGCACCCTGAAATTTCGCAGTAGTTCAGTTGAAGGGGTGAATGTCAACGCGGTATCCCCCGATTTCAACAAAACCTGGACGCTAGATTTTCAGGAAGGACGATACTTTACAGAAAGCGAAGGCAGGTCAGCAAGTCCGGTAATCATTCTGGGAGCCGAAGTTGCAAATGGTTTATTCGACGGTGAGAGTGCAATTGGAAAGCAGATTAAGGTTCTTGGCCGCCGTATGACTGTTGTTGGCGTCTTTAAGAAAGAAGGGGAAGACATGCTTGGCATGTCTCAGGATAATAATGCTGTCATTCCGCTGGTTTATGCGAAAGGACTTTTTGATGTAGAGAATGAGCAATATCAGCCTCAGATCACCGTAAGAGGAAAAGAGTCGGTTGGCCTTGAGGAGGTTGAGAGCGAACTTTATGGAACCATGCGTTCTATTCGACGCATTCCTCCCGGTGGTGAAGATGATTTTTCATTGAATAAAACAACCATGCTTTCAAACCAGCTGGATATTATGTTTAAGATGGTAAATATCGCTGGTTGGGTAATCGGCGGATTTTCAATTCTTGTTGGTGGTTTCGGAATTGCAAATATCATGTTCGTGTCTGTAAAGGAGCGCACAAACATCATCGGGATTCAAAAATCACTTGGTGCAAAAAACTACTTCATTTTGCTGCAGTTTATGTTTGAAGCCATCGCCTTATGTCTTATGGGTGGAATGCTGGGACTTTTACTCGTGTTTCTCGTAACACAAGCCTTTACACATCTGGCGGATTTCGAAATTATTCTGGACATCAATAATGTCATCATGGGTATTAGCATATCCGTAATTATTGGTGCAATTTCGGGGTTCTGGCCTGCATTCTCTGCTTCACGTCTCGATCCGGTAGAAGCGATACGGTCTTAACATACCTGTATATAAAAAGAAAGCGGATCTACTTGTATGTAGATCCGCTTTTTTTATGAATTGAAATTTTGCTTCTGGCTTTAATTCAGGTTGGCCAGAGCTTTTGTAATTCTTGACATCGCTTCTTTCAGTTGATCTTCAGAAGCAGCATAGGAGATACGGATGCAGTTCTCATTTCCGAAAGCTTCACCAGTAACCGTAGAAACATGTGCTTCATTTAACAGGTACAGACAAAGTTCTTCCGCGTTGTTGATTGCTGTTCCATTATAACTTTTTCCAAAATAGGCTTTAACTTCAGGGAAGAAGTAAAAAGCACCATCGGGAAGATTCACCTTGATACCTGGGATTTCCTTAAGTAGATCATAAACGATGGCTCTTCGTTTTCTGAAAGCTTCTTTCATCTCGTTAACAGACTGTAGTCCTTCTTCATAGGCGGCTAGTGCTGCACGTTGCGAAATTGATGAAGTACCTGAGGTGATCTGTCCTTGAAGCTTGTCGCATGCTGCAGCAATCTCTTTGCTTGCTGCCATATAACCTACTCTCCAGCCGGTCATGGCATATGCCTTAGAAAATCCATTGATCAGGATCACGCGTTCTTTTACCGAAGGAAAAGATGCGATAGAGTAGTGCGTATCCACGAAGTTAATGTGTTCATAGATCTCATCAGACAAGATCATGATTTCTGGATAGCGTTCAAAAACTTCAACCAATGCAGCAAGCTCCTCGTGGGAATACACCGATCCAGTAGGATTACATGGAGAAGAAAACATGAACATCTTTGTTTTCGGCGTGATTGCAGCTTCAAGCTGTGCCGCTGTAATTTTGAAGTCGTTCTCTACCGTGGCATGGATAAAAACTGATTCGCCTTCGGCAAGTTTGATCATCTCCGAGTAAGATACCCAATATGGCGTTGGCACAATAACCTCATCGCCAGGGTTGATCAGGCATAATATAGCATTGGAAAGTGATTGCTTTGCGCCGGTAGAAACAACAATCTGATCGAAAGTGTAATCCAGATCATTTTCGCGCTTCAGCTTCTCAGCGACCGCCTTCCTAAGATCCGGATAACCGGAAACTGGGGTGTAATAGGAATAATTTTCANNAGCTGCTTGCTTTACGGCATCTGGTGTAAAAAAATCGGGTTCTCCAAAACTTAGGTTAATGACATCAATGCCCTTAGCAGATAATTCTCGTCCGAGTTTGGCCATTTTAATGGTTTGAGATTCTGATAGGTTGTTGATTCTCCTGGATAATATGCTCATAATTGTTTTAAGTAGTTTAACAAATATAAAAACCTGTGCTTAGTGCTGGCAAAAAAATAAATAATAATACACTTTCCGCGTTATTAAGTACTTTTGCCCCCTAAATTTTAACTGTTGCAGCCGAAAAAAAAAGCAATCCTGGTTTCTTTATGCGTCAGTGTTTTCCTGATGCTTGCGAAATTCGCAGCTTACTTCATTACGCAGTCTAATGCGATATTGACGGATGCGGCGGAGAGCATTGTGAATGTACTCGCCAGTAGCTTTGCATTTTATAGCATTTACCTGACGACGCTTCCTAAAGATGAAAACCATCCTTATGGACATGGAAAGGTAGAGTTCTTTTCAGCCTTCCTGGAGGGTACCCTCATCGGAATAGCCGGAATCATCATCATCCTTAAATCCGGATATAACCTGATTTTTCCAAACCCAATTCAGAACCTTTTTGAAGGTGCGATCATTATTGGCGTCACAGGTATCATCAATATGGCTGTTGGATATTACCTGATCAACACGGGCAAACGTCATCGTTCGATTACCCTGGAAGCCGATGGTAAACATTTACTCACCGATGCTATTACCAGTGCGGGTTTGGTAATTGGAATTCTAATCATCTACTTTTCAAGATTGTATTGGCTTGATAGTATAATTTCTATTATGCTCGGCATGTATATCATCTTTAGCGGTTACAAACTCACCCGGAAATCTATAGGTGGATTGATGGATGAGAGCAATATCGAACTGGTGAAGGATATTGTTGGTGCTTTGCAAAATAATCGTCGCAATCCATGGATCGATGTTCACAATTTACGGGTACAGCAATATGGCGCTGACATCCATATGGACTGTCACTTCACCTTCCCATATTATTTCGATTTAAATAAGGTACACCATGAGATCTCGGAAATTGATGCCATGATCAATCGTACTGTGGGTCATAGCACGGAATTGTTCATCCATGCAGATCCATGTTTACCAGCCTGCTGCAACTATTGCCATATGGAAAATTGTCCGGTGCGGCAGGAAGACTTCAAGGGTGAAATTACCTGGACGTTGGAAAATGCGACCAAAAATCAAAAGCACTTTGATCAATGAGTTATTTTAATGTAAGAGTATACGGTTTGCTGATTAATGCCCAAAACGAAATACTCATCAGCGATGAGGAACAGGAGGGAAGATGTTTCAGTAAATTCCCCGNNGTTAGATCTGGCATTCAAGACTAAGCCTTTCGACTTTCAAGAGGGCACCGCTCAAAGTTTTCGATGGGTAAAACTTGCGGATCTAAATGAAGATGATGTAACCTTCAAAACCGATAAGATGGTTGTTCGTCTTTTGCTTCAACAAATGGCTACCTAATCTTATACTGCTACAACCTTAGTAGGGGTGATGGCGTAAAACGAATCGCCTTCTTTCGGTTGAATATTACTAAGCCCGGTAAATGCACTGAATGCCGGGAGCACTGCACAGGTACTGCTAAAATAAAAACAGGGTAAGCGCAAGCGCTGCCTGGCTTTGCCGTATACGGTAACCCCCGGGTGAATGTGACCGGTGATATTAAAATACTCGTCAGTGGTTTCTGGTTTATCATGAATGAATCGAAACGGATGCACCAACAATTCTTTATGATGAATTTTAATCTCCAATCCTTCATAATCACTCGCTTTTAAATCATCATGATTTCCTTTAATCAAGTGAATTTTTAGGTTTAGTTGTTGCGCTCTCCATGCTCTAAAGTATTCTACATCACTGTTCATCCGATTGTGGAACATGTCTCCTGTTATTACCAGAATATCAGCATTATATAAGTCGGTTAACTTTGTTATACGGTTCAAGTCGTGTTGCCCTATCGTTGATGGAACAGGGATGCCGCTCCGCCTGAAGTGGGCTGACTTTCCGATATGAATGTCGCTGATGATCAGCATTCGTTTAGCCGGCCAGTAGATGGCTCTTTCTTTATCTAGTATTAGTTCTTCTCCGCTACAATTGATGGTCATTCTTTCTCCTCGACTTTTTCTCGGTCTCTGCAGTCATCCTTTCAATACGCTGACTGAGTTCCTCTGTACTCATATTTTCCCGCAAGCTATCGACCTTAATTGGAAAACACAATGGTGTATAACGGTTAGTTTTTACAATAATTATTTTACTCTGCTGGATCCGGTGCAGTGCAGCCGCTAGTCTTGGTTCTTCAATCTGCTGGTAGAATGCCTCATCATAAGCCTGCCGCAATAACAGGTTGTGTTTGTCGTAATCGCTAAACACGTTGAAGAATAAGGAAGATGAGGACTGGAGGTGCTTGTTTGCGACATACTTTCCGGGGTATCCCTGAAAGACCAGCCCGGAAATGCAGGCGATGTCTCTAAACTTTCTTCGCGCCATTTCAGTAGCATTGATACTTGCCACGATATCATCAGCGAGGTTCTCCGGACTGAACAAGGCTTTTATGTTTGGTTCGTCTAGGGGGATAGGCGATTCGCTTAGCAGTTCAAAGCCATAGTCGTTCATAGCGATGGAAAAACTTATCGGCT
>DDAD01000040.1 GCA_002333205.1 Pedobacter sp. UBA2067
TTGCGTGATATTCGGCCGGCTGCCTAAGCTTCTGCCCAAAGTAAATCAATCCAAGGTTATTCTTAACATCACTTTGCAGCACCAAAGCAGTGTTCTTTGTTTCAACAGGAATGATAACCTGTGCAGTAAGTTTCTGCGTGGAAAACATTGAAGTAACTATAAGTGTGGCACTTGCGCAAAATCTAAATGACTTAGTAAAAGGTTTCAAAATAGGGATCAGGTTTTTCGGTTATGGATTTCAAAAGATAAGCAAGAACCAGGAAAGTTGCAATGGTATTTAGCTACTTTCGAGCATTTGAAATGACTAGGTTCTCAACTGCCCAATTTCCTCTAACACTGATGATAGTTCTTCCGGCTTCCTGGTTCCGATCAATAATCTTTTTTTATCGTTGAATTCAAGTTGAAGTCCTTTGTTCCCGGAAACATTGTAAGCTGTTCCTTACCCAGAAAGGCCGAACCTTAGGCCCCAACCACCATATTCTGAAAGCGGTGCATATTTACGCACGTACGATTTACGGAAATNNACCTTAAATTTAGAATGTAAAGGAAAAAATCTTACGGAGACGCCATCTCTGGAAATTAGTGTTTCCAGGCGAATTGATAGCGAAAAAATGCTGAGCGCCAAACTGAGCACAACAGCAAGGGTTAAGCCGGCATCGCTCATTGGCTGGTCACCAAAAGGCTTTCAAAATATCAACTGTTGAACAAAACCGTAGATCAACACTGCATCAATTGCCAGTATAATTAACCAGAGCCACCATTGCCTGAATCTTTGCTGTTCCTTGAAGATGTAGTTTTGCTCCATAATAATCATGCAAAGCAAACCACCATTTTGGAAGTCGTGGCTGCTATAGACAAGATAAGAAAAATTTCAATTTAGATGACATGTAGTCCAGAAAGCGGGCCGAACAATCGGATCTTAAATGATGTTATGTCGCTATCTTGTACCTTTGTATTATAGATTAAAGAATATGGAAACTGAAAAAGCAATATTAGCAGGTGGATGTTTTTGGGGTGTAGAAGAATTGATCCGTGAATATCCTGGTGTGATTTCTACAGTAGTAGGATACACTGGCGGAGACGTTCCAAACGCAACATACCGAAACCATGGAACCCACGCTGAAGCAATAGCGATAACTTTTGACCCTAACCAGCTATCTTACCGTAAACTACTGGAATATTTCTTCCAGATTCATAATCCTACAACGAGGAATAGACAAGGAAATGATATTGGCGTATCCTACCGTTCCGCCATTTTCTTCTTAAATGAAGAACAGAAAGCAGTAGCGGAAACGCTGATACAGGAAATGGATGCTTCTGGTGTTTGGCCAGGCAAGATTGTTACAGAGGTTGTACCCGCTGGTGATTTCTGGGATGCCGAAGAAGAACACCAGGCATATCTACAAAAGAATCCTTATGGCTATACCTGTCATTTTGAAAGACCGGAATGGAAGCTGAACTAAGTTCAGCTATTTATTCAACCGGTATTTTCCCAGCATTGCGTTGAACCCAGGTCTCAAACGATTGTAGATCAGGATTCAATGTTCTGGCATATTCAACATCACGTCTTTGCTGAAACTCCTCGGCAAAGTCGTGGTAGAATTGAAACATGTTACCAAGATCGTCTGCTCCCGGGATGTCGAGCGCACGATAATCATCAAAGGGCATACTTTGATAATCAACATCCTGCTTCAGGGCACGCGCAAATGCCCCGGCCATTTCAACACCGCTAAGATGTCCGCCTGCTATCCCTATTGTTTTACCGGTTATCCCGGTTCCTTGTTTAAATATGCCATATGCACATTTACCAATATCTTCAACTGCTATCCCGCTCAATTTCTTTTCACCCATGGGTAGCGTAAAAACCAAGCTACCATCCGCAGCCTTCTTTGGTCCCATTCCAAGATTCATGAAATTATCCCAATAGAAGGAAGTGAGTAAAAAAGTAGTTGGAACACCAGCTTCAACAAAGAAATTGTTCGCCTCACCTTTGGCATCAAAGTGAGGCACTTTGTAGTTTCCCATCAGTGTTGGCATGCGGTCGTCGCTCAAGGGTACGGACTGTCGTGTATCTTCTAATGTGGACCAGATCACATGTTCTAACCCGTGCTCCTTCGCAGCATTTGCCATTGACCTGGCCTGATCAAGCTCCTTTTCCGGAGAAAAGTGGTCCCAGTAAAAGGTTACAATAAGCGCCATAAGCGCCCTGAAATGCCTGATGAAGACTGCCGGGATCATCAATATCTGCAACAACAATCTCAGCGCCCTGCGACGCCAATGCTTTNNCCACCGCCCTGACCGCCAGTTGCACCAAATATGGTGATGATCTTTTTTGTTGCCATGAGCCTATCCTTTTCTTAAATTTAAGAAAATCCTTTCAGTTAAAAGCAAAATTCTTACAAATTATTAAGCACACCTTAGCCACACCTGAAACACACCTCACCCACACCTCGCCCACGCATTACGTGTATGAAGTGTTGGTTAGCTGTTGAACAATTGTCTTTTGCATTAGCATTATTAATCAGAATAGCTTATATTTAAAGAAACAATTAACCTCTCTTATGGCAAAGTATATACAAGGCATTAATGGCATCTTCGTTGGGAAGGTGGGAACGGTAGTTGGATGTGTCTGGAAAGGCATTCCCTACATGCGGAGCAAAGGCAAGCCACGCAGCAGTCAGACTACCGAAATTGAAGCGAAAAACAGAAGCAAATTCGCCACTGCACATGCATGGCTCCAGCCTTTGCTGGTCTTTCTCAGGACCGGCTTTGCCAGCTACTCTGCAACTACAGTTGGCTTCAATGCAGCAAAATCTTACAACCTCAAAAATGCAATGATTCAGGGCGAAGTTATACCAGATCTGGTTAAAGTCAGCTATGGCGATCTGCCCCTACCTGAAACACTTGAAGTCGCACTGCTGGAGGATAAACTGCAGGTTAACTGGTCTACG
>DDAD01000061.1:0-2807 GCA_002333205.1 Pedobacter sp. UBA2067
TTACACTCAATACCAAGTCCATCGGCACGGGCCCTGGTATAGCTCCCCATCGTCGATCCGATCATTGCGATAAACGCAAACAAGGAACTCAAGAAATAATGG
This sequence comes from Pedobacter sp. UBA2067, assembly GCA_002333205.1. Taxonomy (GTDB): domain Bacteria; phylum Bacteroidota; class Bacteroidia; order Sphingobacteriales; family Sphingobacteriaceae; genus Pedobacter. The sequence goes on from DDAD01000061.1 coordinate 103, forward strand.
TGTGAAACCAGATAGTAACAGATTCCGAGAAAAAGAATCAATTCACTATAGCGATCAAGTACAGAATCATATAAAGCACCGAACCTTGAGCTCATATTACCCAAACGTGCAACCTGCCCGTCAAGCATGTCGAACAATCCGGCAAATAAAACAAGTGCACCCGCCCAGCCTACAAAATCGAGGTCTCCACGATTGGTACGCTCTGCCCCGGAAACAAAGATGACCGCCACGCCAATATTTAAAAACAGGCCGATGGTTGTTACCGCGTTTGGAGTTAAACCCATCTTAATTAAGCCCTTAACAAATGGATTTATCACCAGGTAAATTCCCTGTTGTAAGCGATCTCTGGTTGATACTGTTTGCATTATTGTATTTCTTTTTAAAAGTCAAATTTAACCATTGCGCGGATACCATACTCCGATACAACCGGATGATCCAGATAACTAAAGCGTTTTACAACGTCTACACGGAAAAGTTTGAAAATATTTCCAATTCCAAGACTACCTTCCATGTATGGTTCCTTGTTTAACGAATAAGTCGTTTTCACCCCTTCACTGTTTACTGGGAATTGTAGCAAGGATGCATCCCGATTTGGATTATTTTCATCTCTTAAACCTCCATAGATGATTTTAAAAGACGCAATTTCCCGTAGCTTCAATTTTTTCAGCAAAGGTACTTTATTAAAAAAGAAACCATTGAAATTATGATCAATATTAAGACTTGCATAACGATCACTCACAAATTCCATGAAGTTCATCAAGTTATATGACCTTAATTGGAAAGCATAAGTTTGGTTTGCGCGATGTATGGTCAACAATGGATATGGAAGCTTACCGAAAATATAACCGCCTTCAACAATCACGTCAGAAAAACCAAGCTGAGAAAGATAGAAGCGTTTTTCGATACTCGCATTGATATTGTGGTAGTTGTAGTCACCCCCTAATACCCCTTCCAGGCCAGCTGCATATCTCAGATTGTAGACAGGATATTTGTCTATAATTGGCGTGCGGTATAACTTTCCCTGATAAAACTTTTCATGTGGCGCATATCTCAATGACAACCCAATTTCGGAAGTAGTAATGTTATCAATCAAATTCGGCTGACCATCCAAAAAGTTTGTGAAAGCTAAAACACCACCAGGACGCTGGGTCCATTTCTTAAGCGTAACATTGTATGAAAAGTGGTTTTCATATTCCTTCATATACTCTAAACGGTAAAAATCATTATAGAGCAAAACGTTGTTCTCACCACGTTTAAAGGAAAGTAAGAAGTTATTCTCCTGAACGAACTGTAGTTCCTGCCCCGGAATTTTCGTATCCCGCTGGAAACTCGCGCGCAAATAATGTTGCGGGAATGTATAGATCGACTTGTTGTTTAATGAATAGGTTCCGCTCAAGAAATATTTCCACTTTTCATCCCTTAAGCCATAAGCAGCATAGGTCTCAAAGTAATATCTTTTGCTTAATGCTGTTGTTGTGCGACCACCAACACGTAATCTCAACCCTTCCACATCATTAAAACTATAGAAAGTGTTAACAGGTCCTACTTCAAACGGGCCAAAATCCTTATATCCTGCAAAAAGCAGGGTCACCAGGTCCATAGTCTTTTGGAAAGACTTCATGTTATTCAGCGTATCTATATTCTTGTAAACCTTTAGGTTGGCCTCAGATAAGGTATCCACACGATTGGAAGCCCAGAATTCATCAGACTTCTTCGTCGCTTCAGGTGCAACAACAACCGCATCTCCTTGGAAAACCCGGTCTGGCTGCAGATTGTTGATCTTGTATTTCGTATACGCAACCGTTCGCTCTCCGGTAAATCCCCCCCCTTTGTTCTGGTTTATGCCAAAGTCAACAACCAGATTGCTCTTACCCAGATGATAGCGGTTATCCGAATTCTTCTCAAAATTCAAAGTCGCTTCCAGTGCACGAACAAAGTTCAGGTTAATGTTTTTGTTTACCGTTAAATAAGCATTCTTTACTGCATAAGTTCCATCCAACGTCACATACATCTTTCCTTCAAAAAGAAAGTCGGTATTGTTCCGGGGAATAAAAGACAACTCCACCAGATTCGGCTGCTGGGTCTTTATCGTATCTGTGATAAAGAATTTGTAAAACGTTGGGGAAGCGTCGGCGATCGGACTCAAAAATTGATTACTCAGCAAAGAGATGTTGTTCGCATAAATATCAATATCTGCATACATGCGCTCGAAATATTGACTAAGGCCTTTGTTGTCGATTAACGCATTGTCGAAGTTTACTTGTTTGTTCGCCAGTACAATGGTCTTTTTCTTATCAGGGTCGCGCTGAAGGTAATTTTGCGAAAGCTTTTCCTCCATATAAACTGGAAGAATATTCTTGCCACCTATTCTAGTGGAGTCCTGCTCTTCAAATAAGAACTGATAGTTTCTGAATATCCGCTTGTTTTTAAACTTTTCAGATAAATTACTAAGCGAGAACATCATGCGCTCATACTGCTCAAATTCAATGGCTTTGTATCGCTCACCGCGATTAATCGCTTTGTTATCAATAACCTTTCTGATCAACTCAACTGCAGGGTTTTCTTTGTTACGATACCGTGGCCTTTTACCTGCGGACACAACCACTTCATTCAATGTGGTGGCCTCAGGTGTTAGTTTAACTGAAATCTCTTGAGTCTGTGAAGGTGTGATGGTTACAAATTCTGCTTTATAGCCTACGTAGCTA
>DDAD01000061.1:2874-9897 GCA_002333205.1 Pedobacter sp. UBA2067
ACCGTTACATATGGTAGAGGATCCTTCTCCTTCGCATCGGTCACAATCCCCTTAATAATTGTAGTTTGGGCGGACACACCTATCGCAAGAAAGGACAGTAGAAATGTATAGACGAAAATTAGTTTAACTCTTTTCATTATTATATGAATACAAATTTTTTCTGCATCAGGTAGTTGTAGGGCACGCCTATTACAGCCGACACAAGGATCTTTGGAAGAACATAATTACTGAGTTGGAAGTAGTGCGTAACCAGATAAACCCCTGATGTTGTCAGTACCAGATTACCAAACCAAACAATAAAGTATTTGACCGCCTGATTTTGAATCTTACCCTGTTTGGAACCAAAAACCCAGTTCCTCCCGATTAAAAAATTCGCAATTCCACCGACCGTAGTACCCGTACCACTACCCAGTATCACGCCAAAGTTAAGCACATGTTTACAGACTATTGTGGTAAGAAAGTCAAGAATTGAAGCTGATAAAGAAGATACCTGTGCTTTTACGAATGTAGCCACGATGATTTAGTTAAACCTGATGAATATTTGCAATACTATATTGGCATAAATACCAGCCAATACATCATCAAACATCACGCCCCAACCACCCGGAAGCGCTTCCATTTTTCTGATAAATAATGGCTTAAGTATATCGAAGAACCGAAAAAGAATTAATCCTACAAGAATGTTTACGGGTGTGGCAGGAATCCAGAGCAAAGTTATACACATGCCGGCAACCTCATCAATAACAACCCGATTGTGATCCTTACCCCATAACGGTTCAACAACGTTACCGGACCAGATACCAAGCGCAATGATCATAATGGTAGCGAAAAAGGCCGGTAAGAAGCCCTCATAGCCCAAAGTCGATATCCCATACCATACAAGCGCGGTTACAACTGCGGCTGCAGTTCCAGCCCCTTTGCCGATATAACCAATACCAAGACTCGTTGCAGATAACTTATGAAATAACATTTGCTTAGTTTATAACCACTTATTGGCCTTATACCATTGCATGGTTTGTGAAAGTCCTTGCTCTAAATTATACTCAGGTGTGTACCCGAGTTCCATGCGTGCTTTTTCGATATCACAGTTCCAATTAACTGCTGTCAGCTCTGCCAGCTTTTCCTTGTTCAGTGCCGGAGTGGCAGTACTCTTGGCATAAAGCGTGTCCAGTAAGGAAGCCAGGAGACGTACGATAACTAAAGGTATATGGAACTTAAAGGTCTTTTTAGACAGTATCGCTTTAGTATAATCCGCGAGTGCAAAGCGATCATAAACCAAGCCATCTGAAATGTTGTAACTTTGATGAGTGAGTGTAGAATCTAGCGCTTTCAAAATGACTGCTGCCAGGTCTTTCACAGATACAAAGCTAAGGCGCTGGTCAAATTGACCGATGTAGGGTTCAAGTCCTTTGTTTATGCTGTTGAAAAGTATAAAGATATCTTTTTCACGTGGACCATAAACTGCTGTAGGACGAATAGTCAGTAGCGGCAGCCCTTCAATAGCCTTGAGGTATTTCTCTGCCTCAAGTTTGCTTATTCCATAACTAGTAACCGGATTCGGCTGCTGATTTGCCGTAATATGGCCATTCACATCCTCCAGCGGGCCAATAGCAGCAAGACTGCTTACAAAAACAAACTTCTTTACCTGGGTACCAACGGTAGCCAGCGCCAAATTCCTGCTGTATTCAGCATTAACCAGGTTATAGTCCTTTAAGCTTTTTGCTTTAGTTGTTCCTGAAGCATGAACGATATAGTCATACCCATTTTCTACGATGTCCTTGCGAAGCGCATCAACATCTGCATAATTAAGATGCGTGTAGCTAACTTCAAATCCTTTTAAGTGATCTACCGAGCTGGAGCGCCTTACAGCTGCATAAACTTTATAGCCGCAAGCAAGGGCCTGTTCAATCAAATGATAACCGACAAACCCGCTTGCACCAGTAATTAATACCTTTTTTTGCATAGATTCTAAATAGTGGTATTAATTAAGTATCAGCATTAAATGCTAACTTTTGCCATAGGCACTTCTACCTGTTTAAATGCATCATAAAGTTTTCCTACCGCTTCCTCGATCTGCTCAAAGGTATGAGTAGCCATTAATGAAAAACGGATTAATGAAGAGTTAGATGGAACTGCCGGAGAAACCACAGGATTTACGAATATGCCGTTTTGGTGCAAAATATTGGTAATCTGGAAAGTCTTATCATTATCACGGATGTAAACCGGAATAATAGGACTATCTGTAGCGCCGATATCAAAACCAGCATCCAGAAGAAGCTTTTTAGCATAGTTGGTGTTATCCCATAGCTTATCAATACGTTCCGGCTCCGATTCGATGATATCTAATGCCGCAATTACACTGGCAACAGCGGATGGTGGCATACTTGCACTGAACATCAGCGAGCGTGCACGGTGTTTAATATATTCTACGGTTTCTTCAGAACCAGCGATGAACCCGCCTAAAGAAGCTAAAGATTTACTAAAGGTACCCATAATCAGGTCTACCTTATCTACAAGATTAAAGTGCGATGCAGTACCCGAACCATTAAAGCCAATCACACCCAGTGAATGTGCATCATCCATCATGATGTTTGCACCAAACTCTTCTGCGATTTTAACAATCTCCGGANNCTTCGCTGATTCTTCAGGTAGCCTGCTCAGCTTTCTACGAAGATCATCCATGTCGTTGTGTGCATATTTGATCGAACGTGAGAAAGATAACCTACTTCCGTCGATAATAGAAGCATGGTCATACTCATCCAGAATTAAATAATCATTACGATCAAGTAAGCATGAGATTACGCCCAGATTTACTTGAAACCCAGTACTGAAAAGAACTGCTGCTTCTTTTCCAACATAATTTGCCAATCTTCTTTCCAGCTCCAGGTGAATATCAAGCGTACCGTTAAGGAATCTTGAACCAGCGCAACCCGTGCCATATTTATCGATAGCCTGCTTAGCAGCTTCTTTGATTTTTGGGTGATTTGTTAATCCTAAATATGAATTAGACCCAAACATTAAAACTCTTTTGCCATCAATAATCACCTCGGTATCTTGAGCTGATTCTATTGACCTAAAGTAAGGATATAAGCCCCTTTCTTTAATCGCTGTCGCATCTTTGAAGGACGCGATTCTATCTTGTAATTTTTTACGCATGCTTGAACCGTATAATACTGCAGTTGGAAAAATATATTTAGTAGGCCCGTTAATCAAGATTAAAACACGTCCTGCTTGAAAGCTTAGACTAAATATATTAAAATTTTGTTAAATTATGAGGTACAAAAGTAAGGCATTCCGCCACCATTTCGACGTATATTTAATAATTTTTTTGTCAAAAATAGGTTCCGCCTGGCTGTAAGTTTTATAACTAAAAGAAAAATCGATTTATTGCTACCTTTATGGAATAATTTCTAACATGAAAAAGACATTATCTTCTTTACTAATACCAGTAATTGCACTTTTTTGTTTTCTTTTAGGTTCATGCAAAAAAGATGCAAGTTTATCCCGCCCTATTTCTTTCGTAGCAATCCACAATGCGACGGCTAGTTCCCTGAACTTTAAAATTGGCGGGCAAGACGAAAATAGCAGTGCAATTGCCGCTGGCAGATTTAGTGGTTACATCGGGGTCTATGAAGGACAATGGGATTATGAAGCAACCGTGCTCACCGATACTCCTGTAATTGCAAAGGCGACTGTAAACCTGGTCGGGAATGAGCATCATTCAATTTTTGTACTTCAGAACAACAACGAACTTGAACTTTTTACGTTGAAAGACGATCTGAGTATCAGAAACCCGAACCGTGCACTCGTGAAGTTCATCAATCTTTCTCCGGATGCGGAGTCTTTAACACTGGAGCTGGAACTACTAAACAACCGTCCAACATTCAGCGAGGCCAGGTTCAAGGTACCTACAGACTATCAGGAATTTGATGAAAAGACCAGCTATACGGTAAAACTGAAGAATGGTCTGACCGGAACTGAACTACTGCCAGAAACCTCCTTCGCGTTTGAACGCGGTAAAATGTACACCATCTGGGTTAGTGGACGTATGAGCGTAACTACAGGAGCTGGAGCACTTAGATTGAACCTCACCGAAATGAGGTAAGTCTAACGTCTTTTCTGCTTTAAAATAAAAGCGACAAGGATGATGGCAACTGCCAGTCCAGATATTCCTGGAAAAAGAATAAAAAGATAAAGCAACCCGCTTATGGCAATAACCACTAGAACAAAGAGAAGTCCTTTAACAAAGGTCTCCATTTTGAAGGCTGCAATTAATGCAAATACGTAGAACGTAATGGCTAGTAGATTTATGAACATACTGCAAAGATGCTTTATCTATGTTAACTGAATGTTAATTTAATCGGTATTTTCGTGACCAGGCTTAACAATAACCCGTAATGACTGGTCTTTGGTTGTGTAAGATACAAACCAGTTGTATAAGGTTTTAACTTTATTTCTGAAATTTATCAAAGATACCAAGTGAACGAATAACCAGGCCATCCAGGCGATGAACCCGTTAAAGTGAACCTTCGGTTTAGGCAGATCAGCCACAGCCTTAAAGCGGCCGATGATTGCCATAGACCCTTTATCATAATAAACAAATGGCTTCAGCGCCTTTCCTTCCACTACGTTTTTCAAATTCTTTCCAAGGTTCACACCCTGTTGAATAGCCACCTGAGCTACCTGCGGGTGTCCGTTTGGAAAAGCAGGATCAGTCGTTTGAAGACATGTGTCACCTAGCGCATAAATATTAGTCGTACCTTCTACTTTGTTATAGGCATCAACCAACATTCTTCTACCGCGGCCATACGATTCTTTTTCAATACCCTCGAATACACTTGCAGTCACCCCTGCAGCCCATATAAGGGTCTTCGCCTCAATAGACTCACCAGTACTAAATTCAACTACATCATTGTTAAAGTCCTTAACCATGCAGTCTAATTTAATCTTTACACCCATTTGCGTAAGGGTATCATAGGTATACTTTTGAGACTTTTCTGTCATCGGCGCTAACACCGACTTCAAACCGTCAACCAAGTAGATTTCACCGTTGCTACCGATCAGTTCAGGATAATCCTTTGGAATGACAAGCTTTTTCATTTCAGCAAACATACCGGAGATCTCAACTCCAGTCGGTCCACCACCCGCAACAACAATAGTGGTAAGCTTTTTACGAATGGCCGGATCTGGCTCACGTGTCGCTTTTTCAAGACGTTCTAGCAAGGTATTACGCATGTAAATCGCATCCTGAACCGTCTTCATCGGAATAGAATTCTTTTTCACGTTCTCCATGCCAAAGTAGTTCGTTTCAGTACCTGTTGCGAAAACAAGGATATCGTAGTGCAGGTCGCCAGTATCAAGAACTAATTTATTTTCGGCCTGTACCACCCTGATCACGGTGCCCATCCGGAAATTGAAATTGTTGCTCCCGCGAAATAACTTCCTGAAAGGATAACTGATGTTTGAAGTCTCCAGGTACCCCGTTGCCACCTGATATAACAATGGCGGAAAGAAGTTATAGTTATTTTTGTCAACCAGGGTTATCACATATGAATTGTGCTTCGCCAACTCTTTGGCAAGATTCACACCTGCAAATCCACCACCAACAATAACTACCCGTTTTAACTCGGTATTAATCATAAGTATTCTATTTTAATATTATCTTTATCCAAAACCGAACCATAAAGCGCCTCGCTCCCGATTCAGAAAAGGGATGACGACTGCTGTAAATTCAACAGGATTTCCTTAGTCGATTCGAAATTGGTGTGCTGAAATGCTTTAATGCCTAAATTTTCTGCAATTTTAACAAACATTATCCGGTCGTCAAAATAAACGCACTGTGCCGGCGTTGCTTGTGCTATCCCCATAGCGAGTTTAAAGATCGCCGGATCAGGTTTACGTAACTTCACCTCACAGGAGGAAACAAACGCATCAAAACACTTGTGAAGCTGGAATTTCTCCACCCGATAGTCGTTTAATTCCTTACCTTCATTATTGATCGAGATAATTCTAAAGCCACAATCCTTTTTCCACTCCTTCAGCCAGGCCAACATCTCCGGGAGCTCAACTGACTGTGCATAAATGAATTCCTTAAAGTCTTGTCTCGGAAAGTTCCTCGGTTTATGAAAGATCACGGTGTCCAAATATTCGTCCAGCGTAATATGTCCGATCTCATAAACGTTGAATATAAAATTGTGCAGCGCGTTGATTTCTTCGTAGTCAAGACCGAACTTTTCGGCAGCTTCTGCCCTGGATTCATGCCCCCAGCCATTTGAAAGTAAAATACCACCTATGTCGAAAAATAAAATTCTTAAATCGTGTTTACCCATGATTGATCAATTGAATGGAAGTCCCCGACAGCTTTCAACGTATCCTGGCTGCCGCATATAAAACACAGATGTTTTGCAACGGTTTCGAAAATCTTACCAGATTATAATAAAGGCGAAAACAGTCTTGCTACCTTCTCTGGGAATTGCTTCAGGATACCGCGTTGCTGCCAGTCCTCAAGGTTAATACGTTCAGCATCAGCAAGATCCTGATAAAACACCTTGGTAAGCTGTTTTCCAATCTGAGCATCATATATAATGCTGTTTACTTCGAAGTTCAAATCAAAACTTCTATGATCCATATTTGCCGTCCCAATTACCGCCAGGGAGCCATCAGCCACCAGCGTTTTTGCGTGCACAAATCCTTTTTTATAAAGATAAATCTCTACTCCTGCACGCATCAAAGATTCATAATATGACCTTGCAGCAAGATCCACCATCTTCGAGTCTGATTGGTCTGGCACCAGTAACTTCACCTTAATTCCACTTAGCGCAGCTACCGTGAGCGCGTCCAGCAGCGTTTCACCTGGAATGAAGTATGGCGTGGTAATCAAGATCTCGCGCTCGGCTATACCGATTGCCTTTACCAAAGAGAACATAATGGTCGGATCATCAGAGTCAGGCCCACTTGCAGCAATCTGCACCAAAGCACCTGACTGCTCTTTAACAGCGCTGTTGAAGAAATCACGGTCGGGAT
>DDAD01000061.1:9905-12156 GCA_002333205.1 Pedobacter sp. UBA2067
TAAAAAGATATTGAAGATAAAAAACACCGGGCCCGGTTATTTTGATGTGTGTATCGCGCCAGTAAGCATCTGGGTTTGCACCTGGCTTATTGATGTACCGATCACTAATATTAATACCCCCGGTATAACCAATATTACCATCTATCACAATGATCTTCCTGTGGTTGCGGTAATTAAGCCGGTTTGCCAAGGCAATAAAGAAGATCCGGTAAAAAGGATAAGCCTTTACGCCTGCTTCCAGGAGTGCTGGAACGATGGTTTTCCTGATCGATCGGCTACCAAAATCATCATAGATAAAGCGAACCTCCACCCCAGCCCTGGCACGCTCAATCAGCACATCCTTTATTGCATTTCCAATCTCATCGTCTTCAAAAATATAATATTCGATATGGATATGGTTTTTTGCCGCCTTCAGCGCAGCAAGGACTGATGCAAATTTTTCTTCCCCGTTCAAGAGGATCTCAACCTCATTGTTCGTGCTCAAGCTGCTCCAGTTGCTATTTAGCAATAGCGTAAAAAGCTTTTTATATTTTTTTAATTCCGGGCCTACAGTTTGCCAGCTTTCAGCAGATGTCCTGAAGATGCGCGTCTTAACCCTGCGCATCAAGGCTTCATCCTTGAAGATTTTTTTACTGTACAGCTTACGTTTGCGGTAATTTGTACCAATCACAAAGTAAACGATTATACCTCCTATTGGCACGAAGATGGTCAGTAATAAGTAGGCAAGGGTTTTGCTCGTAGATTCTGTTTCGTAGATAATCCTTATACAAACGGCGGCAATTCCAAGAACGTAAACAATTTCGGCAATCAACAACCAGTTCAGCATGCGTCGGCAGTAATGTTACTATTATAATTATAAGTGTATAAAATCTAAACAGCCGCAAACGCTGTTAATCAAAGTAAAAATCTACTACATTAACGCTAAAACACGCAAAACAGTTTTTACATCTTATACTAGGCTATGAACCAGTTTTATCAGAATTATAAAGGCATCATTTGGCTGCTTAGTGGCATCATAGCCGGCAGTGTTGCAGGGTTAATCTTCGGTAAGCAGGTGGAAATCATAAAACCTATTGGCGACATATTCCTAAACCTGCTATTCACGGCGGTAATACCATTGGTGTTTTTTGCGATTTCATCCGCCATCGCCACTTTAAGCACATCGAATAAACTAAACCGGATGATGGGCGTCATGGCTGCCGTCTTTCTAACGACGATCATCATCTCCGCCCTGGTTACCATTGTAGCAGTCAAAATCTTCCCGCTGCACGAGAACGTGCAGCCGGTACAACTCACCGAGTCCATAGAAGATAAACCTTTTGGCGATCAAATTACCACCATGTTTACCACCAGCGAGTTCTACGAACTCCTATCACGGAAGAGTATGCTGGCCATGATCATCTTCTCAGTTCTTATCGGCTTTGCATGCCTGCAGGCCGGAGAAGCAGCTGCGTCGTTTAAGCGCTTGCTCCTGAGCGGCAACGAAGTTTTTAAACAAGTATTCATACTCATTATGAAAATCGCTCCGGTGGGATTGGGTGCCTACTTTGCCTATCAGGTTGGTGTTTTCGGACCGCAACTGTTTGGCACCTATGCACGCTCGCTGGGTGTCTATTATGGTGTTGGAGCATTCTATTTTGTTGTTTTTTTCAGTCTTTATGCCCTCGTGGCAGGCGGAGCAACCGGACTAAGGGTGTTTTGGAAGAACAATATTGTGCCTTCTGCAACAGCCGTGGGCACTTGCAGCAGCATTGCAACAATCCCTGCAAACCTTGAAGGTTGCAAGAGAATGGGCGTGCCAGACTACATCGCCAATGTTACCATCCCCTTAGGAGCAACCTTACACAAGGACGGATCAAGCATCTCCTCTATTATAAAGATGGCCGTTGTATTTGCCATGTTCGGCAAAAGTTTTAGCAGTGCTGACATTATTTTGCTGGCACTTGGCATGACCGTACTGGTGAGCATCGTGGAAGGGGGGATNNCGGCTATGTAGGTGAACTTCTTTTTATCTCCGCTTATGGCTTTCCGCCTGAAGCATTGCCAGCAGCCATGATTATCGGAACGCTCGTTGACCCTATGGCCACATTGCTTAACGCAACCGGCGACAATGTATGCGCCATGTTGGTGGCCAGATTTACTGAAGGGAGAAACTGGATGAAAGCTAAAATAGAGACAGCTTAGGGTCAAACGCACACCTAACCCACACCTAACGCACACCAAACGCACACCGAGCGCACATGAGCTGTGC
>DDAD01000147.1:0-20703 GCA_002333205.1 Pedobacter sp. UBA2067
TCCGGAGACCTCTGCTTCTATACCATTTTTTATGGCGACGTCGGTGTCTTCCTCCAGCCCAATTCTTTCCTGTTTTTTGCTACCACCGGCAAAAAGAAAAATCATGGGTATTGCGGTGGAAATAATTTCCAAATAGGCGGCTAATGATCAATGGTTATGATGCTTAATGGTATGTTCGATTCTAATGTAGATTTAATAAGGTGAGCAGTTTACTGTAAAGTTTAGGCAGCGCAAAGTAACAGTTATACACATAAACCCGGCCTCAAAAACCTTTACGTCATGCATTACGTAAATCTATGCACCTGTATACATAAAAATATGAAAAAATATTCTTCAAAGCTCTTAACAGCCTTCTTTGCCTTTTCGTTACTAACTTTTGCCGGATGCTCAAAGGATGACAATGAACAAGAGGGGCCAACACTTGATGTAGTTTTTACCGCTTTAACAAGTAGCGGCAATTTACAAACCTATAATGCCAACAATCTTTCTTCAACGCTGACCAGTAAGAACATCACGGGCTTACAGAGTGGGGAAATGATCCTTGCAATTGATTACCGGCCCGCAACAGGGCAACTTTATGGCTTAGGAAGTTCAAGCCGTATTTACACAATTGATATGAATGGCATTGCCACTGCTGTTGGTTCCACGTCTTTTAGTCCTGCTTTATCCGGGAACGTTGCTGGGTTTGATTTTAATCCTACCGTGGACCGGATCAGAGTTGTAACCTCCACCGGGCAGAACTTACGTCTTAATCCGGAGACTGGTGCAGTGCAGGTCACAGATGGTAGCATTAATGGTGTAACAGGCGCTTCTATTTCGAGCGTTGCGTATACCAATAGTACCGCTGGTGCAACATCAACCATTTTATTTGATATTGATGCTGCAGCGAATAAATTATACAAACAAGATCCACCAAATGATGGAAAACTTGTGGAAGTTGGAAATTTAGGTCTGACCACAACCGGTACTGATTCCTCTTTCGATATATCAGCAGATGGAACCGCTATAGCAACTGTGAATAGTGGAACAGCTTCCGTACTATACCAGGTAAATCTGGAAAATGGTTCTACAACCAGGCTTGGTACACTCTCAGGTACCATCGTGGGCCTTGCAATTCCATCACCAACAACGCCAAAATAGAGTTGGTGTAATCGATATACACACTACATTAAGTTCTTTATCTTCACAATAAACAGGGTACCTTTTCAGGTACCCTTGAAATAAACATATGTTCAATGTAATTGCTAATTATTTCAGGAATTCGGGCGAGTTCCCTGAGAGAATCCGAAAACGCCACAACATCTTCTGGTCAGACCCTCAATCCGAACAGATCAGGAACACAAAGACGGATGAAAATATGCCGCTCCATATATGGCGAGATGCCCCAAATTGGCAAAGAAAACTAAGTAATAAATACAATGCGAGAGGGTTCGCGCAGTCTTTAGGATGCAAGGTAGCTGATCTTTACTGGAAAGGTCGAGACCTCAGTACAATAGATTTTGACGCGCTTCCCCCTCAGTATGTCATTAGACCTACAACCGGACATGGATCTAAGGGCGTGTATATAATGGATGGTGGACTAAATCATTTTGATCAAAAGCGATATACCCCAAGTCAGATACTGCAGAATTTAAGCCATGATCTTGAAAAACATCCGAGGCTGGAGTTTCTTTTTGAAGAATTTGTACAAACCGAAGAAAGCAGGCATGCCATTCCAAATGACTTCAAGTTTCTCTGTTTTAATGGAGTAGTCGCCTCTGTTGTGGTCATAGATCGGGTCAGTCCGAAAGTTGGCTACAGCTACTTTTATGATGAGAACTGGAATAAAATGAAGCGTTTACATCATTTGTATCCAGGCAAGGCGGAACCGGAGAAACCCCAATGTTTTGATCAGATGCTGGCGCAGGCAAAAACACTCAGTAAGGCCTACAGTATATTCGTTAGGATCGACTTCTTTGCAACTAATAAAGGCGCGGTATTTTGTGAATTCACACCTACGCCCGCGATGGGCAATGGTTTTACCGCTTACGGTAAAAAGTTACTGCTAGAACACTGGGATCAATATTGCCCAGGACGGATTTAAAATGGTTATCACCTTACTTGGCGAAAATCGGAGTTTCNNGTCTAGCAATATCTTTGATCAATTGAAATACAATCATGGAAATTACCAGAACTGACATTAGATTAACCTATTGAGATCTATATTTCCTAGCTTGCACCCTTACGCGGCCTACGGGGATAAAACGCTTACTAGTGTTATGACCAACCAGGCAGCAGCATCCTTTCTGGCATTAGCCGAAAATTCTAGTCGTGCTATGTTTTCATTTGATATTGTATCGAATGATTTTATCTACAGAAATCCAGCTTTCAGCGATCTTGTCTCTCTCAAGCAAGACCTCCAGGTAAAGACAGCCCTTGAATCATTGATACACCCCGAAGATTTGCAGTTTGTTCGAAAGGCTTACAAAGAACTTCAGCGGGGCAGTAAAAGGGACCGCTTTGAGTTTCGTTTATTAACGCCTGAAAAAGACATTAAAACGATCTGTCTGGACAGCTTTCATTATTCCCGGCGAAAAAGGACAAAAAGTAGTAGCAGGCATTCTTGAGGATGTTACTGCAGCAAGAAATCATAATGACATTTTAAATAAATTTTCAAATAAGAAAAACTTGATTTCAAATATCCTCTCTCATGATTTGCTTGGACCCCTGGGAACCATTAAAAATCTATCTATCATTATCAAAAGGAAAACAATGGCGGCCGGTAGCAAAGAAATCGACCAATTTGTGAATTCCATTGAAAAAATGATCATGAACAGTATCAATATGATCCGCAAATTGTTAAATCAGGAGTTTTTAGAAAGTGCTGGCCATTAATAACCTTGTCTCTAATGCTATTAAGTTTACAAAGGATGACGGTATTATTGACATTTCCATCAAAGAAGATCATCATACTGTTCTGATTTCTGTCTCTGACATTGGTATAGGTATTCCGCAAGAGCATCATAATAGTTTATTTGATAAGTTTACTCCGGCCGGAAGAACCGGTTTGCATGGAGAGGTTTCCAATGGACTGGGAATGTCAATCATAAAAACCATTATAGAATGGCATCATGGGCAGATATGGTTTAAAAGTGAAGAAAATGTGGGTACAACTTTTTATATCAGTTTACCCGCCCCAAAGTAGGTGTTAGTTTACATCGTTAGCCGCGTCTAATTTCACCAAAGGTGTGACTTGCTAATGAGTATTGAGCTCCAGCCTATTTAAGCAAGTCATCCAGAAAAATCATGTCCAGATACCTTTTTGGCAAAATCACACTCGATGAGAAGGTGGTGGTATCAAGCAAATTCTCGTTTATATCATAGAAGGCCTCAACAAAGAATTCGTCAACTAAAAAAAGGATGGCGAGCACATCATGATTCATTGCTATAAAAACACTAGTTGACAAAACCTCGACTTTATCGTACTCAGATAAAGCTGTAAATTCAAAATCAGTCATATACATTTAATCTGGACGTGATTAGTTCCTTATTCGAACATCTGCCTAATCAGAAGTACTTGAGTTGTATGTGCCGGTTAAAACACATAATACATCTTGCAAGGTATTGTAATAGAGGTTTTTAGACAAGCGTGTATGTTCCTGTTTTAAGTATTCTAGATACGCTTTAACGGGCAAATATTGAAGTAGTTTTACTTCAGTATTAATTGCGATCTATTGAGCCTATTACCTGAAGGTAGCATATCCAAGTGCGGTAGGTAATGCCGTTTCAGTTGTTGACCTTAAAAGTCCAATAATCAGATAAATACCTTCGGTAAATACCTGAACTTACCATCTGTTAAGTCAAAAAATTAAAAATTCATACCTTGTTTACATGCGGCCCTACGGGATAACAGCGCTTAAAGTGTTATGGAGAATGAGGCTGCAACATACTGTCTTGAGTTAGCTGAACTTTCAGGGCTGGAAATCTTTTCTTTTGATGTTGAACTAAGTCAATTTATTTATCGAAATCAGGCTTTCAAAGAACACTTATTCTTTGCGGGTGATACGCTTTTAAAGGATGACTTAGAAGCATTGATCCACCCTGAAGATTTCGGCCTTGTAAATGACAGTTATGAAGAACTTCTTCATGGAAAAAGGAAAAAGTTAGAGTTTCGAGTATTGATGCCTGATCAAACAATTAGGACGATTCGCTTAGAGGCTTTTTTAATTTCTAATCATGCAAGGGCGCAGGTAATTTCTGGTATTATAGAAGATATCACCGCTTTTAAGGAACATAATGATACGCTGAATAAATTTTCGAATAAAAAGAATTCCCTTTTAAACATTCTTTCTCATGATCTTTTAGCCCCATTAGGCAGTATCCAGAATCTATCGACTTTAATTCAGAAAAAAACGCATAATTCTGAGAACATAGACCTACACCGGTTTGTAAATGCTATCGAAAAAATCAGCAGGCGCAGTATCGAATTAATTCGTAGTTTACTTTCTCAGGAATTTATCGAAAGTGCTGCTGCAGAACTTGTATTAAGGCGCACTAACCTTGTTGTACCACTAAGAGATTGTGTCGAGCAGTACAAAGCTTCCGAAGAAATAACTAAAAGGACGTTCAACTTGTTAGCAGCTAACGAGACAATAATGGCGGATATAGATGAAACAAAGTTCATACAGGCTATAAACAACCTTGTTTCCAATGCTATTAAATTCACTCAGCAGGACGGAACTATTGAAATTTCAATAAAGGAGGAGCTGGATCATGTTCTGATAACTGTATCCGATAACGGCATTGGCATCCCCGAAAAACATCATGAGCTCTTGTTTGATAAGTTTACAAGCGCCAGAAGAAGAGGCTTGCGTGGGGAATCTTCACATGGACTTGGAATGTCCATCATAAAAACCATTGTAGAATGGCATCATGGCGAAATAACCTTTAAAAGCAAGGAAAATGAAGGCACAACCTTTTATCTCAAATTACCGTGTCCAGCAGAAAACTGACATCTAAAGGATTATAAGCGTTGTACTCTTACAAACGAGTTTTTTATTTTATGGGTTGTTCCGGAATTTATAGCATTTCTAATCGAAGATCTGGATGCTTGTGATCGGTCATCATTTTGCAGAAATCTACTTTACTTGTGTAAGACATGTCCAATGTTGTTGAATTTATAGATCCTTTCCAAAAAGGCTACTTTAATTATCCCAGTTACAACATTAGCTACTGGTATCATGTTTAACTTATTTTCAAACCAGTCCAGTTTATAAATGATAAGCGCGCTAACTTAAACATAGCGGTAGTAACTAGTTACTTTTTAAGAATTCCTTTTTCAACGCTTTCATTTAATAGGTTTTCCGCATATTTCCAGATAGAACTTGATCCCCGTTCGATGGCTTTTTTCTTATTGTATACCTTGTCATAGTTCACATTGAATTCAGCCCATGTTCCGCCATTATTAGAGGTGTTTTGCAAAAGTGGCTCAAACCGGTCCATAGATCTTGCAAATTTTGCCTCCTCAGTTATACCGTTTTCGAACTCTAACCAAATCTCTATTAGTTCATTGGCCTGATCGGACGGTAGAAGACCAAAAATACGTTTTGCCCCTAAAAGCTCTTCTTCTGTATTATCATGGCTTTTCCCGGTATCATAAATGAATGTATCACCGGCATCGATCTCAACAATGTCATGAATCAATACCATTTTTAATACTTTAAGCACATCGATCGGACTATTTGCATGTTCTGCTAAGATAATGGTCATCATAGCAAGATGCCAGCTGTGCTCTGCATCATTCTCGCATCTGTCACTGTTAAACAACTTAGTTTTGCGCTGGATATATTTTAGTTTATCAATTTCAATGATGAACGCTATCTGCTGTAATAGTTTACTAAACTCCATCTTAAATAAATAGTAAGTATGACAAAGATATATTAGAAAGCCTTAAATATAGCATCCGAACCTATTGATAAACAACGCATCAGAACCTTGTTCACAGGTTATGCAATGGTAAGACTGAGAGGTACATAGATTTCTTGCAGATTCGAAAATCAAGAAAGTAAAGGCTATGAAATCAGGTAAATAGATAATAATGCAGCTATCTATAACTTTGTTTTGTTAACTAGAGCGTTTCAAAGGATCATTAATAGATAAAGTAGTTTTTGTGATTTATCTTGTAAGTTCGCGGCTGGAAAAACTCTCGTTTCAAAAAAGTCGTATATAGTTATGTATAAAACATTATGAGTATGAATGGGCGCGTACAAGTTGTGGAAGATGATGAAGATATCAGGTATGTTGTAGCATACCTGTTAGAAGATGCTAATTATACCGTGGAAACTTTTGAAAATGCTAGCGCATTCCATAAACGGACAAGAAAAGAAAATGTTGATCTTATCATATTAGATGTTAGGTTACCCGATGGTAATGGGATAGATATCAGTAAAGTCATTAAAAATGATGCTAATACTTCCAAAATTCCGGTTATCATTATGTCGGCCCATGCGCAAGGAGATGTTGCTCTTAATCAGGGCAAAGCTAATGCCTTTATACAAAAACCCTTTGATCTGGATTTTTTTGTCTCAAAAGTTTTAGATGTGATGAGTCAACAAGCAAAATAATACACCTTGGTAAGCTATAGAAAACATTCAAAGTTAATCCCAGATTCAGCTATTCTTTCAGCTTAAGAGCAATCAAAGAATAGTCAAATACAACATTTAGCCTAAGCTGAAATGCCAATTTTAACAAACAAAACTTTCTTGCAGGGAGTTTTACTTTAACGATGCTGAATTTTCAAGTTGTTTACTGCTGATTTTTTAATGAACGATCTTATTTGTGTTCTTGAAGAATTTAACAATATGATACCTGGGCTAAAGCCAGTGCTTTTCTTACTCGATGTTATCCTTCCAGATGGTGACGGACTTGAAATTTGCCAGCACCTTAAAACAGATTCACTTACCGCCCATGGTCCAGTTCTGATAATGTCCGCCAATTTTCAGGTAGAGAAAATGAAAGAATGGACTTATGCGGATGATTGTATTGCAAAGCCATTTGACATTGATGATCTGCAAAACAGGATCGCTAAACTTATTGAACCTAAAGACAACTACTTTGCACTAAAATTTAAGCATGAATCATAATAAAAGACTGAACAAAAACAGCCTGCTAGAAATCCTTTGTACTTCGCAGACCCCTACAGCTGTATATTCAGGCGACGAAATACTTATTGAGCTTGCTAACCCAGCTATGCTTAAATCCTGGGGAAAAGGACCTGAGGTAGTTGGAAGAACACTCTCCGATGCATTACCTGAAATAGAAAATCAGCCCTTTGTTAAAATGCTTCAAAAGGTCTGGAGATCAGGGATAGACGACGTAGGTGAGGCTATTGCTGCTGAACTGGTTGTAGATGGCAAACTTCAGTTATACTATTTCGATTATGCTTACCGTGCCATAAAAAATAGCGAGGGTAAAGTATATGCCATCTTCCACACGGCAACCGACGTTACCGAGAAAATCAACAGTAGAAAGGAGCTTGAGCGCTCAAGGGAGCGTAAGGAGTTATTTGAGCGGGAGCAGGCGCTTAATGAAGAGTTGGCTGCAGCTAACGAAGAACTTTCTGCAACTAATGAAGAGTTGGAGGCGGTTCAGAATAGTCTATATGAGATTAATAGTGACCTGGAAAGCAGGGTAGAAGCACGAACTGCAGCACTTTCTGATTCAGAAAGCAGGTTACGATATTTGCTGTCTGATGCACCCATTGCCATAGCGGTTCTTAGGGGCAGAGAGTTGATAATTGAAATAGCAAATAAAAAGATTTTAGAAGTATGGGGTAAAAATGAAGATGTCATTGGCAAACGACTTTACCTAGCGCTGCCTGAACTTGCAGGACAAAATTTTCTTCGGCTTTTGGATGAGGTATATACATCCGGAAAACCACACTATGGCGTTGAGGCGAAAGCTCTTTTTGAGCAAAACGGCAACCTGGAAGAGGTATATTTAAATTTTGTTTATAAGCCTTTGCAAGATCAGCACGGTGTTACCAGTGGTATAATGGTTACTGCAAATGTGGTCACGGAACAGGTCATCGCAAGACAAAAGGTTCAGCAGCTTAATGAAGAATTAACTTCAATCAACGAAGAATTAAACGAATCACAGGAACGCCTACTGATTACAAACCTGGATCTTCAATCAAGTGAAAATCGTTTAAACAGGATCTTAAGTGAACTTCCAATACCTGTAGTCGTACTAATGGGGCCTGAGCAAATTATTTCCACGACAAACGCGGCATTGTTAAAGTTTTGGAATCGAAGCAAAGAGGAGGTATTGGGTAAGCCTATGCTTGCGGTGTTTCCTGAATTAAAAGATCAGGTTTATCCTGCAATCTGGAAACAGGTACTGGAAGGTGGTGAGCCGCTTAAAGATCCGGAGAAAGTGGTGACTTATAAGGATAAGGTCACAGGTGAAGATCGCACGTTTTATATTGATTATTATTGTCAGCCTTTGCAGGACAGGATTGGAAATCCGGTAGGGGTTATCTCAACAGTGGTTAATGTGACTGAAAAGGTACGTTCAAGAAAGCTGATAGAGGAGGCGGAAAGTAGACTTCGCCTTGCTGTTGATTCAGCGAAGCTAGGAACATGGTATGTAGATTTATCAAGTCGAGAGCTAAAGACATCGGCAAGGTTAAAGGAGATTTTTGGTTTTTACCAAACTGACGAAGTAACCCTTGCAGCAGCTACTGGTCAAATACTGGAAGAATATAGAGCGGATGTGATCCAGGCCATTGAGCATGCCATATCAGATGCTGCTTCTTACGACATTGAATATCCACTAAAAAGCTTCCGGGATGGAACAATCAGGTGGGTACGTGCCACAGGTAAACTTTATGAAAACGAGAGTGGAAAGGGGAACTTTTCGGGAATTGTGCAAGACATCACCCAGCGTAAAACCGAGGAGCAGCGCAAAGATGATTTTTTAAGTATTGCCAGTCATGAGCTTAAAACCCCGGTAACATCTTTAAAGGGAGCACTTCAGCTTTTAGATCGTAAAAAAAATGATTTGGGGAATCCGGTAGTACCCAGGTTGATTACCCAGGCTAACATCAGTGTGGAAAAGATTACCTACCTGATCGATGATCTGTTAAATACGACAAGAACAAACCAGGGCCAACTTCATTTGAACTATTCCGAGTTTACAATTGTAGAGATGCTTGAAAAGTGTTGCCACCATATTAGAATCGGCGGGAAACATGAACTTATTCTGCAAGGAGATCGCAGCCTTAAAATGTGGGCTGATGAACTGCGCATAGATCAGGTGGTGGTTAATCTGGTTAACAATGCAGTTAAATATGCGCCAAACCAGAGAGAGATCTATCTGATCGTTGAAGATCTGGGAGATTGGGTTAAGGTTTCCGTAAAAGATAACGGTCCCGGAATTTCTAAAGACAAGCTTGCCCATTTATTTGACCGCTACTACCGGGTAGATTATAGCGGAGTACAGTACTCAGGACTTGGACTCGGCTTATACATTAGTGCGGAGATTGTTAAGAAACATAATGGTAGAATTGGTGTAGAAAGCGAAATAGGAAAAGGGAGTACTTTCTGGTTTACCGTGCCTAGTACAAAAACATGAATAACGCTACTTAGAGCAGCATTCTAAATCCAGGTCTGCTATAAATTTGGGCAAATGTATATGGATGCGGTAAGCAGGTAGAATACAANNCTGCATTGAAATATATTTTTCCCTAATATTGTATCGAATTAGAATTTACCGCAGTGATAGATACTTTAGATATTAAGATAACCAAAACCAGCCAGTCTAAACTCGCAAAAACCGAGTTAACCGACCTGCCTTTTGGTAAAGTTTTCACCGACCACATGTTTGTTGCAGACTACATTGGCGGAGAGTGGAAAAACTTTGAGGTTCTGCCTTATGGACCAATCGCAATGAGCCCTGCGATTTCAGCGCTTCATTATGGTCAGGCAATTTTTGAAGGCATGAAGGCTTACCGCCTTCCTGATGGTAGCATTAGTGTTTTTCGCGCTGACAAGAACTTCGCCCGTTTCAACAAATCCGCAACCAGAATGGCGATGGCAACTATTCCTGAGGAGGTATTTATGCAGGGTATTGCTGCATTGATTAACCTGGACAGGGATTGGGTTCCAGGTGCAGCAAATAACTCACTCTATATCCGTCCTACGCTTTTCGCTATGGATGCTGTTTTGGGCGTTAAAGCTTCTGCAGACTATAAGTTTGTAGTACTTACTACGCCTGCTGGTCCATACTACAACAAGCCATTGCGTGTTAAAATTGAAACCCACTATACCCGTGGTGCAGATGGTGGTGTTGGTGCAGCGAAAACTGCTGGTAACTATGCCATGTCTATGCTACCTACACAGCAGGCACAGGCAGAAGGTTACGACCAACTGATCTGGACTGACGCCAAAGAGCATAAATATGTAGAAGAATCTGGCACAGCAAACCTAATGTTCGTAATGGACAACAAGATTGTAACTCCAGAGGTTCGTGAAACTATCCTGGATGGTGTAACCAGAGATACTGTACTGGAAGTTGCGAAAAGCCTGGGTTATGGCATCGAAGAACGCCGTGTTTCAGTTGAAGAAGTGCTTGAGAAGATTGGCACTGGTGCACTTACCGAAGCCTTTGCCGTGGGTACTGCAGCTACGATCACCCAAATTGCGGAGATTGGTTTCAACGGGACCATCCATACGTTGAATGATCCGGCTAATCGTCCGGTATCTGCAGCGATTGCGAAAAAAGTAAATGACATCCGTTATGGCCTGGTGCCTGACGAGTTTGGTTGGAACTGGATCATCTAATCCTCTTTCAGCATGATATTGAAAGGCATCCCAGGCGGATGCCTTTTTTGTTATTGCCAGGCTACGTCTTATTGGTAACATCTATCAAACATATTTTGCCGCATGGCTTTAACTTCTTACTTTCAGCCTTTAAACTGTCTAAAAAATGAATAAAACTTTACTGTTTACCTTAACTGCCGGCTTGCTTTATTTGTCGCCTGCTCAGGCGCAGCTTAAGCGATTAAGTCAGCAGCAAACCCTGGGAAATCAACCTTCTTTAACTGTTCCTTTAAACCCGGTTACGGGCTGGGCCGATGCGCAGCACTACATCGAAATGGATATAAAGGACCGCAGCCTGAAGGCGGTTGACGTAAAAACCGGCAAGAAGGAAAGCTATACACCACCACCAAAAAGCAATGTGAATGGAATGGTGAAAGAGGCTGATGTTTTCATCCAGTATGGAAAAGATGCCCCGAAACGTTTAACGAACAACAAAGACGAGGAGAAGAACCCTACCCTTTCTCCTGATGGGAAATATGTAGCCTTTACCCGCAACAACGACCTGTATGCCGTAGATGTGGCAACCGGTAAAGAAATCCGTTATACCAATGACGGTACAGACGTGATCTATAACGGTTATTCTTCATGGGTATATTTTGAAGAGATTTTAGGCCGCGCAACAAAGTATAAAGCTTTTTGGTGGTCGCCAGATAGCAAACACATTTCTTTCATGCGCTTTGATGATACCAAAGTACCGATGTTCCCGATCTATGGGTCTACCGGTCAGCATGGCTATACAGAAAAGACCCGCTACCCTAAAGCAGGTGATTCAAATCCGGAGGTAAAAATCGGGTTTGTGCCCGCAACAGGTGGTGCAGTAGTTTGGGCAGACTTTAACCCTAAGGATGACCAGTATTTTGGTACGCCATACTGGAGCTACGATGGCAGCAGCATGATGGTGCAATGGCTGAACCGTGGTCAGGATAACCTGAAGTTCTACGCAGTAAACCCGCTTACCGGCGCGAAAAAGGAGATCTATGATGAGAAACAGAAGTCATGGGTTGACCTTGATTTTGATGAGCGCATTACCTATTTAGAGGATAAAAAACACTATATCCTGAGAAGTGACAAGACTGGTTGGTCACACTACTACCTGTACACATTAGGTGGCAAACTTGTGAATCCACTTACCAGCGGCAAATGGCAGGTTACCAAACTGGTTCATGTAGATGAGAAAAATAAAGTGGTTTACTTTATGGCACGTAAAGAGGCTTCTACACGTACCGATTTCTATCGTGTAAATTATAATGGTAAAAACCTGAAACGTTTAACTTTCGGTGAATACAGCAATCAGGTGGAGATGGCTCCGGATGGCAGCAAATTTATTACGACCTACTCGAATGTTTCTACGCCACAGAAAAGGACGTTAGTAGACAACACTGGTAAGATTATCAAAGAACTCGGCGATAGCAAATCTGCGGATTTCGCTTCTTATGAATTCGGTAAAACGGAAATGATCACCATTCCCACGGATGATGGTTACAACCTTCCGGCCGTAATCACCTACCCTACTGGTTTTGATAAAACGAAGCAGTATCCTGTGGTGTTCAGCATCTATGGCGGACCAAATGCAGGTACGGTAACCAACACCTGGAAAGGCACTGCACCGCAGTACTGGGCAAATGAAGGTCTGATCCAGATTGCGGTAGATCACCGTGCTTCAGGCCAGTTTGGGAAGGAAGGCGTTGCTTTAATGCACCGTAGCCTTGGTAAATGGGAGATGAAAGATTATATGACCGCTGGTCGCTGGTTGAAATCACAACCTTGGGTTGATGGTAAAAAACTATTGATCACAGGTCACAGCTATGGTGGCTACATGACTTGTATGGCTTTAACCTATGGTGCTGACGTGTTTGATTTTGGTTATGCGGGTGCACCGGTTACCAGCTGGGAGCTATACGACAGCCATTATACTGAACGTTTTATGGATACGCCACAGGAAAACCCTGAAGGTTACAAGAATGCTTCTGTGTTAACTTACGTAGATCAGTACAAAGGCTTACTACGTGTAATGCATGGTGATATGGATGATAACGTTCATATGCAGAATACCATTCAGTTTATCGACAAATTGCAGAATGCAAACAAGCACTTTGAGCTGATGATCTATCCTGGTGGTCGTCATGGTTGGGGTGGTGTTAAAACACCACATGATCGCGCTGAGCGTTTCCGCTTCTATTATGAGAACTTGTTGAACAAACCGATGCCAGCTTCATTGGCGAACTAAAAACCTTTAATATTGCAAAAAGCCCTTGGAGTTCTTTCAAGGGCTTTTTTGTTAGTTCCGCTTTCTGCGGTTTTCACGCCGTTGCTCGCGATCTGCTTTCATCTTTTCAAACTTTTCAATCTGCGCTTTGATCTCTTTTTCTTTTTCCACGGTAAATCCGATGCTGTGCCGTATGCCTTGAAACAAGCTTTTATGGATAAAGCTGAAGAAGGAAGCTGTTGCTGGTCGCTGGTAGTTGATCTTTGCGGATACAAAATGTCCATCCCGATCGGGATTGCCGGAATTGATGATCAGGTTATTTGCAAGGAAAGACATGAAGCCCTTACTCACCAAGCGGTCTGAATCTTCGGAAGGCTCGAGCAGTCTAACGCCAAGATCGTGATACCTGAAGTCGAGCGTACCCAGTGCCAGGTCTTCATTAGCACGAATGTCGAAACGCAAATCATCAATATAACCGCTCTTAATCTGCAGCATGGCCACCGGCCTGGTGATCTTGTTTAGCAGCCGGCCATCCATGTTTCGCAGATGCCCTTTGTAGTTGAAAAAACCATTCTTTGCCGTTAGGTGGAACTTAAAGTCGACGTCCAAGGCGCCCTTGTCCATAAACTTGCTGTGCAGCTTTGCCGTCATCACCGGATTCAGTGCCTTGTACTTCGGCGCATTCGTCAAGTTGCTGATTATTCCAGAGGTCTTATTGAATGTTAAACTGCCTTTCTGTTTACTTCGTTGGTTGTAGGTGGCGTAACTAAAATCGATATCGTTCAGGTATAGTTTCTGCACGGTTAAAGTACCATAGATGTTTTGCAGTAACTGATGTGGAAACTGTCCCTTTTTAGGCATCCCTTTGCCAGGCAGCGTATTGGAGTTATAGACAGCAACAAAGCCATTATTGACCTGCATGTCCTTCGCGAACAGTTCCTGGCGGGATATGTAGAGGGGAAAATCTATACCACTCAAGCTGATCTCATTAAAAGAANNAAACGGTTCTTGCCATATCCGGCAGCTTTTGAGAACTCCATTTCAGGGTGCTGTGGCACAACCGTGAACTGCTTGATCTTTAAGCGTCCGGTGGTTGCCCGGAAGTCCAGCTTGTTCATTTTAATATGGTATAGACTATCGGGACTACGATATACATAATCATTCATGCTGAGCACAACATCCTTGAGCAGGTACAACCGTTTGGGATCTTCAGCAGACTTGGCATCAATGAGCCAGTCTTTTAGCGTGATGTTCAGGTTGGACAGGGAGTCTGCCACCGGCTTATTGCCGTTGTTGTTGATGTATTTAAACTTGATGTCGCGCAGGTTGATGTTGCTCACCTGCAGTTCTGCCAGGTACCTGGAGATGTAGTCGTAAGGATTATACCTGGGTCTTGGTGGTTTACCTTCGTTATAGGGTTGTTGCTTGTTAACCATAGTGATATCTGGGCGTAGGAATAGCAACTCATCGATCTGCAGTTTGTTTTTTCTGTAGAGCGTAAAGGGGTGAAAGCCCCGGATCATCAGCCGTTTTACCCGGATGGTATACACGTTGTTTGGACCGGTTTGTTTCAGGTGCAGGCGTTTCAGGGCCATGGTGTCGGGTATGATGTTCACATCATACAGTGAGGCATTTCCGGTGATCCAGTTGGTACGGATGGTGGAGAATTCGATGTGATAGAGGCTGTCGGTGGCGGTAAAAACCAGGCCTTTAAGTTCGCTGGTAATCACCGGGCGGAGCTTCTCAGAATAGTACCAGGAACATGCGGTAGCGAAGACAGATATCGGCAGTAGAATGGCTGCGATGTATTTAACGATACGGAAGTTTTTATGCGCATTATCTGACATAGGCGGCTAAAAGTTACTACTTTTTTTCCGCTCGTGCCTGCTTTCTTTCTTCCCGCTTCTTCTCCCGTTTTTCTTTACGTTCTTCCTTACGATCTTCGAGCTTCTCTTCTATTTTTTCGTGTGATTTGGCTGCGCTCTTCGGTTTGATAAAGCCAATTCCAACTGTCTCGCGGATGCCGGAAAAAACACTTTTCCATAGTAAACTGAAGAATGACTGGGATGGTGATCGGGTAAACTGTACCGGCGCAACACGCAAAGCCTCCCCTTTCTCCGGGTTCGAATCTTTTATAACCAACTTATTTGCCAGGAAAGATAGCAGTCCTTTCTTCTTCGGCGCTTCGCCGTCTTCACCTTCCTTAAGCAGCTGAACTTTGAGATTGTTGTATTGCATCTTCAGGCTACCTGTAGAACCCACTGCATTTCCCTTGATGTCAAATTCTACTTTTTGAATGTTACCAGTTTCGATTTTTACCAGCCCTAACGCTGAAGCAAGCGGATTAAGTGCTGGCATATTCATGGCACCAATATTACCGCGGAAGGTAAAGGCGCCATCCCTGGCATTCAGGTTAAAGCGTAGATGTGCATCGAGATCTGCTGCTTTGATGATTCTTGCTTTAAGATCAGCCGCCATGAAGGCATTTTTACCTTTCTGAAGGGAATCATTGGTGACATTCTTTATTGTCCCGGTAAGATTATCGATGTTTACAGTACCGCGCTCCTGCGCAATGGGGTTGTATTCGGTATAAGCCACGTCAACGTTTTTCAGGTTTACCGTGTCAATGATCAGCGGCAGCTCTACCCTTTGCAGGGCAATGTGCGGGAAGTTGCGGCTCTTATTCTCCTTTGAAGGGAGCAGCTCGCGATTCATAAAAATCTTGACTTTGGCAGAAGCAATGGTTAGCGCTTCTGCGTACAAACGCCCTTCAACATTGAAACGCTCCAGGTCCAGCCCACTAAATGCAATGGTCGGGAATTTCAGATCATATCGGTCACGCTGGGTTTTGTACTTCCTGCTAAACTGCAGATCGGGGTACATCGGTATCATTTGAAAGCCTTTCATCCTGATATCCCCGGCATTTGCAAAGCCACTAAGTGTATCCACCTTGATGGTGTACATCTTGTCTTTACTAACTGACTCATATCCAATTAGCTCAAAAGCAACATCTTTGCTGTAGTAAAAACGTTCTTTGTCGTGCTGAGACACACTATCAATGAGGACATCGGTAACACTGACATTCAGCTTTTTAACGGCATTTAACACTGTACCTGTCTCCCCTCTGATATAATCAAAGTCGGCATTGAGTACTTTGATACTTCTGATATGAACGGATTCTAGTGACTTGGAAATCTTCTGGTAAAGGTTTGTCGCCGTTTTCGTTGTATCTGGCTGGGCTTTAACATTAAAGCGAAGCATGNNATCCAGCACAATCGCATTCATGTTAATGCGTTTTTTGAAATAGGCCTCCAGAATGCTGATCCGGGTGAGTTTGAGTTTAGCGAGTTTGATTTCGAACAAATGTACAGGTGCTACATCTTTCTTTCGAAGCGCATGAAAGACCGAAGTATCTGGATAAAGACGTACACTATCAAGACCAACAGTACCGGTAAGGACGTTTAAGTTCAGGTCTGTAAAATCTATGTTGTACAAGTGGTCTGAAGCCTCATAGATGCCTGTTTTGATTTTATCCGTCAGGAAAGGCTTCCACTTAGCTGCGATGTAGATGGAAGCGGTAACAACAATTACCAGTAACGCAATTAAGCCGCCTGCGATCCATTTCAGGAGCTTTTTAGTCTTTGGGTTGAGGTTCGTCATGCAGCAGCTTTCATTGATTTACAGTATAATAAGGAAAATCAAAAGCAAAATGTTTGAACACCCTTTTAAATCTGACACTTTGTCATTTTAAAAATTAATTGCTTAATTTTGTATTTCAGTAATAAAGCATACAGCAATGATTGAATTAGAGCTAGCAGATAAGACACACGATGAAGCACGCCAGGGTGAAGCTTTAATAATTGATACGCCTAAGCTTCAAAATGCACGTAAACTGTACATTGAGAGCTATGGCTGCCAGATGAATTTTGCAGACAGCGAGATCGTGGCTTCGATTTTAGGTGATAACGGTTTTGAAACAACAGGTGATTATAAAGAGGCAGATTTAGTTTTCATTAATACCTGCTCCATCAGGGAAAACGCTGAACAAAGGGTACGCAACCGTTTGTCGCAGTTTGGCGTGGAGAAACGCCGTAATCCAAAGCTTATTGTTGGTGTTCTGGGCTGTATGGCGGAAAGGCTGNNCCGTGAGCGTAGCAGGGACCCGTATTCGATCGTGGCGGAAGCACAGGACCTATTTGATCGTGGATACAAAGAAGTAACCTTGCTGGGTCAGAATGTGGATTCGTACAAGTGGAGAAGTACTGAAGGTGCTGAATTTGGGGAGATCCAGGTGAACTTCGCACAATTACTTGAAATGGTTGCTTTGATCAGCCCGGATTTAAGGATCCGTTTCTCGACCTCTCACCCTAAAGATATCACCGACGAGGTACTTTATACCATTGCAAAATACGACAACATCTGTAACTATATACACCTTCCGGTACAATCGGGCAGTACCCGTGTGCTGGAACTGATGAACCGCACCTACACCAGGGAGTGGTACATGAACCGCGTGGATGCGATTAGAAGGATCATTCCGGATTGTGCAATTTCTTCAGACATCATCGCAGGTTTCTGCACGGAGACGGAAGAAGAGCACCAGGAAACCCTTAGCATGATGGACTATGTAGGTTATGATTTCGCCTTTACCTTCAGCTATTCGGAGCGTCCGGGAACATTGGCTGCCAGGAAATTGGTGGACGATGTACCTGAGGAAGTAAAGAAACGCCGTTTGGCAGAGATCCTGCAGAAAGCGCAGGAAACTTCGTTGTACCGGTTACAGCAGAATGTGGGTAAAACCCTGCGTATTTTGGTAGAGGGGACCTCTAAGAAATCAAAAACAGATTATTGCGGTCGTAACGACCAGAATGCGATGGTTGTTTTCCCGGCAACGGAGGAGATTAAACCAGGGCAATATGTTAATGTAATTATTGAACGTTGTACATCAGCGACCCTTTTGGGTAGAATTGCGAAGTAATTATGGACGTACAGGATATTAAAAACAGGTTCGGGATCATTGGCGGCTCACCGCTACTAAACCGGGCAATAGATATAGCGAGACAGGTTGCACCTACGGATATGTCGGTTTTAATTACCGGTGAAAGTGGTAGTGGTAAGGAGGTGTTTTCGCACATCATCCACCAGATGAGTGCGCGTAAACATGGTACTTTCATTGCCGTGAACTGTGGTGCAATACCAGAGGGCACGATCGACTCGGAATTGTTTGGTCACGAAAAAGGTTCCTTTACCGGTGCACATGAGGCACGTAAGGGGTACTTTGAGGTAGCCAATGGCGGAACGATCTTCCTGGATGAGGTGGCAGAGTTGCCATTGGGTACGCAGGCACGTTTGCTGAGGATCCTGGAAAGTGGGGAATACCTGCGCGTTGGATCTTCCAAGGTGCAAAAAACGGATGTACGTATTATTGCGGCGACAAACGTAGATGTTTATAACCGTGTGAAGAATGGTAAGTTCCGTGAGGACCTTTACTACAGGCTAAATACGGTGCCTTTGCGCATTCCAGCGTTGCATGAGCGAAAAGAGGATATCTATTTATTGTTCCGCAAATTTTCCGCAGATTTTAGTGATAAGTACCGCAGTCCGGGCATACAGCTTGAACCTGATGCTATTCAGGTATTGAGCAACTACAGCTGGCCAGGTAACGTGCGACAGTTGAAGAACATTGCCGAGCAGATCTGCGTATTGGAAAAGGATCGTAATGTTACGGCAGCGGCATTGCTGAACTATATTCCGAATGAAAGTGGCGCTAACCTGCCAATGGCCATCAATGGGAATAACAATAAGGAAGATTTTACCGAAAGGGATATCCTTTATAAGGTTCTTTTTGACATGAAGAAGGACATGGTTGATCTGAAGAAGCTTGTAGCGGAGATCATCCAGAGTGGCGGCAACACGGCGCACATCATGGAGGATAATCCGCATTACATTAACCAGCTTTATCAGGAAATTGACCGCCCGAAATTTGAACCTCAGGCGCTGACAATTAATAAGCCGGCACCAAATGTACCAATGGACTACAACTACGCACATGAGGCGGAGGAAGTGGAAGAGTCATTGTCGTTGGTGGATAAGGAATCTGACCTGATTAAAAAGGCACTAAAAAAGCACAAAGGCAAGCGGAAGTTTGCAGCACAGGAGCTGGGTATTTCTGAGCGGACACTATATCGCAAGATTAAAGAACTGAACTTAAATTAATGATGAAGAAGATATATATCCTGCTATTTGCGGTTGTTGCGCTATTTAATGCTTGTTCAATCAAGTTCAATGGGGCTTCAATTCCGGCGGAGATGAAGACAGTAACGGTGAACTTCTTCGAAAACAATGCACCTTTGGTCGTACCTTACCTAAGCCAGCAGTTTACAGAGGATCTGCGTACCAGGATCAGAAACCAGTCGCGGTTGAGCATTGTGCAGAACGATGGCCATGCGATATTTGAAGGCCGGATCACGAACTATGAAATTCGTCCGGTTACGCTCACCGACAACAACCAGATGAACTCGAATACACAAGGTTCAAACAGGCTATCGATTACTGTAAACGTGAAATACACGAACAATATCGATGCTAAACAAAGTTTTGAAGAGTCGTTTACAAGATNNAGGATTTCGTGCTTTCAGGCTCTAGCCTGCAGTCACTTGAGCCGCAATTGATCAAAGATATCAATGCGCAGTTGACTGAGGATATTTTTAACAGGGCTTTTGCTCAATGGTAATAATTGTATCTTAGCAACGTGGAGCAGGAAATAGACCATAAAAAACAGCTTAGTTCTATCATCAATAATCCGGATAGCCTAGGCCATTCGGATATTCCTTTGTTGAGGAAATTGGTGGAGCTGTACCCCTATTTCCAGCCATTGCGATTGATTCTTGCAAAGCTCGCCATGGAAACCGAAGAAGCGGAACACACACTAACAACCACCGCTTTGTACACCAATGGCGCCATGTTGCACCAGTATCTGCACAGGAAGTCGGTCCTGCAACCCATAGTTTCTATCGAACCACAGCAACAACCTCCTGCTGTGGAAGAAGCCGCTTTTGAAGACAAGTCCATTTTTGATGAAGCGACAACCCTTGAAGCTGCAAGTTTATTGGAAGAAGTTTACGCGTTTGGTGCTACCGACCCTGAACAGCCAGAAGAAATTTACAGCGTTGAAGAGGTAAATGATGCTCCTAGTGACGATCAGGCCACCTACGAAGAAATATCAGAAATAAACATTCATGACTACGATCAGGCGGCATTGTCTGAAGACCGGACATCATCCGCAGACCGGCCTGAACAATTAACTGCGGAGGACAATGATGCACTGGAAATATTCGAGGAGATATCGGAAGTAGATGGTCACGACTATGAATCGCCTGCAGTTGAAACGCATTTAGCTAGTCAGGCTCCGGTTATTGAAACTTTAGAAGATAACTTCGTCGAGAATATTGCTGCAACAGACTTCTTTACTTTTGAGGAGAAGTTTATTGCGGACGATAAAGCTCAGGTTAGAAACCAGGAAACTGAAGATGGTGCTTCAGTAAACGGCCTGGAAAACAATTCAGCACCGGCTGAACATTTGGATCCCGGCAATCAGGGGCTTTCTGTACCTGCAGCACCAGCCTGGGCTAAACAGCA
>DDAD01000147.1:20784-21238 GCA_002333205.1 Pedobacter sp. UBA2067
AATTACGATGACGACACACTTCCTTACACCTTCTTGTGGTGGTTGGCGAAAACGCGGAAAGAACACTCTACGATCTTCCAACCGTATGCAACACCGAAGAGGCAAACACAGAGTGAACTGCATCAGCAATATGTAGAGCACATTTTCCATATTCAAAGTCCTTTCAATGCAGAGGAAATCCTGAACAACGTTCCGGAGCACCAGGCAGATCCTAAGGATGCGAAGATCATTGATGAATTTATCAAGAAAGATCCTCAGATTACTCCCCCAAGACCAGAGCAGATCGACACGGAAAACAAGGCGAAACGCAGCGCTGAAGACCACAATGATCTCGTTTCGGAGACCCTGGCGAAGATCTACATCGAGCAGATGCTTTACCACAAGGCCATAGATACTTATGAAAAATTAAGTTTGAAGTTTCCGGAAAAAAGCCGTTACTTTGCCGATCTTATCC
>DDAD01000147.1:21295-79739 GCA_002333205.1 Pedobacter sp. UBA2067
CTATAAAAAAGAAAATTTAACCATATAACAGACTATGCTTTTTTTAATTATTCTATTGATCATTATTTGTGTCGCTTTAGCAATCTTTGTATTGATCCAGAACCCTAAAGGTGGTGGATTAGCTGCAGGATCGTCAGCCAGTAACATGTTCGGCGTACAGCGCACAGGAGATGTTCTAGAAAAAGGCACCTGGATCTTGTTAGCTGTAGTTGTTGTAATTACCTTATCTATTACAACAATCGCTAAAACTGGTAACGGTGGTTCAACCGGAGAATCTAAAATTCAGGAACAATTGAACAGAACGCCTGCACCATCTCCAATTGGAAATGCACCAGCAAGCACCACCCCTGCACCTGCTAACAACAACGCTGCACCTGCAGAAACACCTGCGCAGCCGGCACAGTAGTCCTAAGTAAAGATTTTTAAGCCCGTTAAGACCAGCTCTTAACGGGCTTTTTTATTTCTCAATCCTTTGCTTTTCGCACAAATGAGAATGCTCTGACAGTCTGACACGAGTTCACCAAGGTTTTTTATGGCTTGCTGACAGCAAATGCAAATTTGTCAAGCAAAAACCCCTTGGCATAGAAACTGTGTAGGAGGAGGTATAACATTTAAATTTTTACACTAAAAAATAATTAATATTAAGTTATGGCATTAAACCTTAAACCCATTTCAGGCACAGCGAACAGAGTTATCGTTGAACCTGCAGCGGCTGAAGAAAAAACTGCATCGGGTATCTACATTCCTGATACTGCAAAAGAAAAACCATCAAAAGGAACTGTAGTATCTGTTTCGGAAGAAGATTCAGAAGGCAAAAAACCTACTGTAAAAGTTGGTGATGTTGTTCTTTACGGAAAATATGGTGGCACTGAGCTTCCAGTTGATGGTAAAGACTACCTAATCATGCGTGAGAGCGATATTTACGCTATAGTTCAATAATAATATTTTTTAAAAATATATAAAGATGTCAAAACAAGTAAAATATAACGTTGAAGCCCGTGACGCCCTGAAAAGAGGTGTTGATATTCTAGCTAATGCTGTAAAAGTAACTTTAGGCCCTAAAGGTCGTAACGTTATTATCGACAAGAAATTTGGTTCACCTGCAATCACTAAAGATGGTGTTACTGTAGCAAAAGAGATCGAATTAAAAGATCCAATTGAAAACATGGGTGCTCAAATGGTGAAAGAAGTTGCTTCTAAAACTGCTGATATTGCAGGTGATGGAACAACTACTGCTACCGTTTTAGCACAGGCGATTGTTACTGCAGGTATCAAAAACGTAGCTGCTGGTGCCAACCCAATGGACTTAAAACGTGGTATTGATAAAGCAGTTACTGCGATCGTTGATAACCTTAGACAACAATCTCAAACTGTTGGTGAAGACAACAACAAAATCAAACAAGTTGCTTCTATCTCAGCGAACAACGACGAAGTTATCGGTTCGTTAATCGCAGAAGCAATGGGTAAAGTTGGTAAAGACGGTGTGATCACTGTTGAAGAAGCAAAAGGTACTGAAACTGAGGTAAAAACAGTTGAAGGTATGCAGTTTGACCGTGGATACCTTTCTCCATACTTCGTTACCAACGCTGATAAAATGGAAGCGGAATTAGAAAACCCTTACATTTTAATCTACGACAAAAAAATCAGCAACATGAAAGAATTGTTGCCAGTATTGGAAAAACAAGTTCAAACTGGTAAACCACTTTTAATTATTGCTGAAGACTTAGACGGTGAAGCACTAGCTACTTTGGTAGTGAACAAGATCCGTGGTTCTCTGAAAGTTGCTGCTGTTAAAGCGCCAGGTTTTGGTGACCGCAGAAAAGCGATGTTAGAAGATATCGCAATCTTAACTGGTGGTACCGTGATCTCTGAAGAAAGAGGTTATAAACTAGAAAATGCTGACCTATCTTACTTAGGTACTGCTGAGAAAGTTGTTGTTGATAAAGACAATACTACTGTAATCAACGGTGCTGGTCAGCCAGAAGATATTAAATCTCGCGTTTCTCAAATCAAAGCTCAAATCGAGACTACAACCTCTGATTACGACAAAGAAAAACTACAAGAGCGTTTAGCTAAATTAGCTGGCGGTGTTGCAGTTCTTTACGTAGGTGCAGCTTCTGAAGTTGAAATGAAAGAGAAAAAAGACCGTGTAGATGATGCTTTACATGCAACCCGTGCGGCTGTTGAAGAAGGTATCGTTGCTGGTGGTGGTGTTGCTTTCATCCGTGCGATTGAGTCGTTAGAAGGTATGAAAGGATCAAATGATGATGAGACTACTGGTATCGCTATCGTTAAGCGTGCTGTAGAAGAGCCTCTTCGTCAGATCTGCCAGAATGCTGGTATTGAGGGTTCTATCATTGTACAGAAAGTTAAAGAAGGTAGTGCTGACTTCGGTTACAATGCCCGTACTGATGTATATGAGAACTTAATCGCAGCTGGTGTTATCGACCCTACTAAAGTAAGTCGTGTAGCATTAGAAAATGCAGCTTCAATTGCAGCGATGTTGTTAACAACAGAATGCGTATTGGCTGATGATCCAGAAGACAATGCCGGTGCTGCTGCAATGCCTCCAATGGGCGGTGGCGGTATGGGTGGTATGATGTAATCATCTTCCAACAAACCATATTAAAAAGCCCCGCAACTAGCGGGGCTTTTTTTGCGTTATTAATAGATAAACTGTTTAGCTTTATAAGCTTATGCTTCGAGAAGAAATCTCTGTTTTTGATATATTTAAGATTGGTGTTGGTCCTTCGAGTTCACATACCTTAGGTCCATGGCGTGCTGCGCAGCAGTTTACACAAGCGCTGGAAGCAAATGACCACCTGAACCATGTAGTGCAAGTGAAGATCCTGTTGTACGGCTCACTGGCAAAAACTGGCAAAGGGCACGGAACCGATGTCGCCATACTCCTCGGCTTAACCGGTGCAGACCCGGTGACCTTCGATGTAAATGCCATCGACAGCACCATTGCAAATATCAAAGAGCAGCAGATTCTTAATCTTGCTGGCATTAAACACCTGGGCTTTGACTACAACGAAGACCTGATCTTCCTTTACAACGAAAGTCTGCCTTATCACCCCAATGCCGTAACCTTCCAGGCATTCCTGGAGAATGGGAAAGCATTCTCAGAAACCTACTACTCCATTGGCGGCGGATTTGTGGTTAAAGAGGGCGAAGCTGGCCGTGAAAAGACCCTAGTGGAACTCCCATTTCCGGTAGACAGAGCCGCTGACCTGCTGCACTGGTGTTTAACCACCGGACTTAAAGTCTCGGAGGTGGTATTGGAGAACGAGCTATCCTGGAGACCAGAGGAAGAAACCCGTCAAGGTATTCTGCAGCACTTCCATGTTATGAAGGACTGTACTTATCGAGGTTGCCATACCTCGGGCAAACTCCCTGGAGGTTTAAATGTTGGTCGAAGAGCCGCAGCACTGAATAAAAAACTTTTAAAAGACCAGCCATACCATGATTATCCAAGCTGGCTGGAAGCTATCCGTAAAGGCGGTAATGGCTTCAACTATATTCTGGATTGGGTAAGCTGCTTTGCACTTGCTGTGAACGAGGAAAATGCCTCTTTCGGGCGCGTTGTAACTGCACCAACCAATGGTGCTGCAGGGGTAATACCAGCTGTATTACAATACTACATGGTTTTTTGCGACGGTTACAAAGAAGACAAGATCATTCAGTTTATCGCATGTGCATCAGAGGTCGGCAGTATCTTCAAGAAAGGTGCGACCATATCCGCAGCAATGGGCGGTTGTCAGGCAGAGATCGGGGTATCTTCAGCCATGGCCGCAGCAGCACTGACGGAAGTAATGGGTGGATCCCAGCGGCAGGTGCTTATGGCAGCTGAAATCGCGATGGAACATCACCTGGGCATGACCTGCGATCCTATCGGTGGCCTGGTACAGATACCATGTATCGAGCGAAATACCATGGGCGCTATCAAAGCGATTACGGCGAGTCAACTGGCACTGCAAACCAATCCTGATCAGGCGAAAGTAAGTCTGGACGCCGTTGTAAGCACCATGTGGGAAACGGCACAGGATATGAACTCCAAGTACAAGGAAACTTCCGATGGTGGTTTGGCAACGAAAAACATTCCGATCAGTTTACCGGAGTGCTAAGCCGATGTTTTAACCTTGCAGCTCCATTTTAAACAGTGCGGCAATGTGCATCTTCAACTGCTCTTTAACCACATTCATGTCTAAAGGCTGTCCAAGTTCACGCTCCATAGACGTCACATCCTTATCGTCGATGCCGCAAGGCACAATGTTCTTGAAGTAATCCAGGTTCGCATTTACATTGAAGGCAAAGCCATGCATCGTTACCCAGCGACTGCAGCGAACGCCCATCGCGCAGATCTTACGTGCTTTTTCATTGTCTGCATCCAACCACACGCCTGTATACCCAGGGTAGCGACCGGCGATAATTCCGTAATCCTTCAAGGTTAAAATAACCGCTTCTTCAAGCGTTCTCAGGTACAGGTGGATGTCGGTGAAGAAGTTGTCAAGATCCAGGATCGGGTAGCCCACGATCTGTCCGGGGCCGTGGTAGGTGATATCCCCTCCCCTGTTGATTTTATAGTAGGTAGCTTGTTTTTCCTGAAGACCAGCTTCATCAAGCAGCAGGTTTTCCGGGTGACCACTTTTTCCAAGCGTATAAACGTGTGGGTGCTCACAGAAGATCAGGTAGTTTGGCGTTTCCAGGTCCGTATGGTCCGTGCGGTTTTTGCTCTTCAGTGCCACAATGCTACTGAAAATCTCATCCTGTTTATCCCAGGCTTCCTGGTAATCAACCAGGCCCCAGTCTATAAATTCTACTTTTTTATTCATCCCTATGTTTCTATTCAGGAATAAGACTGGCACTAAGCCTGCGCGCTATTCCCGAGATTCATTGGCAGTTTTGCAGGTGCTTATGCCAGGAAGAAAGTTAGCAAAATTAAGCCGTTACAAAGCTGCAGCCACGTAGCCGAGCATGTAATCTGCTTCAACTTTAAAGTATTCAACGTCCAGCATCACCTCCCCTTCGGGTAATACCGCACGCGTCTTAACCACGCCAGCATCCTGCGGTACGAAGGGATAAATATCGATGTGTTTCTTAAACTCCAGCCCTTTTTTGCCGTACCACTTATAAATAGCTTCCTTGGCGCACCAGCAAATGTACAAAGCCAGCGTATTATCCTGCTCAGGCAAGCCAGAGAGCTCTGCAGGCTTTAAGAATTTGTTTTTGATCTTCTGAATCTTGTCTTTAACCAGCTCAATATCTACCCCAACCTGCTTATCCTTACTGATCATCACAGAAGCATAATCGAAAGAGTGACTGAAGGAAATCTGGTAATCGCCATTTACGAGGTAAGGTTTGCCCTGATCATCCATACGACTATCAATATAATCGTTGGTCTGCAGCATGGTGCGTAGTAAAAATCTGGTACTTAGCCAGTGCAACAATCTCTTTCCGTTATTCAACGAGGCAATAAAATCAAGTTCATGCGCTTTCAACTGCAGCCCGCGGAAGAGTTCTTCCTCGGTTTCCTCAATCTTCCAAACCGCCAGTCTGGTATGTTCGTCAATGATCTTGTTAAGAATTACAGGCATCTCTATTTTAGAAAATCAATGTAAAAGTATCTAAATTAACCATAATTTAGCGCAAATCTTATTAAATGATACTATCAGACAAGCGCATTCTAGAAGAAATTGAGAAGGGCACAATCATCATTGAGCCTTTCAAGCCGGAGTGTTTAGGTACCAATTCTTACGACGTGCATTTAGGTAAATACCTGGCTACTTACAAAGACCGGGTGCTTGATGCCAAGGCGCACAATACGGTAGTGCATTTCGAGATTCCCAAAAGCGGCTTTGTATTGCAACCTGGCACGCTTTACCTGGGCGTAACGGTAGAATACACCGAAACCCATGCCCATGTACCATTTCTAGAAGGCAAGTCAAGCACCGGCCGTCTGGGTATCGATATCCATGCTACTGCCGGAAAAGGTGATGTCGGTTTCTGCAACACCTGGACGCTTGAA
The DNA here is from genome assembly GCA_002333205.1 of Pedobacter sp. UBA2067. Classification (GTDB taxonomy): domain Bacteria; phylum Bacteroidota; class Bacteroidia; order Sphingobacteriales; family Sphingobacteriaceae; genus Pedobacter. The sequence continues at coordinate 27,324 of DDAD01000147.1, forward strand.
ATCTCCTGTGCGCAGCCGGTAAGAATCTATGCAGGTATGCCGATTGGCCAGCTGATCTACTTTGCCGTGGAAGGTGAAATCGAAACCATGTACAACAGCAAGCAAAACCCGAAATACAGCAACAAAACCACCAGACCAGTGGAGAGCATGATGTTTAAGAATGAATTCTAACCTGGTTCCATGATAGGAATATAAAGCCTCAATAATTGTATATTGAGGCTTTCTTATTTAACCAGATATCATGAACACCATAAAAGTCACTGTTAAAGACCGCCTTGCGATCATTACGCTAAACCGCGGGAAGTCGAACGCGCTAAACCGGGAAATGATCACCGAGCTGAACGACATGATCCTGAACATTGATAATGACTCCAGCATTGGCGGCGCAATGATTACCGGAACAGGCCATTTCTTCTCTGCCGGCCTGGATTTAATAGAACTTTACCACTACAACGAAGAGGAAACCCGCTCCTTCTGGCAGCTGTTCTTCCAGTTTACCCTTAACCTTTGCAAGTTCAAAAAGCCCCTTGTTGCGGCCATTAACGGCCATAGCCCTGCGGGCGGTTGTGTCATCGCCATTGCCTGCGACGCCCGCGTGATGGCCGAAGGCAAGTACATCATCGGTTTAAACGAAGTGCCAGTAGGCATCATCGTGCCGTTTAGCATCTTCAAGCTGTATGAATTCTGGCTGGGCAAGGCCGATGCGTCCAGAAGCCTGCTCGAAGGCAAGCTCTTTAGTCCGGATGAAGCGCTGAAAGTTGGCCTGGTAGATGAACTCGTAAACCACGAAAGCATCCTAACCGCTGCAGAACGTAAGGCTCGAAAATATATGGCCTTTGAAGCGAACACCTGGCAGCAAAGCAAGCTCAACATCCGTCAGGAAGTGATCCAAACGCTTGCCGCAGACCAGACTGAAACGCTCAACAAAATGCTCGAACAATGGTGGTCGCCTGCCACAAGAAGCATTCTGAAAACAATCATTGATAACCTTCAAAAGAAATAGCACATGTACAACCAACCAATGCTTAGGGATGATGCCTTAAAAGGAAAAACGATCGTAATCACCGGGGGCGGCACAGGACTTGGAAAGGCCATGGGCACTTACTTCCTAAAGCTCGGCGCCAACCTGGTTATCACCAGCAGAAAGGATGATGTCATTCAGCAAACCGCCCGTGAGATGGAACAAACTACAGGCGGCAAAGTCCTGGCTGTAGCCTGCGATGTGAGAGAATATGTGCAGGTAGAAAATGTACTCGCGGAAGCGATCAAGGCCTTCGGCCAGGTTGATAGCCTGATCAACAATGCCGCCGGGAACTTCATCTCCCCGACAGAAAGGCTTTCCGCAAACGCTTTTTCTTCCATCATTGACATTGTACTGAAAGGCTCTGTGAACTGTACCCTGGCATTCGGAAAACACTGGATCAAAGAAAAACAGCAAGCAAGTGTACTCAACATCGTCACAACGTATGCCTTTACCGGTTCCGCGTACGTAGTACCTTCAGCTTGTGCAAAGGGCGGAGTGCTGGCCATGACCAGATCGCTTGCCGCAGAATGGGGCAAGTACGGCATCCGTACCAATGCCATTGCACCGGGGCCATTCCCAACCAAGGGTGCCTGGGAGCGACTTTTACCTGGTGACCTTGCAGAAAAGTTCGATTTTAAAAACCGTGTACCACTAAAACGGGTGGGCGATCATCAGGAGTTAGCCAACCTTGCTGCCTTCCTGGTAAGTGATTTCTCCGCTTACATCAACGGCGAAGTGATTACCATTGATGGGGGCGAATGGTTGCAAGGCGCAGGTCAGTTTAACGGTCTGGAAGCCATTCCAAACGACATGTGGGACATGCTGGAGCAAATGACAAGAGCAACAAAAGGGAGTTAACACTCCCTTTTGTAAAAGAATTTTACCAGCGTATCAGTGCACTTGCCCAAGTGAATCCAGATCCAAATACCGCAAGGCAAACCAGATCCCCTTCCTTAATTTTACCAGCCTCCCAAGCCTCGCATAAGGCAATCGGCACAGAGGCCGCAGTTGTATTCCCGTATTTCTGGATGTTATTAAACACCTTATCATCCGCTAGCCCAAGCAGCTGCTGCACATACTGGCTGATGCGCAAATTCGCCTGGTGCGGCACCAAAAGATCAATATCTCCGGCACCAAGGTTGTTCGCTGCAAGCGCTTCCTTAATCACCTCTGGAAACTTCGCTACCGCTTTCTTGAACACCGCAGGGCCATCCATAAAAGGCAATGCCGCCCCACTTTCCAGTTGTTCAGTGGTCATGAATAAACCGCCAAGCTCCTGATCCGGGTAACCCGGCTGCTCCGGCATCCACTTGTTGGCATGTGCCCCAGGATAATACATCGCCAGCAGCTCCGCATCAGCACCATCACTATGCAGGTGCGTACTCAAGATCCCTTGTCCTTCCTGCTGAGCTGGCTGCAGCACAACCGCTCCGGCACCATCACCAAAAATCACCGATACATTGCGGCTCCGCGTGTCAAAGTCCATCGCAAAAGAATGCTTTTCACTACCAACCACCAGAATGTTCTTGTACATCCCGGTCTTAATGTACTGGTCGGCAATGGAGAGCGCATACAAGAAACCTGAACACTGGTTCCTTACATCGAGCGCCCCCACTTCCTTCATTTTCATTTCCCGTTGCAGTAATACCCCACAACCCGGAAAATAATAATCCGGAGATAAAGTCGCGAAAACGATAAAATCTACATCCTGTGCAGTAATGCCGGCACGCTCAATAGCAATCTTTGCTGCTTCAACACCCATGGTTGTGGTGGTTTCCCCGAGTCGATCGGCAAAGCGACGCTCCTGAATCCCGGTTCGTTCCCGTATCCATTCATCATTGGTATCCATAAACCTGGACAGATCATCATTTGTATAAACATTTTTAGGCACATAATATCCTATTCCGGCGATTCTAGAGCTTTGCATTTTAGCTGATTTTTATTGATTTTTATGTTAAAAATACATTAACTGCCACATTAATTCGAATTAACCTTATTTTTGTTTTATGGCTACAGAAACAGAAGAAGAAACATTTACTTTAGAGGAGATCCTGAGCTCAATTAAAACGACTAACCGTTTAATCCTTTGGAACGATGATGTAAATACTTTTGATCATGTGATCCATTGTATGATGAAATACCTGGACTACACCGAGGGCCAGGCCGAAAAGATTGCCTGGGAAGTACACAACAAAGGCAAGTGCTCCATTCTGGAAGGATCATACACCGAGATGGAAATTTATCGCAAAATTCTTCAGCAGGAAGGTTTAACCGTGACGGTAGACTAATTTTATTTTGGCTAACAAGAATATTACCTCAATAAAGGTATTTAAGGCTGTAATAAAATAGTTACCCATCAAATATTAAACTTAACCACCGTTACTTTGTCAACCTTAAAAAGACAAGATAAAGTAACGATTAGATGAAGAAGTTCTTATACCATTTTTTACTAGTAACCTTAACCCTTTCGGCAGCTACGCTGGAAACGTTAGCACAAACTGCCGGCGCTGCACAAATCAATGCTAAAGTACTGGACGCAAGCAGCAATGAGGCTGTTCCATTTGCTACCGCAGTTGTATTAAACAGCCAAACCAAAGCAACTGTTCGCGCAGGACAAACCGATGCAGAGGGTAACCTTTCCATCAAAAACCTTCCGGCAGGCACCTATACCTTCAAGATCAGTTATGTTGGCTTCCAGACCATGGTCCGCGATGGCATTACATTGGTCAATAATCAGGTTTACAGCCTGGGTACCATCAAAATGAAGGCTGCAAAAGGTACTGAGCTTAACGAAGTCGTTATTCAGGGTGAAAGAGCTGCCATGCAGCTTGGTATTGACAAGAAAGTCTTTTCTGTAGATAAAAGTTTGGTGAGTGAAGGTGGTACTGCAACCGACCTGCTTGCCAACGTGCCATCGGTTCAAACGGATATGGATGGCAATGTATCCCTTAGAGGTTCAGCTGGTGTACGTGTCCTGATCGATGGTAAACCTTCCCTTATCGGGGGTGGTGATGTATCGGTGATCCTGCAATCCATTCCTGCAAGCTCCATCGAAACCGTAGAGGTGATTACCAACCCAAGCTCTAAATACGATGCAGAAGGGCAGTCTGGTATCATCAACATCGTTTTAAAGAAAAACAGCAAACTCGGCTTAAACGGAAACGTAGCGCTAAGTGCCGGTAATCGCGATAACTACAACGCAAACACCAGCTTAAGCTTTCAGAATAATAAAGTAAACCTTTTCGGAAACTACAGCTACCGTTCAGGAAATCGCCTTGGCGGTGGATTTAACAACATTCAATACTTAAATACCACTTCAGAAGGTACTGCTTTCGCCGACCAGAATACCGATTCCAGATCTCACGATCAGGGTCATAACGTAAAAGCAGGTATCGATTACACCCTCGCACCTAAAAGCATCGTGAGCTTTTCCGGGGGCTTTAACATGCGTGATAATGATCGCAGGGAAACTTTGTTAATCAACCAGTTTAACACCGCCAATGCGCCAGTTAGATTGAGTAACAGACGCAATGAGAATGAAGGTAAAGGCAATAGCTTTGATCTGAACCTGGACTTTGCACAGAAGTTTAAGAAACCCAAAGAAGAATTAACCTTTAACCTGAACTACTCTGAAGGTAACAATGATAACTTCCAGTTCTACAATACAGATATTTACTTCCAGACTAACCAAAATCTAAACAACCTGGTACTGGAGCGTAACCTGAGAGATGGCTGGAACCGCAATTTCAATATCCAGGCAGATTATGTGCGCCCAGTTGGTACAGCCGGCCGCATTGAAGCAGGTTACCGCTCGCAATTCCGAGATTCAAAAAGTATGACTGATGCAAGCACCTTCCTGGATTCACTAGATGCTTATGAGAAAAACTTCCTGGTTTCAAACGCATTCGAAAGCGGCGAGCAAATTCACGCTTTATACCTGAACTACCAGAACCAGATTGGCAATTTCGGTTACCAGTTAGGCTTGAGAGGTGAAGATGCGGAATTAAATACCACTTCAGGCAGGTTCCAGGAAACCGGAAGCACCATTTACACGCCTGGTAAAATCGCTTACACCAGACTGTATCCAAGTGTTTTCGTGAGTCAGAAACTGAAAAACGACCAACAGGTACAATTAAGCTATACCCGTCGTGTAAACCGTCCGAGAGGCTGGGATACCAACCCATTCCTGGATGTATCTGATCCGTTGATGTGGAATCAGGGTAACCCGAACCTTAAACCGGAAGATGTGCATGCCTTTGAATTGGGTTACAGTAAATACTTCAAAAAAGTGTCTATCATCAGTTCACTTTATTTCCGTCAAACCAACGATCTGATCCAACGGGTGCGTTCAGAACCTAATGCACAAGGCGTAACCATTTCTACGCCTCAAAACTTAACCCGCAATATTGCTACAGGTTTGGAATTGATCAGCCGTGTTGACGTGGCTAAACCATGGAACTTCACGGCCAACGTGAACTTGTATCAAAGCAAAATAGACGGTGCACCGCAGTATGGTATCGTAGAACGTTCCGGATTTACCTGGAATGCAAACTTGACGAACAACTTTAACCTGCCATACAACATCACCATGCAGCTAAGAGCAGATTACCGTGCACCAGAAGTGATGGCGCAAGGTAAACGCAATGCGATGTATGGCGTGGATGCCGGTGCGAAGTATGACTTTAAAGACAAAAAATCATCATTGAGCTTAAACGTAAGAGACGTTTTCAGCACCAGAAGATGGAGCATGACTACAGAAGCCAACAACTCTATCGTTGATTTCGAAAGATACATGCAGGGTACCATGACCAACCTAACCTACTCTTACCGTTTTGGTAAAACAACTTTTACAGCTAAAAAGCCAAAAAGAGATCAGGAACAGCGCGGTGGAGATGACGAGCAACAATTCTAAACCTTTTTAGTTTCCGCGAAGCGGATGATATGCTAAAGGCCTGCACAAATCGTGCAGGCTTTTTTTTTAGAACAGGCTTTTTTTTGTTACGTATTTGCTAGGTACTTGCTAGGTGGTTGCTACGTGCTTTGTACGTGTGGATACGTCGCAAACGCGGTTCAACCACATAGCAACTGTTAACCAATCTCCTGAGAAAATGCTGCGCAGCTTACCTGCTTTACCCATGTTTGCGCAGATTGAATAGAATGTGATGATTTTGTATCTTGCGGCATGGAAGAAACGAACCCATGGACCATCACCGCTCAGCGGCAGGTATATGATAACAACTGGATCGGTTTAACCGAATTTGATGTAATTAATGGCTCCGGCGGCAAAGGCATTTATGGGAAAGTGCATTTCAAAAATCTCGCCATTGGCATTGTAGCGCTTGACGAGGAGTACAACACCTGGCTGGTGGGTCAACACCGCTTTCCATTGGATGCGTACAGCTGGGAAATCCCCGAAGGTGGAGGGCCCTTAGCACAGGAACCACTAGACAGCGCCAAACGTGAACTGCTGGAAGAAACCGGCATGACGGCCACAAACTGGCAGGAAATTCAGCGTATGCATTTATCCAATTCGGTGAGCGATGAAGAAGCCATTATCTATGTAGCTACAGGCCTAACCATGGGCGAAGCACAACCTGAAGAAACCGAGCAACTCAGCCTTCGTAAACTGCCTTTTAAGGACGCTTTCAACATGGTGATGAACGGCGAAATTACCGACAGCATGAGTGTTGCAGGTATTATGAAAACTTATATCCTGATCCAGGAGGGCAAAATTTAAATCATTTCAGCCATTAACAATGAATAAAATACTGGGCTATATGCTCTCCCCGATCTTCTACCTCTTTTTTGGTTTGGCCTTACTGATCTTCCACCCAATTCAGTGGATCTGCCACCGATGGTTCGGCTATGAAGCCCATAAGAAGTCGGTAGATTACCTGAACTTCTTTTTACAGTATTGCCAGATCTTTCTGGGATCATCCCTAACGTTTAACAACGAGCAGGACCTGCCTGCAGGTGTACCCAAAATCTTTATCGCCAATCACCAGAGCATGTATGATATTCCTGCGTTTTTCTGGCACCTGCGCAAGCATCACGTAAAATTTATCTCCAAGATCGAGCTCACGAAAGGTATTCCGTCCATCTCTTTCAATCTGAAGTATGGTGGCGGTGCAAACATCGACCGTAAAGACACCAAGCAAGCCGCCGTGGAGATCATCAAACTCGGGCGCCGATTGAAAGAGCATAACTGGTCGGCCGTAATTTTCCCCGAAGGCACACGTGCCAAGGACGGCAAGCTGAAGCCTTTTAAAGTTGGCGGCATTGCAACCTTACTTAAAGCGGCTCCACATGCAATGGTCATTCCTGTTGCTATTGAAAACTCCTGGAAGATTGTGCAGTATGGGGCCTTCCCTTTGAGCGTGGGAGAGCAACTACGCTGGACGGTTTTAAAGCCTATAGACACGCTCGGTAAAACGCCAGAGCAGATTACCCGCGAAGCGGAAGAAGCGATCCACAGCGTGCTTAAACAGCCGCTGGTAGATTAGATGTTGTTCCCCTCTATGCGACGGAAAAACTCATCGCGGTAAGTATCGCCAACAGGAATCATTTTACCGCAAATGGTAATCCTGCTGCGTTCGATGCTTTCGATCTTGTCTAAAGAGATGATGTACGATTTATGTACCCGGATGAATTGCGAGGAAGGTAGTGTCTCCTCCATCTTTTTCATGTTCTGCAGGGTAATGACACGCTCCGTTTTGGTAAAGATGGAGATGTAATCTTTTAACCCTTCTATGTAGAGGATATCATCCAACTCAATCTTCTGGATTTTGTGCTCCGTTTTAACAAAAATGAAATCCTGCACAGGTTGTACCACGGTTGGTTTTGGTGTTTCTTTTACCACAGGCTGTACCGGTGCAGCATAATCTTTCACTTTAACCAGGTTATGCACCTTTTCTACGGCCTTATAGAAGCGATCAAAGGCGATTGGCTTAAGCAGGTAGTCGGACACGTTAAGGTCATAGCTTTCCAGTGCATACTGGGAGTAAGCGGTGGTAAGAATGAAGCTGGCTTTTCCGCCGGCTATTTTGAGGAACTGAATACCGGTAAGTTCTGGCATCTGAATATCAAGGAATACTAGATCTATGCCTCCAGCCTGCACAAGCTGCAAGGCTTCAATAGCATTCTCAGTTCTTTTTACGAGCTCCAGAAAGGGCACTTTAGAGACATAGTCTTCAATTATATCTAGCGCCAGTGGCTCATCATCTACGGCAATACACTTCAGTTTTATCATATATCAAGCATTAATTCGCTGGTATAATGGGTAGTCGAATTTACAATATTTAATTTATATCTACCGGGGTAGAGCAGCTGTAAACGCCTTTCAACGTTGCTTAAGCCTACACCGCCCATCTCATCTTTGTTGTGGTTGTGCTTCTTGTTGGTGATGCTGAAATGCAGGATCTTTTTGTTGGCAATGATGTTGATCTTGATCGGATCAGCAGGGTCATTAGCCACACCATGTTTAAAAGCATTTTCAACAAAAGAAATCAGGATCAGCGGCACGATCTTCTGCCCGTCTATCTCTCCGTTTAAGGTGAAATCTACAGCAGCACCATCTTTGAAACGCAGTTTCTGCAGCTCTATGTAACTCTGCAGGTACTCTATTTCTTTGTTCAGGGACACCCAGCCATCATTGCTTTCGTAGATCATGTAGCGCATAATCTCGGACAGCTTGAGTACCGCATCGGCAGTTTTATCCGATTTCTGGTAAGCCAGGGAGTAGATGTTATTTAGCGAATTGAACAGAAAATGTGGGTTAAGCTGCGATTTCAGAAACTGCAGCTCCATATCTTTCTTCTCCGTTTCCAGGTGCCGGTTTACACGCTCATTCGCAAACCAGTCTACCGCAAACTTCAGCAAACAGCTAATCACCACAAAGAAGCCCGACATGAAGATCGTTTTCACAATATAGCTTGGTACACTCTCGTAAACTTTCTTGTTGGTGGCCTCATTGGTATAGGTCAGGATGATATCGCTGTTTAAAGTAGCGATGGCTGTTTTCACCACACACATCAAGGCAATCAGGATGGTAATGGAAAGGATGTACATCCAGTACTGCTTCCGGATTTTGATGAGCTGCGGAATAAGCAAGGTGTAGTTGATGTAAAAGATGGAAACGTTAATGACGCCATAGTAACCGAAGGTGACCAACAGATGGTAGCCAGATAAAGGTGTTTTGGAATACAGTACGGCAAGGGTACAAAGGGTTGTAATGAACAACCAGAAAAGAACATTGACAATGAATGATCCTTTATTTTCCATTCAGTTTACATTTATAATTAGATCCAAAGTAAAAAAACTATCAGCTGAAGGAATTTTCATTCGACGAACGGCCGTTTTTTTTCTACGAACTGGTAAAATCGGTTATTTTCTTCAAAACTATTCAATATTGCCATTGGTCGAGAACTTTTTCGGCTTGGTCTAACAGATTTTCACAGCCTGATTTTTATCTGAAAATTTGATTCAACAAAACGATACAGATATGAAAAGGTTGTCCAACATCTCGCCATTTATACTTTTACTAGTTCCTGTTTTCTTCATGATGATTTTAGCTTTTGCTGCTCCGGTAGCTTCAGAAGAATCAAACAATGAAGTAGCTGTTAAAGCAAGCAGCGTAAAAGTTGTTAACGTTTCAAACGTCTTAAGTAAATAAGATGTCTGAACTGGCCATTGAAACCAAAGGGCTAAACTACCATTTTGGAAATCAGAAGGTGGTTGATGAGCTTTCTTTGCAGGTACCCCGGGGTAGCATTTACGGGTTTTTAGGACCCAACGGTGCGGGTAAAACCACGACGATCAAGATCCTGCTGAACTTGCTTAAGTCGCCTGAAGATACGGTGTTCATCTTTGGTCAGGAATTAAACCATAACCGGATCGCCAGTTTGAAACGTATGGGTTCGCTGGTAGAACAGCCTGCTATTTATGGCCACTTGACCGGAAAAGAAAACCTGTACAACCGTTGCATCCTCCTGGGTGTAAACAGAACCCGCGCAATTGATCTGTTACAGCTGGTGGGTTTATCGCAAGCTGCAGATAAGAAAGCTGCGGAATATTCGCTGGGCATGAAGCAAAGGCTGGGCATTGCACTGGCACTGCTTGCAGATCCCGAGCTCCTGCTGCTGGACGAGCCAACGAACGGGCTTGATCCAAATGGCATCATTGAAATTAGAAACTTAATGGTGGACCTCACCACCAAACATCATAAAACGATCTTAGTATCTAGCCACCTGCTGTCGGAAATTGAGAAAACAGCTACGCACCTGGGCATCATCAACAAGGGGAAATTACTTTATCAGGGTCAAATTGAGGGTCTGCAAAAACTGAATAAACCAACATTAGAAATAGAGGTAGATCGTCTGGACAACGCTTCTGCCTTTTTAAAGGACCGCGGCATTGCGGTAACCCTGGTTGGCAATTGCCTGCAGCTGCCCTTTGTGTCTGCTTCTGATTGTGCCAGCATAAACAGTTTGCTGGTAATGAATGGCTTCAGTGTCTCTGGCCTGAAGCAGCAGAAAAAAGACCTGGAACATCTGTTCCTCGATATCACTAACCCCAATTAATATGCAGGCGCTCCTGATTTCTCTACGCTCTGAATTTTATAAGTCCAGAAAAACGCTGGCATTTTGGGCAGCCATTCTTTTGCCCGTTCTTATCTGTAGCATGATCGCTTCCGGAACCTACCTAAAGGCAGAAAAGATCATCAGCATGAACTATCCGCCGAACATACTTTGGATGAACTACGCAGGCGCTGCATTGGGCATCATGGGCAGCTTGATTCTGCCCTTCTATGTGATCTTTATGGCGTTTTCGGTGAACAACATTGAGCATAAGAACGACACCTGGAAAACACTGTTCGCACAGCCACTGAATAAATTTTCCATATACGCGGCCAAATACCTGTATGCAGTACTGCTGATTTTCATTTGCCTGGCTTTGTTCCTGCTGTTGACTTATGGCTCAGGGCACCTGCTGCATCTAATGAACCCCAAGCTCAGATTCAATGAATTTTCCCCCTGGGAATTACTGTCACGCATATACCTGAGACTGTTTCTAGCTTCTTTAAGTATACTTTCCCTGCAGTTCTTTATGAGCCTGGTTTGGGCAGATTTCCTGAAGCCTATGGGACTGGGCTTTATCGGTCTGATTGCAGGTTTGATTTCTGCCTCAAAAGGTTGGGAATACGCCTACACCATCCCCTATTGTCATCCGGTAATGGCCTTGTCCATGAAAAAACCTGGCACCATTGTGATCTTTACTCAGGAGATTTATTGGGGATTAACTTATGCATTGCTATTCTTCATTATCGGATACTTCATTGTCGCGAAGAAGAGCATTAAGTAAAATTGTCGTGAGAGAATTATTCTCACCTGGATTTAATCTATCTTCCGATATTAATTAAAATGATAATGATTAAAAGATTTACTACGACAATTTTTGCTATTGGCTTCTGTTTTTCTGCGTTGGCGCAGGAAGCTGTTGACATGGCGGCAGTGCAAAAGATCCGGAAAGAAGGGCTAGAGAATTCCAAGGTGATGGACCTTGCTTTTCAAATGACGGATGTGGCCGGACCAAGACTATCGAATTCGCCGGGCTTGAAACGTGCGCAGGAATGGGCAGTTAAGCAGTTTAATGAGTGGGGTTTGAAAAATGTTCACCTGGAAGCCTGGGGTACTTTTGGTAAAGGCTGGCAGGTAGATAAATACTACGCAGCAACGACTACCCCGTACTACAGACCGGTGATCGCATCTCCAAAAGCATGGACACCTGGTACGAATGGCGTAATTAAATCTGAGATCGTGTTGATTAAAGCGGATTCGCTTCCTCAATTGGATCAATATAAAGGAAAACTTGCTGGTAAGATCGTGATGTTCGATAACAGCAGCATTCGTATGCTTGAAAATTCTTACAAAGCTGAAGTGGTACGCTACACAGAAGAAGAGTTGGATAAAATGGCGAAAGAAGAGGCTTCAAAGCCGAATGCACAGACACCAGCCAGAGCTGCTAATCCTGCAATGGCGGCAATGATGAAAATGCGTGCTGCAAGAGCGGCAATGTCTAAGCGTTTACAAGAAGAAAATGCAGGTTTGATCCTGACTTACGCTCGTGGTAGTTATGGTACTTTCTTCACCAGCAATGGTGCTTCTTACGCTTTAGATGCGCCTGCAGTATCTCCGGAGTTAGAGGTATCTTCTGAAGATTTTCTGCGTATTTTAAGGCTTTTAAGAGCTGGCCAGAAAGTAGAAATGGAAGCAGAGATCAAAACATCTTTCTTTGATCAGGATCCTCAAGGCTATAACGTGATTGCGGAAATCCCGGGCACGGATAAAAAATTGAAAGACGAAGTGGTGATGTTAGGTGGCCACTATGACTCCTGGCATGCAGGTACCGGAGCGACAGATAACGCTGCTGGTTCTGCAGTAATGATGGAAGCGATGCGTATTCTAAAGAGCATTGGTTTCCAACCGAAACGTACCATCCGTATTGCATTGTGGAGCTCTGAAGAACAGGGTCTGCATGGTTCAAGAGGTTACGTGGCAAAGCATTTCGGCGATCCTAAGACAATGAAATTAACTGCAGACCAGAAGAAGGTTTCTGCATATTATAACCTTGATAATGGTACTGGTGCAATCAGAGGTATTTACGCTCAGGGTAATGCTGGTGTAGCACCAATTTTCCAGGAGTGGTTAAAACCTTTTGATGACATCGAAGCGAACACCGTAACGATTGGCAATACTGGTGGTACAGATCACCTGGCTTTCCACGCCGTGGGTATTCCGGGATTCCAGTTTATTCAGGATCCTATGGATTACAACACCAGAACACACCATAGCAACATGGATACCTATGATCGTTTGGTAGCACAGGATCTTAAAAGATCTGCTACAATCGTAGCGGCTTTCGTTTATCATACTTCAGAGCGCGCAGCGCCAATGCCAAGGGTAGAATTGCCAAAGCCTAATCCGGCAGGCAGATAGTTAGAGATTGCTTAAGTTTAAGCAGATTAGTGGTTAATAATTATGAAGCCTCCCCTCTGGGGAGGCTTTTATTTTTTACGCCTTATCAATACGCCTTATCCACTCCAGAGGTTTTTGGACATCCAAAACTTTCACCTTCCAAAAGCTTTAGAAAAAACTTTATAATATTTGAAACTTTACTTGCACAACTAAGTTGTTAGTTATATATTGTACTAAGAATTTAGTTATACAGCTTTGACACTGGTGATATATCTGGCTATAAACAAGTTGCACTACTAGATTCAATCAACCAGACACAGACTAAAAACGGCATAAAATGGAAATTAAAGATTTAACAAAGGCGGAAGAGCAGATCATGCAAATCCTGTGGCAGATGGAGAAGGGATTCGTTAAGGATGTTATTGACCACATTCCAGAGCCTAAACCCGCTTACAACACGGTTTCTACAATCATCCGGATCCTGGAAACCAAGGGCTTCATTGGCCATGAGGCTTTCGGAAAAGCACATCAATACCATCCGTTGATCAGCAAGGAAGATTATAAACGCCATGCCACGGAAAAACTGTTAGGCAACTACTTCGAAAATTCCGTAGAGAGCATGTTCTCCTTCTTCGTGAAAGAGGAAAAGGTAGACCTGAGCGACGTGGATGAAATACTAAAAATGATTCAAAAACTTAAAAACAAAGCAAGATGACCTGGGCACATTATCTTCTGCAGGCAAACATTTACCTGGTGGTATTTTACGCCTTTTACAAGCTGCTCCTGGAGCAGGAGACCTACTTTCAGCTGAACCGTATTTATCTGCTCGCCTCGGGCCTATTTGCGAGCTTTATTCCGTTTATCCAGCTGGATTGGTTAACGCAGCAGCCTGTCGCACAACAGCTATCAGTGACCGTTGGCCAGCTGGACATGATGGTACTTCCTGATGAACGCGATGGTTCAGGTTTTTTAGCTGCAGGTAACGTGGTTACAGTGCTTTATTCCGCAGGATTACTGTTCTTTTTTCTTCGGTTCTGCATACAGCTTTGGTTTGTGGTACAAAACCTCTACCTACAGGACGAACATCAAGCTACTCAGCATGGGACAGCCTATTCCTTCTTTAGCCGAAAGGCGGTAGATAAGAGCCTACCAGGCCAGGAAATCATAACCATCATGAAGATGTACATGTAAAACAGCTCCATTCCCTCGATATCCTCGTGTTTGAAGCCATTGCGATTCTGAACTGGTTCAATCCCGTGGTATACCTTTATAAAAAGGCTTTGAAGGATAACCACGAATTCCTCGCAGATGAAGCCGCTGCAAACCATCAAGGCGACAAGGAGACTTACGCCCTGTTGTTACTAAGTGCTGCATTTAAGGTTAGTCCACAAGCCCTTACAAACAGCTTCTTTACAAAACAGTCACTCATTAAAAAAAGGATTTATATGCTACACAAGGAAAAATCAAAGAAAGCTGCTGTATTAAAATATGGCATCTACCTGCCCCTATTTTCAGGCATGTTACTGTTATCATCTGCAAAGCTCCAGGAAAACCCTTCAATTGTTAAAGCAATAGAGGAAATTCCGTTTAATGACCCCCTAAAGCTCGCAAAGCAGGCACTGCCAACAGCCGAGCCGGTTGTTAAATCACCTGCAACTGCATACATTGTGCCGACCAGCTCTTCAACCGCTGCTGCCGGTTCGGAAAGCACAGCTGTTCCAGCTGGTCTCATTCAGGATAAGCCTTGGGATTTTACATCGGTAGATAAGGTTCCAAGCTATCCAGGGGGCATGCAAGCCTTTTACAAGTATCTAGGTGGAAGCATCAAATACCCGAAAGAAGCTGCGGACAAGAAAGTTGAGGGCAAGGTATTCATGCAGTTTGTAGTAGAGAAAGACGGCAGCCTGAATGACATCAAAGTCATCAGTGGTCCCGGATCTGGAACGAACGAAGAAGCATTGCGCGTGCTGAAATCTTCACCAAAATGGAACCCTGGCCTTGTAAAAGGCAAACCTGTGCGGGTAATGTTCCATCTGCCCATTGCCTTCACTTTAACCAAAAAGAACGGAGCAAATGCTACAACTAAGGAGACAACAGAGAAGACAACGACAATAAACAGTAAGGAAAGCAATGTTGTAGTTGTAAAATCTAAGGGAGGCAGTTTCGAAACACAGCTGAGCTCCCTGAACCTCAAAAGCGGTAAAGAGCCAACTTATATCATTGATGGCGTGGTTGCGAACAGAAATGCCATGGAAAAGATAAATCCGAATGACATCGAAAGCATTCACGTGAATAAAGGAGAGACCACGGTAAACGGTAAACTGGAATCTTCCGGCACCATCAACATTACCACGAAGAATGCTGGCAAGTAACTGAGCATCAACAACAATACGCTTAAAAAGAAAACCCCGACCAATACTGGCCGGGGTTTTTATGTTAACCTTGTCTCGATGACTAAATTTACTAAACTTCCTCTTCAGAAACAAATTTAGCATGGTAAAAGTCTCTATTCATTCTAGCGATGTTTTCAAGAGAAATTCCTTTCGGACATTCCGCCTCACAAGCACCAGTGTTAGTACAGTTACCAAAGCCTTCAGCATCCATCTGCGCAACCATGCTTTGTGCTCTTCTATAACGCTCAGGCTGACCTTGAGGTAGCAATGCAAGCTGAGAGATCTTAGCAGAAGTAAACAGCATCGCAGAAGCGTTTTTACAAGTTGCTACACAAGCACCGCAAGCGATACATGCAGCAGCTTCGAAAGCCGCATCAGATTGTGACTTCGGAATTGGAATAGCATTCGCATCCTGTGCATTACCAGTGTTTACAGAGATGAAACCACCTGCAGCGATAATTCTGTCAAAAGCAGTACGATCTACCGCTAAATCTTTAATTACCGGGAAGGCTTTTGCCCTCCATGGCTCCACAACGATGGTATCGCCATCCTTGAAAGAACGCATGTGCAGCTGGCAAGTTGTTACCAACTCTTTCGGCCCGTGTGGACGGCCATTGATGTACATGGAACATGCACCGCAAATACCCTCACGACAATCGTGGTCAAATACAATCGGCTCCTCACCTTTTGTAATCAGGTCTTCGTTCAATACATCAAACATTTCTAAGAAAGACATGTCTGGTGATACATCCGCCACCTTATAGTCGACCAAATTGCCTTGGGATTTATTATCTTTTTGACGCCATACTTTCAGCGTTAAATTCATATTTTCTGTACTCATGATATCCGAGTTTTTGTGCTTAGCAATTATTTATAACTTCTTTGAGCAACTTTAATGTTCTCAAATTTCAGTTCTTCTTTATGTAGCTTAAACTGGGTATCTCCAAAATATTCCCATGCTGCTACATATGAATAGTTCTCGTCGTCCCTTAAGGCTTCACCTTCCGGCGTTTGGTACTCTTCTCTGAAGTGACCACCGCAAGACTCGTTCCGGTTTAGTGCGTCAATACACATCAACTCTCCAAGCTCAATGAAGTCTGCAACACGACCAGCTTTCTCCAACTCAGGGTTGAATGATCCGGGGGTTCCAGGAACGCGAACATCTTTCCAAAACTCCTTACGCAGCTCACGAATTTCTTCAATCGCCTCTGTAAGTCCTTGTGCGTTTCTTGCCATACCACACTTCTCCCACATGATCTTTCCTAATTTCTTATGGAAGTGATCTACAGACTTCGTTCCATTGATCGATAAGAACTTGTCTAACGTAGCTTTAACGCTGTTCTCTGCTTCAACAAAAGCAGGGTGATCGGTAGGAATTGGCTTGGTTGCAAGCTCTTTAGAAAGATAAGAACCAATGGTGTAAGGAATAACGAAGTATCCATCAGCAAGTCCCTGCATCAAAGCAGATGCACCCAAACGGTTAGCACCATGATCAGAGAAGTTCGCTTCACCTAATGCATATAGACCAGGAACCGTAGTCATTAGGTTATAGTCAACCCAAAGGCCACCCATGGTATAGTGCACTGCAGGATAGATACGCATTGGCAACTCATATGGATCTTCTCCGGTGATTTGCTTGTACATATCGAACAGGTTACCATATTTCTCTTTGATCACCTCACGGCCCAAGCGCATGCAGGTTGCTTTATCCGGATTATGAATGTTGTGCTTGTTAGCTTCAATACGACCGTAACGCTCTGTATTTGCAGTGAAGTCAAGGTATACCGCTAATTTGGATTTACCTACACCATAACCAGCGTCACAACGCTCTTTAGCAGCTCTTGAAGCCACGTCACGTGGTACAAGGTTACCAAAAGCAGGGTAACGACGCTCTAAGTAATAATCTCTTTCATCTTCAGGGATCTCACTTGGTTTACGGTTGTCGTCTTTTTTCTTAGGCACCCAGATACGACCGTCGTTACGTAACGACTCAGACATTAGGGTTAGTTTAGACTGGTGTTCACCAGATACCGGAATACAGGTCGGGTGAATTTGTGTATAGCAAGGGTTTCCGAAAAATGCACCTTTCTTGTGTGCTTTCCAGGCTGCAGTAACGTTGCTGCCCATCGCGTTTGTAGAAAGGTAGAATACGTTTCCGTAACCACCACTCGCGATTAATACGGCATGGCCGAAATGTCTTTCCAACTCACCGGTGATCAGGTTACGTGCAATGATACCACGCGCCTTACCGTCGATGATTACAACATCCAGCATTTCGTGACGGGTGTACATCTCAACTTTACCCATACCAACCTGACGCTCCAAAGCACTGTATGCGCCTAAAAGCAACTGCTGACCAGTTTGTCCGGCAGCATAGAAGGTACGCTGAACCTGTGTACCACCAAAAGAGCGGTTATCTAAAAGACCACCATATTCTCTTGCCAAAGGCACACCCTGTGCAACACACTGGTCAATAATATTTGTGCTCACTTCAGCCAAACGGTGTACGTTAGCCTCACGAGCGCGGTAATCACCACCTTTTATGGTATCATAAAACAAGCGGTAAGTACTGTCACCGTCATTCTGATAGTTTTTTGCAGCATTGATCCCCCCTTGTGCAGCGATAGAGTGCGCGCGACGTGGAGAATCCTGGAAACAAAAACATTTAACTTTATAACCCATTTCAGCCAGGGTAGCCGCAGCGGATGCACCGGCCAATCCAGAACCAACAACGATGATCTCGATGCTTCTTTTATTTGATGGATTTACCAAAGGCATAGAGGAACGAAGTTTCGTCCATTTCTCGGTTAAATCACCTTCTGGTATATTAGCATTCAATTCTGCCATTTTATTAAGCTTAAACGTTCTAAAATTATTTAATTAAACCTGTATAAATTGCCACAGGCATTAATGCGAAAAGCACAGAGATAATGATGGAATACCATAATCCAAATGCTCTGATGATAGGCGAATACTTCTTGTGATTCCAGCCTAAGGTTTGAAATGCAGATGCAAATCCATGTAACAAGTGGTATGCAAGAGATACCATTGCAAGTACATAAAGGATAACCAGTCCAAGGTTCTGGAACTTGTCAACCATAACCGCATAAAGGTCTTCTCTACCCATAACATCTTCAGAGGGGATACCAGTAAAACGAGATACAACCCAGAAATCAGATAAGTGAACAATCAGGAAAATCAGGAGTAACGTTCCCAATAGACCCATTGAACGGGAATACCATTTACTGTTTGCTGATCCATCGTAAGCAGCATATTTTACCGGACGGGCAGCCCTGTTTTCAAACACCAACTTCAATCCCTGGTAAATGTGTGCCAGTAAACCAACGAATAGAACAATCTCACCTGCTCTGATAATCCAGTTGTGTGCCATAAACTCCGCACCCTGGTTAAATGTCTGTCCGCCATCATTCAAGAAGATCAATGAATTCACGAAAACATGCACAATTAGAAATAAGATTAGAAACAGGCCGGTAATACCCATTATTAGTTTTTTTCCAATAGAAGAGGAAAAAGCGTTTCCGAAACTAGCCATTTGATATTGTTTTTGTTTTTTGTTAGGCAAAAGTATTTAATAAAAGAATTAATTCGGTCCGAAGGCCTATAAAACTCCCCATAAACTTCAATTTAGAAACATTCTAAGTTTAGTGTAAAAAAAATGGGAGACAGTATTCACTGCCTCCCATCATCGAATTAAAAAACCAATTAAAATTTGAAGGTGTAATTACCATTCGGACCAACAGCAACAACTGTAGTCATTCCTGTTTTTGAAGTCGGCAAGGCCGCTTTTACATCAGCACTGCTGTTAACAGGTTTTCCATTTACGGAAGTGATAATGATACCTTCTGGCAGATCCAGTGAGTCAAACAACTTACCTGACGCTACCGAGCTTACCACTACACCGTTCTTCACGCCGTATTTAGCTTTCAGTGCAGTAGACGCCGGAGCAAACGAAGCGCCCAGTTGTTCTATTGAGGTACCAGTAGCCTTGCCTGCAGAGGCTGTTTTAGGTTGCTCAAGACTCTCATCACCACGCAATGTTACCGTGATATCTCGAGCTTTGCCCTCTCTCATAATGGTCAACTCTACTTTATCACCTGGGCTCATACGGCCAATTCTTTCTTGTAGGTCTGGTGAATCAAAGATCTCTATTCCTTGTACTTTTTTAATGATGTCACCTGGTTTGATACCCGCAGCAGCACCACCACCATTTGGAACCACGTCACTTACATAAAGTCCGCTGATTTCTTTTACACCAAGTTCTTTTGCATAATCTGCATCAAGTTCTCTGAAAGAAACGCCAATGTAACCACGTTTAACTTTACCATATTTCTTAAAGTCTTCCAGGATCTTTTTAGCCAGGTTAATTGGAATTGCGAATCCATAACCTTCATTACGGCCAGATTGAGATGCAATTGCAGCATTGATACCGATAAGCTCACCATTTGCATTCACCAATGCACCACCGCTGTTTCCAGGGTTAATAGCCGCATCAGTCTGAATGTACGACTCGATACTGCTGCTGGCTGCACGTTGAGGCAACTTTCCAGTTCTTCTGTATTCTTCATATTCTTCCCTGGTTGGTTGTTGTGCCTGGTCCAGGATACCAATTTTACGTGCTTTAGCACTCACGATACCTGCAGTAACAGTTGTTTGAAGATCAAGCGGGAAACCCACTGCCAACACCCACTCGCCAACCTGCACTTCATCAGAGTTACCCATTTTTACCACTGGCAAATTAGATCCATCAACTTTGATCAAAGCAAGGTCGGTGTTTGGATCACGACCAACAATGGTAGCCTCTACCTTTCTTCTATCGGAAAGAACAACTTCTACTTTAGATGAATTTTCAACCACGTGGTTGTTGGTAACGATATAGCCATCAGGGGTCAGGATCACACCAGAACCAGATGCTGCACGAGGGGCACTACGCATTCCGCCGCCGCCAAAGAACTCCTCCATCATATCAAATGGCGATTCAACTTTTCTACCCGAGCTTGTAAACGTCGTGCGAATATGCACCACTGCCGGAGAAACTGCTGAAGCTGCCTGGGTAAAATCTACAGATCCTGCTGATGATATTTTTAGTGGATTATTTGCAAACAGCACATTTTGCCTTTCAGCCAACGTCATTCCATCTGTGTTGCGCTCTAAAAGTTTATAGGCGCCAATTGCTGAAGCACCACCAACAAGCGCAGCGATCAGTATTATTCCTATTTTTTTCATATATGTGTTTAGTTAATTTTTATTATTTATCCTGACAGTTCAAATTTAATACCATATAAACGATATTTGTGCCATCCTAACCTGTTTGGTTTTGTTAAAAAATGTTAAAGGAAAATCCGGCCATGAGCAATATACCCTTTTTTAAATACCAGGGCGCTGGTAACGACTTCATTTTAATCGACAATAGAGGTCTGGATTTCTCTGGATTAACTGAAAAACAGGTAAACATACTATGTAACAGACGGTTCGGCATTGGTGCCGATGGCCTGATGCTGCTCCAGAACCATCCAGCATACGACTTCGAGATGCACTACTATAATGCCGATGGTCGCCTCGGCAGCATGTGCGGAAACGGTGGCCGCTGCATTGTTGCATTTGCAAAAGCGCTTGGCATCATCGACCAGGAAACGAACTTTCTGGCAGTTGATGGTGCACATTATGCCAAAATTTCAGCGACAGGCAACTGGGTAGAGCTCCAAATGATTGATGTTCAAGACATCCAGCTTGATGAAAGAGCCTTTGTACTTAATACAGGATCCCCGCATTACGTACTGGAAGTTAGCAATCTGGAACAACTTGATGTTTTCGCTGAAGGAAAAAAGATCCGCAACAATGACACCTATAGAGAAAAGGGCATCAATGTAAACTTCATTGAAGATAAAGGTGATCACTATTTCATCCGGACTTTTGAGCGTGGCGTTGAAGATGAAACCTATGCCTGTGGCACGGGCGTAACAGCTGTAGCACTTGCTAAAGCGCATGAAGCGAAAGCAACAGGTCACTTTTCCAAAGCTATAAAGGTTCTAGGCGGCGATATGCGTGTGGAGTATGACTACAATGGCAAATCGTTCAGCAACATTTTTCTATGTGGCCCTGCTGAGCAGGTGTTCAGCGGGCAGATTAAAATCTAACTACTCTAAAAGGCTCTTCAAAAACCTGATCCGCTAAGTTATAAGGCTATTCTGATTCTGCCAGATGCGCAGCCAGGCCGATCTTGATCTCCCCAAAACTATAATCCCTGCCTAAATGCTCCCGTATCGGATTAAGCTGCATGGTCTTTAGTTCTCTGATCGCAGAGATGATCTTGTTTAATTTACGTTTGTCCATAAGCCCGCTTGCAGGAATCTCCTGCGTTGCTACATAATGCGCCAAATGCGCCTCTACGGTACTGGCAACAAGCTTCCGCTCCCTGGCAATTTCAGCCACGGATAGTCCCTGCCGGTGCAATTGCAACGTAAGCTCCTTGGTATCCACTTTCGGAACCTTCTCCTTCGGCTCCGCTTTCTTCTTTGTCGTTCTACTTTTTGGCTTTGCTTTAACCTCGTTGAAGTCAAGCGTATTATTTGGCATATTAAACACCTTCTGCAGCTGAAAGGCACGGTCGGCTTCATTCAACAGCTTATTTACATCATCCTTCGTAAACTCCTGCTGCTGCATCGTTGCCTTCAATAAAGCCGTTGCCTTTCGGATGGACTTAAACTTCTCATAGAACAAGGCCTCCATCTCCAGCAGCTCCGTAAGAAAAGCCACTACCTGCTTATCCTGTTTCACCAGTTCCATACGGTCGAAGATATTCTTAGACATCTGCTGCAATTGGGGATTGAAGTAGTTTTCCGCAGCCAGGGTACGTTCCAGCAAGAGCTTCATACCATCTTCAGTCCTGTCCTGGTACAAGCGCAGAATCTGAGACATGAACTTGTTCGCATGTTGCTTCAATGCAGTAAGCTCCTTCAGCAAGGCCTGCGCCCATTTATGATGTTTCTGCTTGGCCGACTTGTTCATGTCCTTCGTGTAAGAATGTACGTGCTCATACACGTAGTTATCCAACGAAGAAAGATCGAAACACTTCAGCAGGTAGTTCCTCAGGAAATGTTCACTCTCCGCTTTCACCTGCTCCCCTAAAGCGTCCACCTGCTGCTTGCGGCGTGAGAACAGGTCGACGTTTGGATCCTGACGAATGCCAGCGCCTGCCAGCAGTGAGGTTAGAATTAAGCCATCTAGAGATCTTAACCTCGATAGCGCTACATAGATCTGGCCAGGCGCAAATGCACCTCCGATATCTATAATCGCCTTATCGAAAGTTAAACCCTGACTCTTATGGATGGTTATCGCCCAGGCCAGCTTAATGGGGTATTGCGTAAACTTACCGATGACCTCTTCCTTGATTTCATTGGTGACTTTATCTGTCGTGTACCGGATGTTCTTCCAGGTATATTTCTCCAAGATGATCTTCTCGTTTACTCCTTCTGTCTGCACCGTGATGGAATCTTTCTGCAGATCGGTAACGGTTGCGATTTTGCCATTGAAATAACGCTTCTCCGGGGTCGGGTCATTTTTGATGAACATGACCTGTGCACCGACTTTAAGCTCCAGCACATGCTCCGCCGGATAAGAAGATTCCGTAAATTCATCTTCTACCTCCGACTTATAAAACCAACTTTCCGCCTTCAGCGCCTCCAAACTGCTTCTGTTCATCAGATCAGCTTTTTGGTTGTGTGTTGTTAAGGTGATGTATTTATCATTCAAGTCCGGCACAAAGTTCTCGCGGTAGTACGACTTCAGCAATGCCATATCCTGCTCCGTTACCGAGTTATTTCGAAGGTTATTTAGCAGACTGATAAAAACCTCATCTGCCTGGCGGTAGATCTTTTCCAGTTCAATGTACACGGGTGGATTTTGTTGTAAAGCCAGTGCATCAAAGAAGAAAGCACTCTTGTAAAACTCCCCTAGCAGGTTCCATTCTGAAGATTTAACTACCGGAGGAAGCTGGTGCAGGTCTCCAATAAAAAGCACCTGTACCCCGCCAAAGCTCTCATTACTTTTACGCACATAACGGAGCACCATCTCAATGGCATCCAGAAGATCTGCACGAAGCATACTTACCTCGTCAATGATCAACAGCTCGAGATCCAGAAAGATCTTCCGCTTTGTCGCATTCATCTGCAGGTGACGGGTGATGGTTTTTGGTGTGTTGTATTGTTGATTGTAGTGACTGTCGCCCGAAGAAGGCTGTTTAGGCAGGTAAGTCCCAAAGGGAAGCTGAAACAAAGAGTGTATCGTTACCCCCGCAGCATTGATGGCGGCGATACCCGTAGGCGCCACAATAACGGCCTTTTTATGGGTAACCTGGATCAGATTACGGAGGAACGTTGTCTTACCTGTACCCGCCTTTCCTGTAAGAAAAATATGCCTTGAAGTGTAGTTGATAAATTTGGCAGCCAGTTCAGCAGGATTCGAATCAGTCATGCACAAATTTACAAAACTAAATTGGTCAACCGGCCAGAATTAAGAATACGTAAAGCAATATTAACTTCAATAACAGTGTTGCTTCTAAATTACTTAGTAGTTTTTAAACGAAGTAAAAAGTAGCCCTCATATCGCTTTGTCGAGGCTGCATCACGACCATCTATATACACATCGCTTATACGAAAAACACCACTGATATTACTTGTTTCGAAAGAGATATCACCGACAGGCTTCGGCATCTTGTAAGTCACAGTACTCCCTTCCATTAAATTCAGTTTGTCTGCTTTAAACTCAGCTTGTACCTGGTTTAAAATTGGCGATATAGATAGCGTGCTTGTTTCACCATCTATGCTGATGGTGACTTTTTGATCTTTAAGCCGGGCAACTTTAATCGTGCTGCCGCCAATTTCAAATTCCTCTTCGCCGACATCGTTGGGCAATGGTCTCAAATAATCATAGCCCTTAATTAGAACGGTATTGCCGGATGACACTGCAACATCACGTTCAATAATGTTTTTATCAAGTTGTCTGGGAACCTTTAAGATGGCCAGTGCCGTATCTAACTGCCTGGCTTTAATATCATATTTCCATTCTGCGCCTGATACCCGTTGTTCAAAACGATCTTGCAATGGCTTTAAATCTCTTGAAGTAAATTCCTGCAGTGCTAATATGCCATGATTTTGCACCAGATAGCTGATGATTTGAGCTTTCTCGATTCGGGCAAAGGTGTCATCTTGCTTCAGCATCTTTTCCAACCGCTTGGTCTGTGAATACCTGGAAACCACAAAGGCACTTTGCGGACCGTACACAGCAAGCAGCGCCAGAATACATAAACTTACCGGAATAAACTTGATGTTCTGCTGCTTACTAAACAAATTATACACGGTAACAATCGTGAGCCATAAAGCCAGCAGGATCAAAATATATCTGGCCTCGGTAATGCCATAGACAGAAACCCGCTTCCATACTGCCAGCAGCAACAATAAAACCAGCGGGATCAGCATCACATAAAAGAACCGTGCGAAGATGCGCATCCAACCGTTCCCTTCCCGATCTTTTATCGGATAAATCAACAATAACGACAAGATACCTGCAACAGCATAACCCAGAATCAGCGTCGATACATAACCTTTAGGCAGCGTCCAGCTGATCAGAATTTTTCCTTCATAAGCCAGCAGAATCAGCAGGTAAACACTCAAAAGCGGGATCAACACATATTGCGTAAAAATCTTCAGCCATTTAGGGTATTCCTGCGGCACTGCATTAAGCGCCTTGAAATCTCTGGGCACGCCAGATAAAAAGAATATGGTCATAAACCCGACCATCGTCACACACACAATATAGCCATACACATGGCCCGACATTTTTATATNNCGTTGGTGGAGCCGACAGCGATGTACAAGCCCACTGTAAGTACAAATGAAAAGATACCGGCGGTAATAATTTGCAGAAACAAACGCTCATTGTAGGCCCAGAACCCATTAACCGTTCCCCGGCCAATGAAGGGGGCAAATGAAACCAATAAATGAAAGGCAAACCCCAGCAGCACGATACGGATAAGGTCCGCTTCATAAAGCACCGGATCCAGCAACAAATACAATATTGTGCATATAACCAATACCAGCATCCGCAAGAACCACTTCTTTTGACCGGACCAATTGTGGGTCTCT
Organism: Pedobacter sp. UBA2067; assembly: GCA_002333205.1. Lineage (GTDB taxonomy): Bacteria > Bacteroidota > Bacteroidia > Sphingobacteriales > Sphingobacteriaceae > Pedobacter. The sequence continues at coordinate 52,873 of DDAD01000147.1, forward strand.
GCAAACAAATCTGCAGCAAGCAACAGCGTTAAAGCAAAGTTGCAGCAGGCCAGCAGCTTATCGACAAAGCCTAATGATGGCCGCTCAATACGCAAAATGCAGATACCAACCGCAACAATCGCAACCAGAACCTGTAATGGAAAGCGGCGGAACACCGCCAGGGCTTCATGCCAAAGGGACTGAAGTGAAGGTAATTTCATTTTGAACATTTGCGCTAAATGTACTTCGTCAGCTGTTAATTAACCAATAATTTATACCCCTTACCATGAACATTTAATATCTCGACATTTGGATCCTCTTTCAGATACTTGCGCAACTTGCTCAAGAACACATCCATACTGCGGCCATTAAAGTAATTATCATCATGCCAGATGCTCAGCAAAGCCTCTTCCCTCGTCAACACAGCGTTCTTGTTTAAGCAAAGCAACTGCAACAAGGCCGCTTCCTTGGTCGACAACTTCTGCTGTTGCCCGTTGAAATAAATCATCTGGGTTGTAAAATCAAAAGTATACTTGCCAATTTCAAACTGCGTCTGCACCGGTCCGCTAGGTTCCGGCTCCTTTGCCGCAACACGCTTCAGTAACGCATTAATCCGCAGCAGCAGCTCTTCGATACGAAAAGGTTTCGTAATGTAATCATCACCCCCAAGGTTATATGCCGAAGCCTTATCCTCCATCATTGCCTTTGCAGTTGCAAAGATGATTGGAACATGTTCATTAATCGCCCTGATCTCCTTACCCAGTGTAAAACCATCCTTTTTCGGCATCATCACGTCCAGAATACAAAGGTCAAACTGATGTTTATGGAACGCCCGTAACCCTTCATCTCCATCGGTAGTTAAAACCACATCAAATTTCCCCTTCAACTGCAGGTACTCCTGTAACAAAATGCCCAGGTTCGGATCGTCCTCTACTAATAAGATTTTTTTCATCGGTTTATATTCTAGTTATTTTGATGCATTCCTGATACGCCATAGACCTGGAAACCCCAGGAAGGTTTTATTTGATCAGCGGCAAAGTAATGATAAACACCGTACCCTTGTCTTTCTCGCTCTGTACTTTGATGGCACCGCCAAGTTGCTTAACGATATCCTGAACGTAGTTCAGTCCTAAACCAAAGCCTTTTACATCATGCAAATTCCCTGTAGGTACGCGATAAAACTGGTCAAAGATCCGCTTCGAATGTTCGCGGGTAATCCCGATGCCCTTGTCAGCCACCTCTACAATCAGGTTCTTTTCCGTATTTCTCGTGCGGCAAGTAATCTGAGGTGCCTCAGCGCTATACTTAATCGCATTGTCAAGCAGATTATACATCACGTTAGACAGATGCAGTTCATCACCTAAAATGGTCGACTCCGCAGCTTCCAACTGCATCGTTAATGTTGCACCATGTTTCTGAAGCTGCAGATGCATACTTTCAGTCACCGCAACAATCAGGTCATTCATGTCTACGGCGTTCCTTTCCAGCTGCAATTCGTTCTTTTCCAGCCTTGCAATACTCAACACCCTTTCAATATGGCTGCCCAGTCGCACATTCTCATCATAGATAATGCCGGCCAAGCGGTTAATCCGGCTGGTATCTTCTACAATCTCCGGATCTTTTAGAGCTTCACTGGCAATCATGATTGTAGCTACCGGAGTTTTAAACTCATGCGTCATGTTATTGATGAAATCATTCTTCATTTCCGAAACCTTCTTCTGCCGTAGAATGGTATATAAGGTATAGGAGAAAATAAAAACAAGTACAAGCAATAGAATACCCGAAGATGCCATCGTTACACGCATGGTGTTAAAGATTGCAACGTTCTTATTCGGAAAACTCAGGTACAACATACCCGGATCCCGGATGATATCATTGAACAAGGTCGTCTTGAAAGTATTTGCCGGCAGCACTTCGTCCATGGGGTTTGCAGCCTTACTATATAGTACAGAATCCTGTTTGGCAAGCTTCACCCAGAAGTCGTAATCCAATGTAATGTTCTTATTCAGCAGTTCTTTCCTGATCAGCGTATCCAGCACATCCTTAGAGATACGTTGCGTTAAAGGTTCATTTACATTATGCATCTCCTTTGCCGCCTCTTCAACCACATCTACATCATCGGTATTATAGAGCCAGGAGGTATCCGACTCCAGCTGCTTTAAGCTTTCCTGGTACCGGCGTTCTGCTATGGCTTCCTCACTTCTAAACTTGGCAGCAAGTCCTGCATCCACGCTGGGCAGGGAGATCTTATATGGCCGGCCATCCACCTTGCTGTAGGCAAGATAACGGATACTGTCTGGCAGCTTACTTAAGCCCATGGTAAAGGTCTTCACATTTTCATGCTTCATGCTGTTCCGCATTTTACCATTTACCATGTTGAAGTTTTCATCCAGGCCAATACTCACATCGAAGTTCAAAGGAGTCTTCTCCTGGTCGCCAAGGGCGATGAATTCCGCTTCGGAAACAATGGTTGGATAAAGAAATTCCGCACGAATCACACTGTCCTGAAAGTTCAAATCCGCCAGAATTCTTTTCTGCTGATTAAAACGGCGTTCGCGTTCATCTTTCAACTGCTGCTCTTTAAGCGCTGCGATTGCCTTAATCTGGTTTGCACGATCCATGCGGCGCTTGGTCCGCCACTCTACATCCTTTTTATTGTAGTGCTTAAACGCATATCGACGCTGCACCTTGCTTACCACCTGACTTAATGCCTGGTTCACATTCTGCTCAAACAGCTGAGAATTGAGACTATAAGCCTGCTTGATGTAATACAACTGCATTACAACAACACCCAGCAAAGCTACTGTCATCAGTCCTGTGATAAACCAAAAATTCCTTTTCTTCATTATGCTCAGGTAAAATTAACGAAGCGCTATGGGAAAGATTTTAATTTAACATTTTTTAACGCATAAAAAAAGCCGGGACTAGCCCGGCTTTCGCATTAAAATTGTTTCCTTAAAAAGATCTTAAAAAGGCAAATCATCGTCATCACCTGGCTTGCTGCTCAAGTCAATCGGAGGTGCATAATCAGGTGTAGCACCTGCGCCAGCATTATTGCTTATAGTATTGATTCTCCAAACAATCATACTATTGAAGTATGATGTTTTTCCAGTTTTATCTGTCCAGGCACGTCCGCGAAGGTTGAAAGAAACTTCAACTTCGTCTCCAACTTTTAAGCCGTCAAACAAAGAGGTTTTATCCTGCATTGCTTCAAATCTTAAATATTCCGGATAGGTCGGGTTTTCTGCATACTCCACAATCAGGTCACGTTTTTTGAACGTTTCACTAATTTGTTGTACTGCTCCGATCTCGTGCACTCTTCCTTTAATTTCCATAACAAATACGCTTTAATTCTTCTTGCAAGTTCAAATCTCTATAATTTTATTGATAACTTCGCACAATAATTATGCAAGTTTTCCACACCAAAAGTAAGGTTATTATAACCTGTAACAAGAGGCTTTCCAGCTACCTTGCCGATGAAGTTTCTGCATTGGGTTACACCATTATCAGGTCCTTTCCTACCGGGGTTGAGCTAAACATTACCCTTACGGAATGTATAAAACTCAATTTAAACCTCCGCTGCGCAAGTCAGATCCTGTACCAGCTGAAAAGTTTTAAGATCAACAGCCCCGAAGAACTCTACCGTGAAGTGGTGGATATGCCATGGGAGGAGCTCATCGATTTCGCTGGCTATTTTTCTGTTACCTCAAATGTGGATAACGAAACCATCACCACACCTTTGTTCACCAATTTGAAAGTTAAGGATGCTATTGTTGACCGCATTAAGGAGAAAAAGGGTATCCGCCCTAACTCTGGTGCCGATGCCAACAAGACTGTAATACACCTTTACTGGAAAGACGAAAACGCCGATATCTTCATCGACACTTCAGGTGAAACACTTGCTAAACATGGCTACCGTAAAATTCCTGGAAAAGCTCCAATGCTGGAAGCACTTGCTGCAGGTGTTGTGATGAGCACCAAATGGGATATGAAATCACCGTTCATCAACCCAATGTGCGGATCCGGAACCCTCGCTATCGAAGCTGCTTTGATGGCTACCAATCGCCGCCCGGGACTTTACCGCATGAACTATGGTTTTATGCACATCCTCGGCTATGATGAGCAGGAGTTCTTCGCCGAACGCCGCATTCTTAAAGATCAGGTGGTTAAAAATCTTGACCTAACCATCGTTGCTTCCGATATTTCTGAAGATGCTGTTGATGTAACGCGCAAAAATGCGAAAACTGCAGGTGTGGATACACTCATTACCTTCGAGGTTTGCGATTTCGCAGAAACGCCTGTTCCACAGGATGCTAATGGTGTTGTGGTTTTCAACCCGGAATATGGCGAGCGACTAGGTGTGCATTCACAGCTGGAGCTTACCTATAAACGCATTGGCGATTTCATGAAGAAAGAATGTAAAGGTTATACCGGTTACATCTTTACTGGAAATCCAGATCTTGCAAAGAAAATCGGACTTAAAGCTGCACGTAAACTCGAGTTCTACAATGGCAAATTAGATTGCCGTATGCTGGAGTACGAATTGTACAGCGGTAGCCGCAGACCAGAAAGCGAACGTCCGGTAAAAGACTAAAAACCTCAAGCACGCATGCAAGAACAGGAAATCATTCAGCAAACCATTGATTTTGTAAAAAGAACATTGGCTGGCGCCGAAGCTGGCCACGACTGGTTCCATATCGAACGTGTTTACAAGACCGCGTTAACGATAAACGAATCTGCTCAGGCCGATGCACTCGTGGTATCACTTGCGGCCTTGCTGCATGATATTGCCGATAGCAAATTCAATAACGGCGATGAAGAGATCGGTCCACGTATTGCCGGTGAGTTTATGGAAAGCTTAAACCTCGATCCTGAAATCGTCCTGCATGTAAGACAGATCATCCTGAACATGAGCTATAAAGCGAGCCTGGGTACCGTTACTTTCCACTCCAAAGAACTTGAAGTGGTACAGGATGCCGACCGCCTGGACGCTATTGGTGCGATTGGCATCGCTCGTGCTTTTACTTATGGCGGCTTTAAAAATCGTGTGCTCTATGATCCGGCCATTCCTCCGGTAGAAAACATGAGCAAAGAAGCTTATAAGAATACCACTGCACCTACCATAAATCACTTCTACGAAAAGCTGCTGCTGTTAAAAGATCTGATGAGAACGGAAAAAGGCAAAGCAATGGCGCAACAAAGGCACGACTTCATGCTGCACTACCTGGAGCAATTTTACAGCGAGTGGGAAGGTAAACTTTAACATACTAATATTTTTAGCCTGATATTTGCTATCTTTGTTAGTAAATATCATCCTATGTCTGAACGTATTAGAGAAAAGCTGAATATTCTTGCTGATGCAGCAAAATATGATGTTTCCTGTTCCTCCAGCGGAGGCACCCGTAAAAACGACAACAAAGGTCTCGGCAATAGCCATGCTTCCGGTATCTGCCATACCTACACCGAAGATGGGCGTTGTGTTTCCCTGCTCAAAATCCTGCTCACCAACCATTGCATTTTTGATTGTGCGTACTGCGTATCGCGCAAAAGCAACGACATTCAACGTGCTGCTTTCACCGTAGAAGAGGTTGTAGAACTCACCATGAACTTCTATCGCCGGAACTTTATTGAAGGACTGTTCCTCAGCTCCGGCATCTTCAAGAACGCAGATTTCACTATGGAACGATTGCTCCGTGTGGTTAAGAAACTCCGCCTGGAAGAACGCTTCAATGGATACATCCACCTGAAAACCATTCCTGGTGCAAGTGAAGATCTGATCCGTGAAGCGGGTATGTACGCGGACCGCATGAGCATTAACCTGGAAATGCCAACAGAAAGCGGACTTAAACTGCTGGCACCAGACAAGTCCCACCAGGAAGTCATCGATCCACTGGGTATGGTACAAAGACAAATTGTGCAATTCAAGGAGGAAAAGAAACTGATCAAAAGCGTTCCGAAGTTTGTTCCCGCAGGGCAAAGCACTCAAATGGTTATCGGTGCAACACCAGAGACCGATAAAGACATCATGCAAACTGCAGATACCTTCTACAAGAACTTCTCTCTTAAACGCGTCTACTATTCCGGATACATCCCGATTAGTAATGATAATCGTTTACCAATGTTGGGCAGTCAGCCGCCGCTAATCCGCGAAAACCGGCTTTACCAAACCGATTGGCTCATGCGCTTTTATGGCTTCAATGTAAATGAACTGCTTAATGATGCCAATCCACACCTGGACATTGATATCGACCCGAAGCTAAGCTGGGCACTAAGGAACCTGCACTATTTCCCAATAGACATCAATGTAGCAAATTACAAGATGATCCTGCGTGTACCGGGCATTGGCGTTGGCTCTGCAAAAAAGATTGTACAAGCTAGAAAGTTCGGCAAACTGCGTATTGACCAGCTGAAGAAGATTGGCGTGTCCTACAACCGTGCCAGGCACTTCATCAAATGTGCAGATACCCCCTATCAGATGAAGGACTATCAAAGTACCCAGATTAAATCTTTCATCCTGGCCGAAAGTCAGAGTAAATACTTGAAACACGACACCAACCAACTGATACTTTTCTAATGCAGACCTACCTTTTTGACGGCAGTATGGAAGGCCTGCTCAGCGCGGTCTTCGAATGGTTCGAGCGCAAGCCAGGTGAAGTCAGCCTGCGCAACGAACAGCTGTATCAACCGGGCGCATTTGAGCAATGTACACACATCATTTCGAATGAACAGCAGGCTGCCCGTGTGTGGAAAGGCTTGCAAAAGCGGCTGGAGAAAGGTTGGGTTCGCCGCCTGACCTGCGCTTATCTGTCGGAAAAACCTGAGCTACACCAGCACCTATTTCAGTTAATCTGCTACCTTTTTCAAAACCAACCAGGTGCCGAAAATAATTATGGCAATGAGCATGTGCTTGAGGTGGCGCAAATGGCCCGCAAAGTAGAACGGGAGAAGCATCGTATGGAAGCCTTCATCCGTTTTCAGCATGCCGCCGATGGAATATTCTACTGTGGCATTGACCCGGATTTCAACGTATTGCCACTACTCGGCAAGCATTTCCGCAACCGCTACCAGGATCAGCAATGGATCATCTACGACCTGAAACGCCACTATGGTCTCTTTTTCGACCTGAACACCCTGGAAGAAATTACCATGCAGCGGGAAGAAGAAAATAATCTCATGAACAGCAAACCCGATGTGCTATCTGAAAAGGAAAACCTTTATGCCCTCCTATGGAAAGACTACTTCAAAAGCACCAACATCCCCGCCCGCAAAAACACCAGGCTGCACGTACAGCATGTACCAAAACGCTATTGGAAATACCTTACTGAAAAACAGGTATAAATAGGATGAAATCATCATCAGCGCTTAATTTGAAATTTAAATAATACTCGTAGCTTACACACATGAAGTTAAGCGTGCTCGTATTAATCACTGCTTCAGCAGTAGCCATCTCCATTGCCCTGGTAAACTTCCATTTTCAGGGAAGCCTTTATTACATGCTGGTATCTTTTGGGGTATCCTTTATAACCAGCTTTATTGTTTTCTACTACCTCCTGGAGAAGTATATCTACTCCAAGATCAAGCTGATCTATAAGCTTATCCATAATCTTAAACTTGGTAAGGACCTTAAAGATGCACTTGGCGAATACGTAAGTGGTGACCCAATTAATGACGTGGAATATGAGGTGAAAGAATGGGCACGTGAAAAAAAGAAAGAAATTGACCTGCTGAAAAAACAGGAACAATTCAGACGCGAATTCCTCTCCAATGTGTCACATGAATTCAAAACGCCACTTTTCGCCATCCAGGGATATGTAGAGACCGCATGCGACTGCCTCCATGATGATCCGGATACCGCGAAAAACTTCCTGAACAAAGCCGGCAAAAACGTGGAACGCTTGAGCTACCTGATCAATGACCTGGATTCCATCTCTAAGCTGGAAACCGGTGAGATCCCAATCAACTATGAGAAGTTCGACTTCGTACACCTGGCCCGTGAAATCATGGATGCCATGGAAGATAAAGCTAAAGTAAAAGGCATCGTGCTGTCTTTCAAAGAAAAATACACTACACCGGCAATGGTGTGGGCAGACCGTGAAAAGATCCGCCAGGTCATGATTAATCTGATCCAGAACTCCCTGAAATATGGAAAGGAAAATGGCTCCACCGCCATCAAGATCTTTGAACTCCATGACCAGTACCTTATTGAAGTTACTGACGATGGCATTGGCATTGATGAAAAACACCTGCCAAGACTTTTCGAACGCTTCTATCGCGTAGACTCTCACCGCGCCCGTGAAGTCGGTGGAACCGGTTTAGGCCTCGCCATTGTAAAACACATTTTGGAAGCGCACCAACAAATTATCTCCGTACGAAGCACTTTGGGCATCGGAACAACCTTTGCTTTTACTTTAGAAAAGAAGGGTTAGATCTGCCCCGAAATCATGTTAGCATAGCCCGAAGCTAATTGTTCGGCCATTGCTTGGTCTTTCTCCTGTTCAAAGGTTGTATGGTTGGCATTTGCACAAATGCTATCACTTTGCATTTGTGTCCACCCATTGTTCAAACGCTTCCATGAAGGTGTTCAGAAATTCTTTTGTAGAATCATTGATAAGATTTCCCTTATCGTCGAAAAGTGCTGCAGCTCCGCCAATGTAGGCCTCGGGCTGGGCCATGGCAGGTACATTAACAAAAACAAGCGACTGACGCAAGTGATGATTGGCACCAAAACCACTGATGTTTCCAATAGAAACACTCACAACAGCAGCTGGCTTCCCATCCCATGAATTTTGCCCGTATGGGCGGGAGCCTACATCAATCGCGTTTTTTAAGACACCCGGTATCGAGCGGTTATACTCAGGGGTAAGAAAGAGAAATCCGTCAGCCGCAATGATCTGCTCCCGGAATACTTTCCACTCATTTGGCGGTGTCGCTTCAAGGTCTTCATTAAACATAGGAAGATCCGCTATGTTTAATAGTTCAAGGGATAAAGAGTCGGGAGCAAGTGCTATTAAAGCTTTGGCTGTTTTGAGGTTGTAGGATTCTTTACGAAGGCTTCCTACAATAACTGCAATTTTGTATTTTTTCATTTACGTGTTTCTTTTAGGTCATACTATTGAAATCAATCCTGCCTTAAATCCAACATCATGTAAAAAGCATAAAACTACTAGAAAGGCAGTTGAGATGCCGAGCTTAATCGGCTTAAATTCATAAGAATGCATGATGCCAATTGTAGACATTTAAAAAACAATGCATACCCAAATAAGTTTGGCACTAAAATGTATCCTTGTATTGAGGGTGTTTTATGAACTGTGTTAATAGTGTAACTTTAAATTATCGGTAGGTATAAGTGATATAATCATCTTGCTCAGCGTCTTGCAGAAAGTTTAGTCTTTTCAAAACGTTTTTCGATTTAACATTACTTTTTTCAGTGATTGCAATGATCTTTTGCAGTCCGATAATAACCACAGGTGCCTACTAGCTTAGAACCTGGGCATCTATAAATTCCCCAGTGAATAGAATTTCCCTGGAGATAATCTTGATTTATCTTTTTTGCATTTCTATTGCTTCATTGGGATCACGTGCTTGTATACCGTCATAATACGATATTTTCATTATTTCATCAGCATCAGCGTTTATGACTTGGCGCAAGACAATCTGGTTAGAATGAGCACAGGGAAATTCTTATATGGAGGATAGTTTGTTGTCATTTAGCTAAAGTAATGAGAATGATTATATTAGGCCTGCAAGGTAAAAAATGAATCTTTAACCAATCCCAGGTAAAATGCCGCATGAAGATGCGAATATAGGTATCAGTATATACATAAAGATCGATAATGCGCACGACATTGTCCAAGAATTCCACCGTTATTCGAGAATGGGAGAATGTTGTTGTAAGTTTTATTTCCAACTTTTTATTTTTGGGCCGAGGATGGTTATCTTAAGACAATATTTTAACCATTATAAGTCGAACTTTTTTATTTATGCTCTCAAACTATCTTAAAGCCTTTTCTTTCTGTTTAATTTTCATTACAACCTCATTTGGGGTCATAGCTCAAANNAAGGATGACTTGCAAGTGTTATATGATGCTATAAAGAAAACACCTTCATACAAGGATCAGATCACTGGACAAATGAAATCAGAATATGACTTGCAATTTGAGCGACTAAAAACCGAACCAGTACAATTAAATGCATTCGACAGTCTATATAAGTTGTCTTCTTTGTTATGGCCGATTAAAGACAATCATCTTGGTTTGTATCAGGTTTCCAATAAGGATATTTCAGTCCGTAAAAGATATCCCATTCCGGCGATCAATCTTGACTCTTTAGAGGAACAGTTGCTATCAAAGCCGCTGAGTAGTGCAGAAGGCATCTATTATCAAGGCGATCGCTTTAAAATAGGTGTATATTTTACGTCGAGTAAAGATAGTTTAATTGGTATAGTATTGTCTTCGTCTTTACCGATCTGGTCAAATGGTGAAACGGCGGTGTTATTAGTTAAATCCAAACAGGACAGTTATAAAGGTGTATATGCGAATTTATACAATAAAGACCTGTTCTTTGTGAGAAATGAAAGGTTGATAGGTGGTAAGTTCCTTTTTGGCAGCAAAAGGGGCGCTCCTGTAAATTATGCATCCCTGTTAGACAAACCCAACTTTGAACTGAAAACACTTCGTCCTGAGATTCAATATCTTCGTCTCAGTAGTTTCCGGACATCAAACATTGATGTAAAAAAAGCAGAAGTATTTTATGAGCGAATTAAAGATTCGCTCACGTCGAAAAACCTGATTGTTGATATTAGAAACAATCCCGGTGGAGGATTTAAATCATCGGGTATGTTTTTATCACTATTAAAAAAATATGCGGAAGATTGTAAGGTTTTCATAATCGTTAACCGCCAAACCTTTAGTAATGCCGAGCAATTCGTATTGAAGTTGAAAGGACATAAAAACGTTGTTGTACTGGGCGAAACGACTAATGGAACGCTGACTTATGGCAACAATTTCGGAAACTCGGTTAAACTCCCAAGTGGTAAGTACACATTTTATTTAACCGACATGAAGGATAGCGGGAACTATCTTCCATATGAGGAAATTGGGGTGGAGCCAGACTTAAAGCTAACTCCAGGCAGTGATTGGATTGAACAGGTCACAGCGATAATCCGTAACAATTAATGAAGTGATTATTGATAAATTCGATATTAATCTGACTCATTATTCCCTGATTATTTGAGAATAAGGACTGTACTATCATTATTTCACCCTTTTTTGATAAAGTCTGTGATGTCCTATATCGATGGCATTACTAAACAAAATAGATACTCGATTTACAATGGCCAAAACACTTCATGAAAGAAGCGGGAAAGAAACCATTATAAGACTACTCCTTACAACGACTAAGATAAGGGCCTTTTATCGACTACGGTGGTAGATCTGAGAAAAAAACATTGCTATCTTAGTCGTATGTCAAAGAAAATCTTAGTTATTGATAATGATCAGGATATTCTTGAGCTCATAAGTTTTATTCTTCAGGAACACGGATATAAGCTAATCGTGTCAAACTCGACAACTATTTTAGATGATGTATTGCTGATCCGTCCTGATTTAATTTTACTTGATGACTGGCCGGATCGTAGAGAAGGCAATCAGCTATGCAAAACTCTGAAAGATGACTACAATACAAGTTATATTCCCGTTATTATTCTTTCAACTTTAGATGGTTTAGCTGAGGTTGCAACTGAGTGTGGAGCAGACCATTATATCCAGAAACCGTTTGATATTAAGTATTTAATAGAGGTGGTTGCTAGTATCTTATAATTTGGTGCAATATTTAAAAGCTGCTTTATCAGGCTTTTGGCTGTGAGCCAAGGTCAAAAGAACTTTTTCATTAATTTTTTGTTATACATATTTCAAGAAACGTAATTTTCATTTTACAGTTTACATCGAAAAGGTTACATCACCCAATAATTCAAAGCTTTATATTGAACGCTATTTGCTCCTCTTCAGTAGCAATAAATTAATGTACCTATGAATAATGAACATTTTGAAATGATGAAAGCGATGACTGCGCAGTCTGATGAAGTCTTTTTTATCTATGATATAAATCAAGCCTGTTTCAATTATGTTAACGAGCATTCCAATATATAACAAAGAGGGAATCAAAGGAACTACTAAATCATCCTAACCACCTACTTAAAATCATTCATAAGGAGGATATCGGCTATATCAAGCAAAGTTTTAAAGTTTTGTTGACGAAGAAGACCAAAAGTGTTTTGGACTTTAGAATCTGCAGACCAGATAAAACAGAGCGCTGGATAAGATTAAAAGTGTATCCTGTAATAAAGGGTGACAAAGTAGAATATCTTACCGGTATGGCTGAAGATGATAGCGCCAGGAAGGCAAGCATCTTTAATATGCAAAAAGTAAATGGTTGGAAAGATTCTAACCTGGAGATTCTTTCACATGATTTACGTGGGCCGATTGGTACTGTACAAATGCTATCTTCTATTATTGGCAAAAACATGCCTGAGAATAAGGAGGTACAGAAATTGACTAATATGATTTCCGAAATTTCAAAGCGAAATATTGTTCTTATTCAAAACTTACTCTCCAGAGAAGCCATAGATACAGCCGATGTAGAAATAAGCAAAGAGCGTCTTGATGTAGTTTGGGAAGTTCACCAGGCAATGGATATTTACATTGAATCTCAAAAAGATCTAAATAAAGATATAAAATTTACACATTCTCATGATCAGATCTATGCTGAACTCGATAGCATGAAGTTTCTGCAGATTGTAAATAACCTGGTATCTAATGCCATCAAATTCACTGAGGAAAATGGCTGCATTGATGTACACATCGAGAAATTGGAAAAAACGTTCCTTATTACTGTAGCTGATAATGGAATTGGAATTCCAAGAAAACTGCATCCCATTTTATTCAATAAATATACCCAGGCAGGAAGAACGGGCGTTGAAGGAGAAGAATCTGTAGGCCTGGGAATGTGGATTGTTAAAACGCTTACTGGGGCGCATAAGGGTAAAGTGTGGTTTGATAGTGAGCCTAAAAAAGGAAGTAAGTTCTACGTGGAGATTCCCTTGGAATCTTAAACACTTTATTAGCTTTATGAATACTGAATACGAGACACAAAAAGTTGATATAGATCGATTACAATTGGGGGACTTTCTCGTAAATCTTGGCGAAATACTTGAAATTGAAGAAAGGGATAATTATTTCTATCTGGTAATTGACAGGATGAATGAACGCCAGGTGTGGAAGTTTAACAAAACAGATAAGTTAGTTGTTGTTTAGATAAGAAGCATTAAATGTCATTCACAATTGTGGGGTCAAAGATGATGTCATCGATATGCTCGCGATGCGCTTGATAGAGTCTACCTTTATGAAGTATCATCTTTTGATTATAGTCAATGATACAGAGGACACTTATTCCATCTTGAATAAGGAAGTATTCTTTGGCAATGAGTTGAGTACTGATTTTGGAATCAAAAACTCCATATCCCCCGATGTCTGTATAAAAAATGAGCCTGAACATATCTCTTTCTATTCAAAGCAAAATAAAGGTAAAATTTCCAGCTCTGTAATGTATTTGTGACTGTTTTATACAAGTAGGAATACCGGAATTTTCGGAAATTTAACATGTAAAAATGTTACTTCTACCTGATATTCATATATATGCATAGCCACGATTCCATGTTGCTTAATGTATAATCCCAAAAATTAAGTTAGATAATCTCTGTACAATAGAGCCTTGCAAGGTTAAGCTAAATTGAGTGTAAATGAAATTAGATTGGTTTTATATAGTAGGAATAGGATTATCCGCAGGCGGAATAAAGGCACTTAATGAAATATTGCATTACCTTCCAAATCAAACGAATGCCGCTTTTTTGATTGTACAACATCTTGAACCAAGTCATAAAAGTCAGGCAGCCAAACAACTTCAGAAAAACACTAAGATTAAGGTTAATGTGGCACAACCAGGACAAGCCATAGAATGTAATAATTTGTATATGTTATCAGAAGGCCAAGTGATGACCGTAATAAATGAAAAAATAATTTTAACAAATAGAAGCCAATCCCAAAAAGTTAATACCGCTGTAGATACATTGTTTAGTTCAATGGCGTTGAGTTTAGGTACTCGGGCTATAAGTGTTGTTCTTTCTGGCTTAGGTCGTGATGGTTCCTTCGGAACAACAAACATTTATGACAATGGTGGTATCACTATCGCCCAAATGCCTTTTACTGCTGAATATTCCTCAATGCCGTCAGCTGCTCTTTTAACAGGCAAGACCATCTTTGCCCTTTCCCCTAAGGAAATAGCAGAGACCTTAATAGAAATCATAAAAGTATAACTCAGGACATAAAGAATAGCACACTAACAATTTACCGCATGGAAGGATCAAAATAGCATATATTACGGTTACCGAAGACGCCTTGATGCAGACCTAAACGAGAGTTTGTTGCCTATCACTATTCCCTCGTTTTAAAAGACGGCCCTAGCTGATCTGACCTCAATTAAAGCTTCACGGCAAAAAAGAGAAATTTTGGTTTGTGCGCCAAATATTGTATACTCCATTATTCCACCGTTTTGGTAAGACAAAGCTTGTAGTCCTTCTTGTGTTACGGTTCAAGGACTGCCCTCTTCATCAGGACAAATCATTTTGCTCAAACTACAAAGCCTTTCCCTCGCTATGTTAATTTAGGCTGAGGAATCATTTATGTAATTAATGTGAGATTCTATATACTACACCGTTAGTATCGTCTGAAACAAGTAACGATCCATCAGGATGGACAGCAACACCTACCAGTCTTCCAAAATGTGCCTTATTATTATTAATCAAAAAGCCAGTCAGAAAATCATCAAAGCGAACCGGCTTTCCATCTTCAAAATGTAGGCGAACGATCTTATATCCTGCCGGAATGCTACGATTCCAGGATCCACGCATAGCAATAAATGCATCATTCTTATACTCAGCAGGGAATGTTGTACCCGTATAAAAGACCATCTGCATAGGGGCAGCGTGCGCCTGGTACGTTAGAGAAGGTAANNAAGAAGGTAAAGTTGTTAATTTTGAATACTGGCTATATGTGGTATCTCCTTCGGGACGGTCACTCGGATTGTACTTTCCTGCGCCATGGATGTAAGGCCAGCCATAATTTCCATTTTGTTTTATTGCATTTACCTCTTCCACCTGTTCCTCATCACCAAGCCAGTCAATGCCATGATCCATACCCCATAGTTCAGATGTTTGTGGATGCCATCCAAAACCTATAGTGTTTCGAAGTCCCTTTGCAAATACTTTTTTGTTACTCCCATCTAAATTACTACGCACCATTGTGGCGTTCATCTTGTTTGGTTCCGGGCATGAATTACATGTGCTTCCAACAGAAATGTAAAGCAGGCCATCAGGCCCAACAGCAAGCGTCCGATTTGGATGCTGTCCGCCATCAGGCAGGTCATTTATAATAAGCTGAGGCGAACCTAATGTGCCATCAGCATTAATATCTGCTACATATACCTCCCTTACAGCAGCAATAAACATTTGCGAACCATATATGGCTAACCCATGAGCTTGTTTGATGGTTGCTACAGTCACTTTTGAATCTGCTGCTCCATCTCCGTCCTGATCCTTCAACATCATTACAATGCCTGCTTCTCTATCTGATGTATAAACATTACCGCTGGCACTAATTGCAAGAATCCTGGGTTTTCCAAGATCACCGGCAAATTTGTTGACGGTAAATCCTTGCGGAACTTTCAATTGTGCGATGTTTGCATCTGTTGCGGGCGCTACAGCAGGCCTGAATACATAAGCTTTGATTTGAGTGGAAGTAGCCTGGTCTTCTGTTTCGGGAATTATCGAGCTCCAGAAATCGTCGTGTTTACTGCAACTGTATAACAATCCAGAAGTTAACGCAACAACAGCCAAGGTTTTTATCCAAGTTCTCATAAAAGTTAAATGCTAGGTAAATGATATCTATTGAACAAAGAATAAACCGTATTGTTAGCAGCAGTTAACGTTATTATAGTTTCATTTAAACTATTTCGCATGTTAAAGTACCTGAAAACTAAAAAAGCCAGTTTAATAGAGTTCTTGGCTAAATCTTTGCCTTTTAGCTTTTACATCTATAGAAAATATATTATATGAAAAACATGGTTAACTATTCTAAAAAGGCGCGTTTCATTGCCTATGTTAAAAGTTTCAGCGTACTGGTTATTTGCCTTGTGGCATTGTCATCCTGTTCAAAAGGCAACGATAATGATACCGCAGTAATCAAACCAACAGGACCGACCCCTGTCTGGGGTCCTACTATAAAAGCAGAAATGCAGGCTGTTATTGAAAAGCTTGAAAGTTATGGAACGCCGCCCCTGGAAACTTTACCTGTTGCTGATGCCAGGAAGGCTCCATCACCAGCAAATGCCGTTAAGGATCTAATGCAGCAATATGGAATCGCTATGCCAGTAAGTAATGCAGATACCAGCGGAACTAACATTGCTGTGGAGGGTGGAAATATTCATTTAAGGATGTACACGCCCAAAACAGGCACGGGTCCTTTTCCCGTTATCGTCTACTACCATGGTGGCGGATGGGTTATTGCTGACCTAGATACTTATGATGCTTCAGCCCGTTCTTTATCGGATAAAACTGGCGCAATTGTAGTTTCTGTCGCTTACCGTCAGGCCCCGGAATATAAATTCCCTACCGCCCACAATGATTCCTATGCTGCCTATCAGTGGGTGCTTGCTAATGCAGCATCAATTAAAGGGAATCCTGACAAAATAGTTGTAGCAGGAGAAAGTGCGGGTGGAAATCTTGCGGCCGCAGTAAGCATGATGGCCAGAGACAATGGTATTAAGATGCCACTACACCAATTACTTGTATACCCTATCGCCAGCTATGATACGAATTCAGCATCATATCTAAAGTATGCTAGCGCAAAGCCACTGAACAGACCGTTGATGCAATGGTTCTTTAATAATTATTTGACAAATCCGGCAGATGGGAACAACCCAATGATTTCTTTGACGAATGCTAACCTGAGTGGGCTGCCATCAACAACAATCATTGGCGCAGAAATAGATCCACTGCAAACAGAAGGAAAAATTCTTTCAGATAAACTTAACGCTGCTGGTGTCTCTGTTAACTACAGACTTTTCGAAGGAGTTACACATGAGTTCTTCGGTATGGCAACTGTTGTACCACAGGCGAAAGATGCACAGGAAGTTGCAACTCAAGATTTAAAAAAAGCTTTGTCGCTTTAAAGTTTGCCAGCTATAGATATATAAATAAGGTAAATCACTTGGAGCCGTCCTAAAATTGACTGGGGCGGCTTAATATTGAAAGCAAGATCATAGCAAATGATCAACACAGAGATTTTTGATGCCCCGCTTAAATGGTGATGCTCCTTATTGAAGTATATTTTGAACAAACATCCTTGAACTTGGAAACTTATTTCATTACTTTTCTGCAAAAGGAAGTTAAGGTATAATCTTGGTCAGCCAGTAGTTAACCTGTAAAATACGTTGCAGATTTGTAACCTGCAATAAGCTCATAATGTAGCAAGAATTAACTGGTGCAACTTTTCCCCTCAGTTATGAATGTCAGCTGATATCATTACTATCCAATAAGAAATTTAAGCTGTCTCTCATAGATGCCTATGCTGGTCGTGTTATGCCCCTGATCTAGTATCTCATCATCCAGATGCTGATCATCAGTACTACTTTGAATTAGAATTTGTTTTCCTTTAATAACAGTCGTCTCAAAAGCACAATCCTCATTGTTAAGTCGCTTTTCCAGGTAATGTGCTAAGGCTTGTTTTTGGCTTGGCTCAACCAGCACCAGTTCCAGTCGTCCATCCCCAAAATCCGCTTCAGGCGCCAACATCAGGTTGGGACCAAGTGATTTAATATTCATAGCCTCTACCATCAGATAGGATCCATTATAAGATTTGCCATCGACTGTAATTTGGTATTCACTGGGCGCAAAATCTTTCAGTAGCTCATGCATCAACTCCAGACCTTTACGTATCTTTTGATCAGGACTTAAGGTAAGCGCTTTAGGCACGCCTTTCATTTCTTTCATTAACCGTGGAAACAATCCACATCCAAAACTCTCCAGAAAGAAATTCGAATCTGAGCCATTTTCAACCCAGCCAATGTCAAAGCCGGTAGTTTGTCCACTTTTCCATTTTTTTACCTGGGATTCAAGAACTGAATTAAGACCAAGTGATTTGGAGATGTTATTTGCCGTACCAGATGGAATAATTGCTACCGGAAAGTCGAAGTTTGACTGCTGCTTTAAGAGTTGTTTGATGACCTTTCTTATTGTGCCATCCCCTCCAGTGATTATCAAGAAATCGTTAGGTGTAAACAGGTCTTTCCAGTTGCTATCTGTTAAAGAAGAATAATCGCAACCAAACCCATTTTTTTTTACCAGACTAATTAATTCGGTATCAGAGTACCCTTCGTCCCCGGCACCTGGATTATGTAAGATGTAAGCATTTTTCATCATCGCCCTTTTCAGAATCAAACAATACAAAGTTCTGAATTGTTGGAACACAATAATTTATAGTTATGAGGATACTGGTTACAAACGACGACGGAATATACAGCCCTGGTATTGCAGCCCTTGCCAAGGTTGCCGCTAAATTCGGAGAAGTAAGGATTGTTGCCCCTGATGTAGAGCAATCATCAATGGGACATGCCGTTACCCATTCCAGGCCATTAAGTTATAAAAAGTCCCCAATTGAGTTTGAAGGGCTGGAGGCATACCGGGTAAACGGAACTCCAGCTGATTGCGTAGCTTTAGGAACGCACCTATGGTCCAAAACAGATGTGGTGCTTTCTGGGATAAATATGGGACCAAACCTTGGTAATTCTATGTGGCACTCGGGTACGCTGGCTGCCGCCAAACAGGCCGTATTACTTGGCATTCGGGGCATTGCATTAAGTACCCCAGTAGGCAAAACAGAACCAGATTTTGATAAACTTGCTCCTTTTGTCGAAAAGACACTGGCGCTTTTACTGAAGTCAACTGATCTAGCACTTTATAATGTAAATTTTCCTGAGCATCCGGAAAACATCATCTGGACAAGGCAATCGGTACGGCTTTATGATGGAACTGTTATTCCGGGAACTGACCCACATGGACGTAAGCACTACTGGTTTACCGTTAAGCCACTTGAGCCAGCAGAAGAAGGCACCGACCGCTGGGCAGTTGAAAACAATCTGGTATCCATTACCCCGCTTCGACTTGATTTAACGGATGAACTGGCTTTACAGCAGCAGCAAAACAAAACAAATGAAAAAGACGTTTAACATCTCCTTCCTCAGCTCGGAAGAGTTTAAACAGAGCCAGTCTAGCGAGACAATTGAAAAATTGTCCATTCAACTTCCGCAGAGGCACTTTGTTTTTCTTAAAGATCCACAAACTTCACATTTCTACTTTGATAGCAGCAAAGGAATCAGCTATAAAGAAATATCTGAGCTGCTCAAGAACACGGGATGATTCTAAAACATTTTATAGTGTTCCAACAATTGTAGCCTAGAAGTTATAAGATTCGTTTAGATTTAAAGCATTACTGTTGTTCCTGGCTTGCCTGGTAGTTTATGTCTAATTTATTCGCCGTAACTCTCCAGAAAACCTTGTCTTATAGAAAAGAGATAACAATTAAAGCTTCGTAGGTATAAACGATGGCGAAGAATATGCCTGGATTGTATAATTCATTTATGCATACCGTATACATCCTGTTGTTATCCCAGCGGGAATATCCTATGATTACTCTTTATATATTTTTTTAAAAAGAGGAAAAACAAACAAGCATTGTCCAATCACCTATTCCTTTCATTATCGGCAGCTTCCTTCACGGTGCGTATGGCAAAAATGAAAAAAGAAGATGGATGCAAGTACACATACTGCTAACAACATGATGTGGCATTGTAAGTTAAGGGCTTGTTGTTTTTCCATCGCTATTAAATTTAAGGCTGGCCGCCTCCACCTGCTGCCCCATATATTTGACCAGTAGCATAGCTGGCATCAGCAGCAGCAAGTTGTACATAAATTGACCCTAGTTCTGCCGGCTGACCTGGCCGTCCAAGAGGTGCATCTCCACCAAAGTTTTTAAGTTTTTCCTGCGTTGCACCTCCACTTACCTGCAAGGGCGTCCATATTGGGCCAGGTGCTACACCATTGACACGAATCCCCTTTGGAGCGAGTTGTTTAGCAAGTGATCTTACAAAGCTTGTTGTGGCGGCCTTAGTCTGGGCATAGTCGTAAAGATCTGCTGAAGGATCCTGAGCCTGCACAGAAGTTGTGGCGATGATCGCTGATCCAGGCTGCAAGTGCGACAAGGCTGTTTTTATAAGCCAGAATGGGGCATATATGTTTGTCTTTATAGTCCAGTCAAACTGTTCTGTTGAAATATCCAGGATCGAAGGGTGTGTTTGTTGTCGCGCCGCATTACTCACCAGAATGTCAAGTCCACCCAAACCCTTTACCGCCTCCGACACCAGCCGCTGGCAAAATGCCTCCTCCCGCAGATCTCCAGGAATAGCTATCGCTTTTCTTCCCTCGGCCTTGATTAAAGCTATAACTTCTTTCGCATCGGGTTCTTCATCAGGCAAATAGTTTATTGCCACATCAGCACCTTCCCGTGCGTAAGCGATAGCTGCAGCCCGGCCCATGCCGGAATCGCCTCCGGTGATCAATGCTTTTCTACCTTTTAATCTTCCTGATCCTTGATAACTTTTTTCGCCATGGTCAGGTACAGGGTCCATTTATACTTGCAAGGCCTGGCCAGGGTTGAAACTGCGCTTTAAACGGGGGCTTTGGATATTTACCGCGTGGATCATCAAGTGCCAGGCTGAAAGACCGCTCTGCTGAACCGCCATTAACAGCAAAGGCAGGAGAAATTGCTGCAGCGGCTATACCGGCGCCAATCCCGGTAATTACTTTTCGTCTTGAAATTTTACGCTCTTCAATCATTTTGTTTAGCTTATATAAAAGCTAACAGTCGCATTTCAACCTTGTTTTCAACACCTTAGGATTTTTAGAATTTCGGGTAGATATCCCCTATCAAATAAGAAAAATGTTGTGAAAGCACCAGAGCAGAAGTAGTGACCACGTGATTTTGGAAGATTTACCGAGATACAACTACCTGAGAATTAAATGGATTTATAGTATCTGTATCGATTAAACAGGAAGATGAACGCTTGTGTAAAAACCTATAGACTAGTAACTTGCATTTCCATAGATCTTCAAACCAATGACAGATTTTGAGTTTATAGCTTTACCTGAGCAGGCAAGAATAGAGATATTATCGACTGCTTATTACATTGCAACAAGCGAGGAAGTGCCTGCTATGCTCTTTTTATTGGATCAGTTTTTTGTTAAAGTCTTTTGTGATCTAGATGGAAACCGGCTTACTACAATCACCTATTCTTCAAGTTCAATCCTACCAGATCAGTACCTGAATCTAGTTAACCTGGATGAGATTGCGAATAGACTTAAATAGACAAATTATGGCTAAGCGAATAATTTTGATAGATAATGGACAGGGCGAGTTAACAGCCATTTGCAAATCGCTGTCTGAGTTAAAGTACATAGCGGTTACCTTAAACGCTAACAACTTTACAATTACTGAATTCATTGCTTTAGATCCGGCACTGGCATTAATTTACGTTGAAAATATATCAGAAAAAGAATATGATTTACTCCTGGATATCAGAGCAAACTTTTTTACTAACCGAGTTCAAGTTATTCTGATTACCAATGATTTTGACATTGTTAAAGCGTTTGAAGATGACACTAAGGTATTCTGCTTTGTAAAACCTTTTGATCAACGAAAGCTAATTGATCAGGTTAATGAATTACTTCTTGCAAAAATTATTCCCCTATATCAAATCGTTGGCGGAGGTATGTTTCCAGTATAAGTATTAAAGGCGTCTTCAGCAGAATTCAGGGCTTCGAATAAGCTAACAATTGTTTAATCATGGTATCTGCGGTACTGGCATATTGCTTCTCGTACAATTCCAACAGCTCGGCCTCTGTTGTTTTAGTGCCTTTTTTTTGTAGTTCAGACAATACACTCAGGCTTGCAAACGGGGGCAATGTTATTCCAACTGCATTGAAAAAGTTGGCAAAATTTGCTATGACATGTTGCGCTCCATCAGAGTCCCCGGTTACAATAATTCCGCCAACTTTGCCTGCAAGCCTGGATGTTCTACCTTCTAGAATTTCGTCATGTAAATGATCAAGTCGCTCGATTACTTTTTGAATTTCAGAGCTGTGATTTCCCCACCAGATTGGCGTAGCAAAGACAATGATGTCTGCATCAAGTACCTTGTCAAGAACTAAGGGCCATTCGTCCCCATCTCCCATGTAAGAGTAGGTGCCCGGTAAAATTTTGTGATCTACTAATTTAATTACTTCGCTATCTACATCATGTGATCGCAACTTGTCTTGAAAAAATTCTGATAGCGTTTGCGTGTTGGATAATCCAAGGGTTTTCAGCGTACCTAATAAAATTAGTGCTTTCATAATGTTAATTGCTACTCCCTAATCCTTTATTGGAGCATGCCGGGCTTTATAGTAACAAGGCAGATCATTTTTCATCAGCGGGCCCCTGCTGCTTCTCCATATTTTCAGCAACTTTGCTATCAGGTATTAAATTTGAAACTGCTACCTGAACCTTGTTCTTAAATCCTGAGATTACTTTATCATCTCCAGATAGAAGCGCTTTATAGCCGTCTTTAGCTACCGTAGCAGGATCTGCAAGCTCAGTTTCCTGCACAATTTTAGAATCCTGCATATCAGCTTTGTTAAAGAAATCTGTATCAGTTGCACCGGGCAAAAGAACAGTTACCGTAACACCCTTGTCCTTTAATTCCGTTCTAATTGCCTCAGACCAGGAATTCACAAATGCTTTGGTTCCATGATAAACAGCTTGCCATGGGCCCGGCATTTCTCCGGCTACAGAGCCTACATTTAAGATTTTACCCCTGGCGTTTGCCACCATATCATTTAAGAAAAGCTTGGTAAGCACAACATAAGCCCCGATATTGAGTTGTAGGATTTCAAGTTCCCTGTCAAGATCCGTATCTTTGAATTCTCCATAAACACCCTGACCTGCATCATTGACCAAAATGTCTAAGTTGATACCTTTAGCTTTAACTTCATTGTAGACCTCCAAAGGACTTTCTTTCAAAGCCAAATCTTTAGCAATGGTCAAGACTTCAATTCCAAACTGTTGTTCCAGTTCCTGCTTTACACTTTGTAAATGATCCTGTGTTCGGGATACTAAAATCAGGTTGTATCTGTCTGCGACAAAAAGTTTTGCCAGCTCATAACCAATTCCAGCACTTCCGCCGGTAATTAGCGCATATTTTACTTCTGTGGACATAAATGATGGGTTCAGATTTTTTACCATTTGAATTACAAGTGAAGCAGCCAAATGTTTAAATGAATTCTTGATTTAATACTTTTAGGGATAACACCTTAGAGGCTTGGTTTAAGCATCTTTTTTAATCACACTGATCTTACCACTTCTTTCCAGGTATATGGCTTCTACTGACTCCAGTGAATTCCTATTTGTCTGTAATCGAACGCTTTCCATTAAATCTCCTTTTGTTAAAAAGCTTTTCTTCATATTCTCCTCCAGAAACACTTCATTACAATACAACAATCTTTCCTCCCCTTTAACAGCTATACCAAGTTTGGAGTAATACAGGCATAGCCATGCAAGTAAACGGTGTAAAATGACAATTACCAATCCAGCTGACACGGTCGCCCAATAAGGAGACGCGCCCACAATGGCTCTACTTAGTACAGCGCCAAGTAGAATCGAAACGACAAAGTCAAAGGAAGACTTTTTGCCTAAGGTTCGAATTCCAGATGCTCGAATGAATAGCAATGCTATTAAGTACAATGTGAAAGCGCGAAGCCCCATTTGTAATGCGTTGAGTTCATCTCCTTCTCCAAACAGTGTTAATATCAAATCCATGGTATAATAACATGGGATTAACCCGACTGTTTTTTTGAGTACTCAGGTCAAACTTAGATACAATAAAAGAAATTTTTTTTGCTATGATAAGAGCATTATCACGATGGTCAATATCTAGTGCTTTATGATCTTAGCAAATCTGGAAACAAAAAACTAGATAAAACACATGTGTAAGATAATGAGGCCTAAAAAAGGGCGACACCTTTGAATTATTCTTCTTAAATCAATTTGTCAAGCGTAATTGGAAGATGTCTTATTCTTCTACCAGTGGCATGAAACACCGCGTTGGCGATTGCAGCAGAAAACCCGATCATGCCAATCTCACCTAATCCCTTTGCGCCAATTGGATCTAAAATCATGTCATCCTTATCAATGAACTTTACTTTTATATCTGGGATATCCGCGCAAACTGGTACATGATAGTTTTCAAGGTCGTTGTTTACATATCCTCCATTGCGATCATCAATAACACCTTCCTCCATTAATGCGACGCCGATTCCCCAGATAATAGATCCAAGAACCTGGCTTTCTGCTGTTTTCGCATTGATTACCTTTCCACAATCTACCACGGTAACAACCCTGTTGACCTTAACAGAACCCGTTAGCGGATGAACTAATACCTCCACGAAATTCACGCAGAAGGATTTTCCGGAATGTGTATTTTCTTCTGTCCCGGCTTTTGATTCTTTTGTAGCCACAAGTTCGTTGAGCCCATTTGCCTTTAGTATATTTGTATACGCAATTTTTCCCTGACCATTTTTCGCTCGCACGAATCCATCAACTGCAATAAGGTCATCCTGTAAGCGTCCCTTAAACCTGGGATTTTCACCTGATATACTCAATTCCATAAGCCGCGCCTTTAACGAAAGGCAAACATCATGTATCGCTGAGCCTACTGAGGCCGTGGTATGTGATCCAAATTGTCCAGGTGCTGGTGGAAATTTAGAGTTACCCCATTGGAAGTCAACCTTTGCAATAGATGTATCCAACTTTTCAGCGGCGATCTGCGTGAATATTGTTGCAGACCCAGGTCCGGTATCCGCCACCGATGTTCTAACAATGAAAGTACCGTCTTCATTAATCTGTGCACTTGCGGTGGCCGGCTCTCGTGTCGATTTATAGATGCCGGCACTCATGCCCATTCCTAACAAGTAACCACCTGATGTCATCGATGCTGGCGCTGGATTTCTTTTTTCCCAGCCGAATAAGGTTACACCTTCTTTATAGCATTCTTTTAAATGATTACTGGTCCAGGGCATGTTTTTATCATAATCCTGATCGGCAAAATTCTTTAATCGCAAAGTAACAGGATCCATTTTTAAAGCATAAGCAAGCTCATCAACGGCAGATTCCAGGGCAAAAGAACCCGTAGTTTCTCCTGGTCCACGGGTATGGGTAGGTGTGCTTACATCTAAGGGAACCAGCTGATACCGGGTTTCAAGATTGGCACAGCGGTACATTGATTTGGTTGGGTCTGTAATGCGCTCTACAAACTCTTCATAAGTAGAGGTCATCCCTATTGCCTCATGTTTTATTCCAACGAATTCACCACTTTTTGTAGCACCTATACTGAATTGCTGAACAGCATAAGGTCTGTAGCCAATCATGTTAAAGACCTGCTTTCTTTCCAGAACGACCTTTAGTGGCCGGCCGATCTTTTTAGCGCCAAGAACAGCCGCCATCTCATGCGGCCACACCCGGGATGCGCTCCCGAAGGCACCCCCTACAAATGGTGAGTGTACTTCTACCTCATCTTCATTTAGATTGAAGTAATTGATAAATGCATCTTTGGTAGACTGTACAAACTGGGTCTTGTTATAAATCAGCAACTTCCCAGAAGGAAGCCAATGGGCACTAGTGGCATGCGGCTCCATACTGTTGTGTACCTGTATGGAGGTATGATATTCCTGATCTATTAAAACCTCTGCATTCTTCCAGGCATCTGCAGTACCACGTAAAGAATCTGAAGGGCGGTGTGGTGTCATTTTAGCAGATAAATGATCCAACAGGTTCGTGTGGTGTGGCATTCTATTATAAGATACATCCACCAAGGTTGCTGCATAGGTTGCTTGTTCCAGCGTTTCCGCAATAACTAACGCTACCGGCTGATTATAATGAGCCACATCTTCATTATAGAAAAGCCGATATTCCTGTCCATAATACCTGGTCTTTTCCTGGTCCACTGGCTTATTATATCCTGGCACGTCCGGAAGGTTTAAATGCGTCATTACCTCGATAACTCCTGCAGACTTTCTTGCTTTGTCCGTCAGAATGGAACGGATTGATCCATTGGCAATCGTACTTGTGACGAAAACACCATAAGTCATTCCTGTGATGGGATATTCGGCAGCATACTTAGCCAAACCAGTAACTTTTAATTTGCCTTCAATTCGGTTTGTCGGCTCACCGACATGCTGATCTAAGCTATTCTCGAAATCTCGCATCGTCGCGTTATTAAAATCAGTTAGTCTTCCCATTCTTTATAATAATTAATAAGAACAAAGGCAGAATTATCGTCCATAAACGCTATTTCTAGAATGAACGCTTTATTGGTGTAACACTTCACTCATTTACAATGTTTTCCATCCTGTTTGTACTTAAACCCATTAGACAACTGCACATAGAGCGCCGTTACGGTTCAATGGGATAGTAGAATATCGGACTTCTTTGCTGACGATTATCAATTGTTTTACAC
This sequence comes from Pedobacter sp. UBA2067, assembly GCA_002333205.1. GTDB lineage: Bacteria > Bacteroidota > Bacteroidia > Sphingobacteriales > Sphingobacteriaceae > Pedobacter. Next base: position 79,564 of record DDAD01000147.1, read on the forward strand.
AAATGTTGTAGTAATGGTACGTATTGAGAATATTATTGTTGATACAGCCAATTGCTACATGGAATAATCGAGTAAGCATATCCATGTATTTCATCCGGAGTTGCGTCGATTAACTTTCAAGTTGTTTTCACAACAGATGAGGGGGAAATTTTACCATTATTCCCTCCTTTAAAAAG
>DDAD01000051.1:0-2907 GCA_002333205.1 Pedobacter sp. UBA2067
AAATCTGAACGTTAGAAGATGCTAATGCAGTCCGAATCTCCTGGTCTACTGCCCCAGTAACGACCAGCGTGGTAGCGTCTGGAAGATCAAGCGCCTGATGGACAACATGTGCGATGAAAGTTGTGCCATTTACCTGAAGCAGCTGCTTGGGACGACCTAACCTTGAAGAGCTTCCTGCAGCCAGAACAATAATGCCATACTTTGCCATTAGCTATGAATAGGTTCTTCTTTATAACGTAATGAGCCAGCGCGCTTACCCGATAGTACTGCTTTGATCTCCGAAGTGATTGATAAAGCAATTTCCTCCGCAGTTTCGGCACCAAGGTCCAGACCTACCGGACTGTAAACATGACCCAATTGATTTACAGAAATTGGATTGCCTGAGTTGGCTAACTCATCCAGCATCCGGAGCATCTTTTTCTTTGGGCCAAGCACACCTATATAAGGACAATTGGTCTTTGTGAGCTGACTTAAAACTTCAATGTCATAATTATAATTGTGGGTCATCAGCACTGCCGCTGTTCGATCATCGAAGCTGAGGTTGCTTATCGCATTTTCAGCCTTTTGCAAGATCAACGATACTGCTTGAGGAAAACGGTCGGATGTGAGGTGTGTTCGCCGACCATCAGCGACATGAACTTCCCAGCCTAATATATCCGCCATCGCCACCAGAGGCATCGCGTCATTGCCCGCACCAAACACATATAATGCAACTGCAGGAGGTATGACTTCTATAAAAGCAGTCAAGTTGGATTCATGAATGGAAAATGCTGTAAATCTTGTTCTTTGATCGTCAAAGGCATGTTTTATTTCTGTGATTAAGCCGGCCGAGGCATATTCCCGAAACCAGGCTCTATCCGAGCCTTCTATCTCCTCGCCGCCATACAAACATTGCGTACCCGGTTGCGGGGCTCGCTGATCGATCGTGAATAATGTACAGAGTACCATTTGCTGCCGTTGCATCTGCAACAGCTCCAGCATTGCAACTGGATTTTTCGGATCTAGCGGATCAATGGGTTCGAATAGTATATAAACGATGCCGTTACAGCCAAGTTGTACACCAAAGCGAGCATCATCCTCATCCGTGGTATCATACGTAACCAGCTTGTTTCGCTGCTCATTAATTGCAAGTAGCGCCTTGCGTAGTGCATCGCCTTCAAGGCAGCCTCCACTAATGGCGCCAGTCAGCATGCCATCTTCCGTTACGAGCATTCTTGCACCTGGACGCCTATACGATGAACCTTCCACCTGAACCACGGTAGCTAAAGCCGTCTTTTTGCCTGCTGCTTGTGCCTGGTGTTGTGCGGTTATGATATCTCTGATTTCTTTCATGGCCTGGAATTACAATAAAGCGAAAACTTCACTCTAATTACAATAATACTGAAGTTTGGTTTCAACTAAAAGTCGCATTGCGCGGACTTAGAAATTATGCCTAAGCATACAGGCACCTTGCAGCGTGGTTGAGCCGTACTCGGTAGGTAGTTGCTACGTACTTCGTACGTGTGAAGACCTCGCAAACACGGTTTAACTCCGGTGCAACATCTACTGAACTCCGCTAGGAAGACGGGCATGTTCCATGAACAATACAAAGCTAATTGGAGCGAGATTTGAAAAATATAAAAGGGAAATGTATCGCGAAAAGGTCTTGGGTCAGGGACATTGTAGAGCAAAAGCGGAAAAAGACAAAAAGGCTATAAAAAAAGAAAGGGCTGCTCCATCCAGACGCATCCCTTTTCTAACCAAATATAAACCTGTATGAACGGGTTTTCCTTTATTTCTTTCAGACAACTCAAGTTGCCATCAGAACATGTAATCATTTTAAATTCCGCGGTAAAGACTTACTGCGTTTGATGATTCAAATATAGGCGAATAATTTCTTAGTGTAAAACATACACTAACATTTAACACAATTTTAACAATTCTATGAGAATTGCAAGCGGTCCCAAACTTGAATGCCTTACATATTGATTGACAAAGGCCGTTCCAAAAATCTGGTGATTTTTCGCCTTTTCAACCGGTGAAAGTCTAACAGCTGTCTACTGTCTTTCGATGAATGAGCAAGTTATAAATACCTACCCTACTGGATTACTTCGTACAAACCTTTTAAACCGACTAAGATATCTACGCATGAAGTATTCGTATTAATACCCAATTTAACAGAAATATAAAATTTAAGGCAATATTGTGCTTCCGAAATTATGCAGCTTCAAAAAATAGATTTAGCTTTAAAAAACGAAAGGGTTGCTCCATCCAGATACAATCCCTTTTCTAACCAAATATANNTAAACCTGTATGAACGGGTTTTTCTTCAAAACACTTACTGGCACTAGCCAGCACGGTGTAATATGTCTTCACCACTCTGGAGACTTGCGATGATATCCTTTTATGCTGGATTTTTTCATCATCGTTTCATCGATGCTCTGTTCTTAAACGTAGAACAACTTAATAAATTGTTATGTTCTTAATATTTTCATTTAATGCTTTTATTCCAGCTGGTATTAAGCTAAAATATCCGAACCATCGTATCAGACTTACCTAACTGCCTGCTCCCAAGCCTTTTCACCACACTTTTCGCAAGATTTTTCTTGTATTTGATCTTTTACCATGCCATTTTCTGAGTCACTTTTGTTCCCACAATTGCTGCAAACGTATATTTCCGTGCAAACTTCATGTGATTCCCAGTAATCTTCGTCTCCATCGGGGACAACGGATAACCCGGGCTGCGTTTCTTCATACTTAACCAGAGAGAATGCGCCACTCGACTCCATATACAATCGCTTAACTTCTCCAAGATGATCAATCCCCTGAGAACGGAGCTGTTGTAAAACCAGGCTCTTCGACATGGACACATCTTTAAGGCATTGATAATTTATAACGGCATCCTCAATAAGCACGTTCATATCACCA
>DDAD01000051.1:2956-11477 GCA_002333205.1 Pedobacter sp. UBA2067
AGAAATACAGTTTCTGCTGTCTGACTCTTTAATGTAAAACGGGTAATACTTCGTTCTGCTAAGACAACGACAACCGCGATCACTGCTGCAGGTAGAATGCCGCGGTCCGGTGCCTGCATTGGTACCCCAATAGCTGCCGCTAAGGCCACCATTGCGGTGAGTTCTGTGACATTCAGTTGCAGGGCCATACGTTTGCCCATAAGCCGGATAGCTAAAATCAGTAAAAAGTAAATCAGAATAGTACGAATAACAACTTCAATAAAAAATTCGCATGGTACGTCCCCTATAAATATTCTGTGTATATCTGTTAACTTAAAATCTTCGGTCTTCATTTCCTCCAAATCCCTGTGCTACGCTATTGCCTTTATAAATTTGTGCTCATGACAGCCCTCGCAGGTGTCTACTTCTTCCTTATCACTCATCATTCCACAATTGATGCAGACCAAGGATTGCTTGTAATTCGCTTTCATGCCTTTGAAGATGTCACGGTCTGAAGGTGGATATAAGGGCAAGCCCTGATGTGCTTCCCGGGACAGCAAGATGCTAAAGGCTCCGGATGGCTCCAGATATACCCGCCTGACGTTACCAAGATGGAAAATCTTCTTGCTTCTAAGTTCCGANNCTGTTTAGATACCCGGGAAGCATGCATTTCCTTGAGCTGTAACACACCGTTCTTAACAATCACCGTTGGCTTTCCCTGGATGATGTCTTCAGCTTTAGGACTGCGGTGTCCCAGATGGGTTATGCCCCGGTGTAGCAGTAGTGCCGTTACCAGGATCAGTAAGCCCTGCAGTATACCCCGATCGGGCATTTGCATCGGTACCGACACAATAGCACCCAAAGTAACCATGACGGTCATTTCGATAATAGTTAGTTGCCCGTTCATGCGTTTCCCTAACCATTTAACGGCCAACAGTAGTGCCACGTAGATGATGAGCGTTCGTATAAATACTTCCAAAAGGAATTCTGGCGAAGTATTCCCAAAGAGAATCCTTTGCCAGTCTTCCAGATTAATTTCATCTGCTTTCATAAATCTTAGATGGTTGGATAACCTCCAGTAACCTGAACAGTTGATCCGGTCATATAGCTGGAATCCTGAGAGGCTAACAGCACGAATGCAGGTGCGAGTTCTGCGGGTTGCCCGGCGCGTTTCAGTGGTACATCCTGACCGAAGGATTTCACTTTTTCAGGTGGCATCGTGGCCGGAATCAGTGGCGTCCAAATCGGACCAGGTGCCACGCAGTTTACCCGGATCCCTTTCTCTGCCCAGAGCTGTGCCATGCTCGCCGTGAAGTTCTGGATTGCAGCTTTGGTGGCTGAATATGCGATAAGCTGAGGTGGTGCCTTGTAGGCATTTACCGATGTGGTATTCACCACAGTACTGCCGGGCTTAAGGTACTGTTCCGCTTCTTTACAGAGGTAAAACAACGGATAAATGTTGGTTCTGAAAGTTTTGTCCCATTCTTCACTGGACACTTCCTGAAGGGAGTCTCTGGACATCTGGAAGGCAGCATTATTGACTAAGACATCTAACTGCCCGAATTCAGCGATTGCTTTTTGAATAATCTGTTTGCAATGCGCTTCGTCACTTACATCTCCGGGCATCAATACTGCTTTTCGGCCTGCCGCTTCCACAAATTTGGCGGTCTCCGCTGCATCTTCGTGTTCATTCAGGTATGAAATTAGCACGTCGGCGCCTTCACGTGCAAAAGCAATCGCTACCGCACGGCCAATACCCGAATCGCCACCAGTGATGATGGCCTTTTTACCTTCGAGTTTCCCTGAACCTTTGTAACTTTCCTCTCCATGATCCGCCTTAGGGTCGAGCGGTGCTTCCTTGCCAGGTTCTTCCTGATCTTGTTCTTTAAAAGGAGGTGTAGGATGCTTTTCTAATGGGTTTTCATTGTTATTGTTTTCGTTCTGCTCCATCATATGAATTTCTACTGTTGTTAAACCATTGTTTCTCCTTTTTAATACACCAAGCGTCAAAATGGTTTCAGGATATTCCAATTTAGTTCTCAGATCAAGTAGAATCACTTATCCTTCCGTATATACCACACAATCAAGAGGTTTGAAGAAGCAGTATTCAGCCCGGCACCGTTATTTGCTATTGGTTCCCGCGCCTGCTAATCAAAAAGCCTTCGAAATCTGCTTTATGATACGGTGGGCATGCTCCAGATTGCGCGGTGATGAAGGCGCCCATAGCCACGGCATACTCCAATGTACTTCCACCATCGGCATGCTGCAGTCGTTTACTTAAAAATGCTGCCAGAAAAGAGTCTCCGCTTCCAATCGTATCATTTACTTCAACAGCAAAAGCCTGCTGTTCAAATTTGTGTTCACGGGTATAATAGCTTGCCCCTGCCGCACCCTTCGTGATCAAAATTTCATCTATCTGGAAGTTTGCAAACAAGTATTCCACCTGAGCGGCTTCTTCCTGCAGTGCTGCTTCGTACCAGCTGCAGAGGATGCCAAGTTCCGCCGCATTTACCTTCAGAAGGTTCGCAGCTTTGAGCAACCGATCGATTACTTCGCGGCTGTAATGTGGTGCCCGCAGATTTACATCGAACACTTTAAACAGATTTTCGAAACGCAGCATCGTAAGCAATGTATCTGCGCTCACATCATTTCTGGAGGCAAGGCTTCCATAAACCAGCGCTGTGCTTTCTTTCAGTAAGGTCTCGTATCCTGGTAACCAGCGGATGAAATCCCATGCCACCGGGTACACGATCTCATAACGAACTTCATGTTCTGCATTAACTGATGCAATTACTTCGCTTGTGGGTTGTTGCTCATGAACCTGAATGGTTTCTGTGGCAAGTCCAATTTCGCTTGCAAATTCCAGCAGGGCGCGACCAAGGGCATCGTCACCAACGCTACTGATCAGTTTACTATCTATGCCAAGCCTCTGTAGATGATATGCTACATTCATTGGTGCCCCGCCTGGCCTTTTTACATCGGGAAGAATGTCCCAAAGGATTTCCCCGAAGCAGACTACAGCATTGCTTGTACTATTTTCCATGTTTTGTTTTTAGTGTAAAATGATATTGTCCTCGATCTGTTCCAAAGAACGCCCCTTTGTTTCGGGCATCCAGCGCCAAACAAATATCAATTGCAGTACCATCATGGCTGCAAAGAAAAAGAATGTAGTTGCTCCGCCCAAGGTTTCAGCGAAATACGGAAACCCAAATGCTACAATGGCCGCCATGACCCAGTGCGTGGAACTGCCGAGTGTCTGCCCTTTTGCCCGCACTTGGTTTGGAAAAATTTCCGAAATAAATACCCAGATCACCGCACCCTGTGAAAAAGCAAAGAAGGCGATGAAGAACATCATGTAAATCGGAACAGCAAAGCCACTAAAGTCTTCCATATAAAACGTATAGCCCACCAGGAACAAGGATGCAATTAACCCAAAGGATCCAATAAGCATTAACTTTCGCCGACCTACCTGGTCTATGAAATTTATAGCCAGCAGCGTGAACGCGAAGTTGATTATGCCGATACCAACGGTCGACAACAAGGAGGAATGCGCACCAAGTCCCGCCATTTCAAAGATCCGTGGTGCGTAGTAGATAATCGCATTTATACCAGATACCTGATTGAAAAATGCAAAAAGCATGGCCAGCATCACCGGTTTTCGGTATTGGCCCGAAAAGAGATGATCATGTGCCTTGTTGTGCTGTCCGCTATGTACGGAATTTCGTATGGAAACCAGTTCCTGATCAGCGTTTTCAGGATTGATGATCCTTAAAACCTTCAATGCAGCTTCTTCCGCTCCTTTTTTCAAGATAAGCCAGCGTGGACTTTCCGGAATAAAATAGATGAGTACCAGAAATAGTAAGGAAGGAAAAGCCTGCACGCCAAGCATCCAGCGCCAGGAACTTTCACCTTCGGCTCCGATCAGATAATTTGATAAGTAGGAAATTAGAATGCCTAATACAACATTGAACTGAAAAAGCCCAACCAAACGTCCCCGTTTGTCTGCCGGTGCGATCTCGGATATATAGATTGGCGCGGTCACAGAAGATATGCCCACGCCTAGTCCCCCGAGCAATCGGAACACCAGAAAAATATACCAGTCTTGTGCCAATGCTGTTCCCAGGGCGGAGAGCAGATATGCAGCAGCAACGAAATACAGCGTGTTTTTTCGTCCGAACTGGTCCGAAGGCTTTGATCCAACAAGTGACCCGATGACCGTCCCGATCAGTGCGATAGAGATCGTGAGACCATGTTTAAACACAGTTAAGTTCCAGAACTTTTGAATGGACTTTTCAGCACCGGATATTACCGCGGTATCGAATCCGAATAGAAATCCGCCCAAGGCCACCACAATGGACCAGGCGAGTACAGCATTTTTGCTCATATCAGTTAAAATATTTGGTTTTGAAGAATTAACTGCATGAAAATAAGTTAATGTTTGGATCTTCCAATCTTTTTTCTGCGAATGCTGTTATCCCATAAAAAATCGTAACATGTGGATATTATGGGCCTTAGCCGCTGCATTTTCTGCAGCATTAGTTGTCGTATTGACCAAAGCCGGACTCAAGAATGTTGATTCTAACCTTGCATTTGCCATTCAGGCTGTTTTCATCTTTTGTATTACCTGGGGCATTGTGACCGTTCAGGGGAATTTTGCAGCATTAAAAGAGATTGATCAAAAAGGGTGGATATTGCTTATCCTGGCAGGTATTGCCACAACACTATCTACGGTGTTCTCCTACAAGGCGTTATCCATCGGGCCGGCCGCTTATGTTACCACTGTGGAACGTTTATCACTGGTGATCGCCGTGATTTTGTCGATTATCTTTTTAAAAGAGAAATTTACCTGGCAACTGGCCTTGGGTGTAACCGTAATGATTGCTGGCGCAGTGCTGATCGCAGTTTCACAGGCGGCTTCAAAATAAGTTTATCCGTCCATCTTTTGATAGCGGTACAATGGGAAGAAGTCGATATCTAAGTCCGCACGCATGCCTTTTTCTGCTAGCAAATCATCGTAAACCACTTCGTTGGCAATGAAGCGCCAGCTGTTGTAGTCCATAAACAATTTGGTAAATCCCGCTTTCCACTTGAACAGACTGTCTTCCTTAAAGTTTAATCCGCCGCCAAGGTTTATGTATTCATAACCTAGCGACCTCCCTAATATACTGGTTTCATCAACCACTAATTTTGGCGGTGAAAGGTTGAGGTGTTCCGTTCTTGTACTCATTAAGTGTACCTGCATAATCTTATTGGTACAGATCACCACACCCCCACTCACAATCTCATCATTTAGATAGACAAGCATCAGCTTGCTTTCATATTCCTTCGAAGCCAGGAGTTGTTCAAAGTAGCTGGGCGTGAAAAGGTAATAGTCTGAAGCACCCACCCGCTTCATATTTTCTGTATAGATTTCAGCATAGGTTTGAATCGCCTCGGCAGATTTGGATTCGCGCACCTGATAGCCTTTCTCCCGAAGAATCCGAATTTGCTGTCTATAGCTTTTGTGGTACGCTGCTCGCTGCACCTCAATCGGTACGCGAATATCTATGGCAACACTTTTTCCATTCGGGAACAAACCCGTAAAATCTCTTAGCAAAAGATCCTGATTGAAGAATGGATGTAAACGGGAAAAGACAGATACTACCCGCTCCTTATGCAAAGTGTCAAGGAATGCATGGCGGAACCTGGTTAGAAATTCAGCATCCTGAGTTTCGAACGGGCGATCTGAGATCGGACCGGTATAACCGTATACACTGGTCAGATCGACATATTTCGTCCCCGGAATAGAACGTTTTACCAGTGGATAGGCTATAAAGTGCGTACCCTCTTCGTATACATACATTCTGGAGGAATCCGGACTGTCGAGATTATGATAGTACCAGGTATGGTAAAAATCGTATGCAGCAGCTCGGCTAATGATATTTGTCCAAGCTGCTTTATCTTCAATGGTTAAAATTAACATCATAACAGGATCAGTCCTCAACAAGCAAGCTTTTAACAATATCGACCATATAGTTCATATCCTCAGAACTATATCGCTGATCAACAGGCAATGAAATCATGTATTTTGCAAGATGATACTCAAGGGAATCTGACGCTGTCCAGTCGAAGACATTTGGCCAGTACGTGGCTACGAAGACTTTCCGTTCGATCAGCTGTGCCTTTAGATTGTCTTGTGAAAGCAGAAGTGGATAAACCATCGGTACATCTTCAGGATTATAAACAATTTGGAACTCATTGATATCTTTAAATTGTTCATGAAGGAATCTGAAGTTCTCACGACGTTTTGCTGCACAATAGTCGTAATCTACTGCAGCAAGTAGCTGCTGAGTTAACTTCGACATTTCCTTAACTTCATTATCAATGAGCACATTGTTATTGCGCACGTAGTCTGCGTATCCAGCCTCAACATCTAAATCGGCAGCTTTCACCAGGTGTGACATGCGGTCTATGGATGTATCTCTGGTCAACTCTAGCCTTTTTGGGCTACGTGTATATAAATAAGCACCATCAGGTACACCGAAAAACTTTCTGCAGGAATAGAAGGTGTCTATACCGGGAACCGGCGCAGCATAGAAAGCCTGCGCATTATCAATAATCAGATTTTTCTGCGTTTTACTTAACTGCCGAACTGTTTCGGTTTTTACACCGAAGTAGTTAGTATAAAGCATGCAGGAATGATCATCCACCTCAAAGTCAATAATCGGATCCATATGCTCGTTGATTTTATAGAAGTGGTAATGCAGCTGCAGGCGCTTTATTGGCTCCAGCAGCACCTCACAAGTAAAAAAAGGCAGGTAGATCGTGGTATATCCCTGTGTAATCAGGATGTACTCCAGGCTATTTCTTGCGGTATTCAGCTTAATAAGGTCAGGGTAATATGGTTTTCCTTCAGGAAGTTGAAGTCCCATATATCCTCCGATGGTTCTAGCAGGATGTGTAAAGTTTGGCATATGTTATAATCGCAAGAGCAGGTTAAAATTAGGAATTTCTTTATCAATTCAACAATGGCCGGCCTATTCGTTGATCAGGATGATCTTACCAATGTGTTCACTACGCTCCATCACCTCATGTGCAACAGATGCCAATGAAAATGGAAAGGTTCTGTAAATAACTGGCTTAAATGCCCCTGATTTAAGTACAGGCCATACTTTCTGTTCAATCTCTGCGGCAAGTGCAATTTTAAAGCCAGAGTCCCTTGCACGCAGCGTACTGCCAGTGATGGTGATCCGCTTCTGCATGACTTTCCACAATTCCAGANNGCATCGCATTGATGTACACCAGCCGTCCCTCTGGTCGAAGCAAATTGATGTTCTTGCTAAAATAGTCGCCCCCGACCATATCCAGCACCACATCAATGCTATCCTGCGGGATCTCAGTTTCAAAATCCTGGGTTTTATAGTTGATGTATTGGTCGGCACCAAGGCTCAGGCAGGCCTCCCCTTTTTTATCACTGCCAACGGTGACAATGACCTTTGCCCCAAATGCTTTTGCAAGTTGAATTGCAGTGATGCCGATGCCACTGCTGCCGCCATGCAGCATCAGTGTTTCGCTCGATTGAAGTTTACCTCGCTGGAACACGTTGTGCCAAACCGTAAATATCGTCTCCGGCAATCCAGCAGCCGCAGCAAAATCCATGTGTTCAGGTATCGCCAGGCACTGGCCTTCATTTACAGCAACCAGACTTGCATAACCGCCCCCAGCAATTAAGGCACAGACCCGGTCACCTTTTTTCCATCGTTGTACCCCGTGACCGCATTCAATAACAGTACCCGCAACTTCTAATCCCGGGATATCTGCTCCCACACCTTCAGGTGCAGGATAGCTACCCAAGCGCTGCGCAATATCAGGACGGTTTACACCTGCAGCTTCCACTGCAATCAAGACCTCCCCCTCACCATATAAAGGCTCAGGACGTTCTGTAATTTTTAAACCGGAAGCTGCTCCGTACTCAGAAATAACTACTGCTTTCATAACGTTCTATATATATGAAGATAAACCATTGACAAACAGCAATAGTTTGATGCAGAAAGTCATGTTACTTTTACACTTTCTTTTAAAACTTCACTTTGGCTGAACTGTTATAATCTAAATTTAAAAACATGAACGCAAATCAAGAAGAAAAAGGACAAGCTCGCGACGGGCATGATAATACCGGCACACAAGGTTATGATTCACTCCAGGATGCTGGTTACACCGGAACTGGTGAAGGACGGAAAGCTGACGCAGGTACCGGCACGGGGAGCTCTTCAGAAGATTTTCACGAAGTACCGCCGCAGGAAAAACAAATCAGCGATGAAGATCATGCGCTTGACTCCGGTATTTAATGAAGCGCTCACGACGCGAGTAACCAGTAATTTATGAAAGTCGAACTTAAGAAGGATTATGTGAATTTGCATGTTTTGATTGAAGCAGAAACTTCGAATGTTGTAAAGGGTATTCTGATTTTCTTCAATCTGTGCACCTTGGGGATTGTTGTTCTGTCTTTGATAGATTGGCTGCTTGCATTGTTCGTGATTGGCGTGCTGCTCATGGCGCTGTT
>DDAD01000050.1:0-472 GCA_002333205.1 Pedobacter sp. UBA2067
AGATTATTCTGGACTTCCAGTTCCGGTAATCGCCCAGGCACCGAAGAAACAAACCGCAGAAGGTATTACCCAGCCCAATTCATATTCAAAAAGCGGGATTTGGTTCAATACATCGATGTTTGCGCCGCTAAGAAGTGAGTAGTGCTTCAGCAAATGAAATACAGCAATTAGCGTTGATGCCAACAACGCATAGATATAGGGCTTACGGTTTTTCACAATTGATCCAAAGAACACGGTATAAAGTACCAGTGTTATTGCGATTGGATATACGAAACTTAGAATGGGATAAGCAAATGAAATGATGTTATCTACGCCGGTTATGGAAAGTACACAGGAAGCAATACAGCAAACGGTAACCAGCAATTTATAACTCAGTTTCCCTTTTGTAAGTGAAGAAAAGAAGGTTCCAAATGCAGCAACTAAGGCTATGGAGGTCGTTAAACATGCAAGCGCAATGGAGATGGCAATGCCG
>DDAD01000050.1:598-8429 GCA_002333205.1 Pedobacter sp. UBA2067
AAAGGTCCGAGTATGGCTTGCGAGATGTGCATCAGGAGCTCAGAACGCTTCATTGATGTACCAGTTATTCCAGAAGTCGCACCAAGATAAATGAGTCCCCCGTAAATAATAAAAAGGAAAATCGATGACAATGCCCCAGCAGTGATGACCACCTGCATTTTGGTTCGGGTAGTCTGATATCCCTTGGTTTTAGCTGCAGTAATGATGATTCCTGCGAAGATTACCGACGCAAGTACATCTAATGTTTGATAGCCATCAATAAACCCTAAGGTAAACGATTGTGCTGTGCTCAGTTCTGAGGTACCAAAGCCTGCAATTGGTGAAAGTATGCCCAGCAGGATCAGGCTGATCAGCAAAACCAACAGCAATGGTGTGAGGATATTACCAATGATGTCCACCACGCGGGATGGTTTTATGGTTAGGATCCAGGTCACCAGGAAAAAAATTAGCGAAGTCAAGATTGGGCTTGTTCCGGGAAAGGATGGTAAGACGCCTACTTCATAAGTCGTAGCTGCTGTTCGCGGAATGGCGATCAGCGGACCAATGCAGAGCATGATGATCGTCCCCAAGATTGGGGAAAGCAGCGGATGGATTTTAGCACCAAGATCTTCGAATTTGTCGCCGGCATTAACGACAGAAAGAATACCCAGAAAGGGGAGTAGGATACCGGTTAAGCCGAAAGCCAGGATAGTGATCCATACATGATCGCCTATTTGTATACCAATAAATGGAGGAAGCAAAAGGTTTCCTGCTCCGAAGAACATGGCGAATAAGGCAAAGCCTATGGTGATGATGTCTCTCGTCTGTTTATTCAAATCCTTAAATATTAATTGCGGCTTCAGTTAAAGGACCTGCAAAGTAGCCAAAAATGATTATTCCGGCTACTTTGTTGCAGAATCGTGACGTACAGAAGGGCTACTTCAAGGGATGACCTGTAGCTTTCAGCATCAAGTCGTGTAACTCAAAGTTGCGCACAAAAGGGTTTAGCAAATCGCTGCCTGGTCCAAACATCGCCAGTTCCACGTAATCTGCAGAATGATCCATAGAACCCCAGCCAACAGCAGTGTACGCGGTTTGCAGCTGTGCAAGCTCCCGGTAAGGTAACTTCCTTGGATTATAGATGCCTGCTTCATCGAGGCTTTGATAATGTTTTAAAACTGCTGAAGCTTCTTCCTTAGTGATGTTGTATCCTTGTGCTTCCACAATCTTGTCAATCAGCGTTGCCGTGCTGGTGTTTTTATCTACCCCGCTTAAGATCCACTCATTGGTATGTTTAAAGTGCTGAATCCGGTCGAATTGCTCATTTGCTTTGCTGCCGGAGAACAATCCTGGATTCGCATTGCCATGATCGGTTGTAATGACCACCAGGGTGTTCTTGTCCTGCTCGGCGAAATCCATAACCACCTTGATGGCTTCATCGAAAGCCAGTTGATCATACAGTAAGGCACCAAGATCATTGGCATGTGCTGCCCAGTCTACCTTTCCGCCCTCCACCTGTAACACAAAGCCCTTCGGATTTTGACTGAGTTGCTGAATAGCCGTCTTTGTCATTTCAGCAAGTGTTGGAATTTGTTGCTGCAAGGCCGAATCATTCGCCTGGTCCAAANNCCCGCCATGTCCTGTTTGTTCCGGACAACCTGATATTCCGCCTCCTGGTATTTTTTAAATACGTCTACTTTGTCCTCACGTAAATCCGGACTGAAGAACTCAAGACCTCCACCTAGCAGTACATCATAGCCCGCGGTAAGGTATTTCAATGCGATCCCGCCCTGATCTTCTGCCTTTACTGCTTACCAAAAAGCCTGCAGGGGTTGCATGGGTGATGGGTGTTCTCTGAGCCATCCGGATTGGTATTCAGCGAGCCATTATTTACGCGTTTGCCGCCGCCCCAGGATGAACTTGCAGCTGCCGAATCCGTAACCAGCGAGTTGGCTGATGCAGTATCCATAAAGGCTCTTTTCACGCGGTTCTGTTCATATAAATAGATCCAATTACTCGGGCGACCTTCTTTTCTGCGTAACAGCAGGTTGGCCATATTCAAAGTGCCGGTACTCATTCCATCACTCACCATGAATATGATGTTCTTCGCCAAGCCAGTTTTTACGCTGTCTTGGGTATCACTTTGTGCCAGAAGGCTGGGCGACGTAATCAGGGAAGCACCCAGTAACGCTGAACTTCCCTTAAAAAAATCTCTTCTTTTCATACTGCAAAGAAATTACTCCTATTTAATATTACATTTAAGTTAATGTAACCTTATATGTCGGAGAGTGGATGGTTAGGATTCACTTTTGGTATGATTTGATGATCATTCGTCAGCAAGTTTAACCTTGCGGTANNGCGGTAACGGCCTGTTGCCTTTGAGGTAACCTGGGAATTGTCTTTTTGTATCACTACGAGGTACAGCCTGGGAGGGGTAAAAACCCATATCCGGGACCTCAATCTGCACCTAACAATCAAATATGATACATCAACTAAAAACAATCTCAAGATCAAAATGGAAACTGCTGATCCCGGTTCTGGCGGTTTCCATGTTCCCCGCAAATCCAGTCCGGGCCAGCGAAAGCAGTATGAATGGACTACAAGCAAGCACAAAGGCTTTCGAAGAAATCACCGTAAGCGGTATTGTATCGGATGAGCAGGGGCCGATACCGGGTGTGACCGTCAGGATTAAAAACTCCAGTAAAGGAACAACCACAGGTGCCGATGGAAGCTACTCCATCAAGGTCAACCGCGATGAAACACTCATCTTCTCTATGATTGGCTACCAGTTGCAGGAGGTTCGTGCAGGCAGCGTGCGGCTCAACGTCAGGTTGAAGTCCAATTCTGAACAGCTTACGGAGGTGGTCGTGATCGGATACGGTGCTACAACGAAAGGTGGAGTAACCGGTTCCATTACCAGCGTTAAGGCGGCCGACTTCAATGCCGGTGTAAACAACAGTCCGGATCAATTACTTCAGGGTAAAGTAGCTGGATTAAACATCTCCCGAAGCGGGGATCCCAATGCGACGCCCTCCATCATCCTGCGGGGACCTTCAACCTTGAGGACTGGTGCTGCTCAGGAACCTTTTTATGTTGTTGATGGTATTCCAGGTGCTTCCATTGAGGTGGTATCGCCGAATGACATCCTCTCTATCGACGTGTTGAAAGATGCATCCGCAACCGCGATCTACGGCTCAAGGGCTGCGAACGGGGTAATCATCGTGACCACCAGGCGGGCAACAGCAGGGGAGCCGACAATCAACTACAACGGCTATGCGGCTTCGGAACAGATCTCTAATCAGATCAACATGTTATCTGCAGAACAATTGCGCGCATATCTCGCGGAAAGTGATAAGACCATCAACCTTGCCGATGATGATGGCGCCGATAACGACTGGCAAAAGGAAGTGAGCCGCACAGGTATATCGCATAACCATAACTTGTCCCTCGCGGCAAGTACCGGCAAAACCAACTATAATGCGAGTGTAAACTACTTCAACAATGAAGGGATCATTAAAGGATCTTCTCTGGACCGCTTCATTCTTCGGGCAAGGGCAGAGCAGAAAGCTTTTAACGATCGCCTGAAACTCGCACTTGCGGTAAACCATAGCACCACGAACCAGTCGGCGACAACCGCAGGTGTGCTGAACTATATGTTGAATTTCTTGCCTTCTTACAATGTTAAGGATGCGGCTGGAAATTACCGGGAGAACTATCAAAATGGAGTTTTTAATCCGATATCGCTTATTGATAATAACTTGGATGACTCGAAAACGAAAACACTTCTTGCCAATGGACTGGCCGAGCTGAGTATCCTCCCCGGGCTGAAATATACGCTTAGCCTTTCTACCCAGGATGAGCAAACCAACCAGAACATCTACTATGGCCGACTTTCTTCCATTGCGCAGAATGCGGGTGGGGTAGCCATCCGAAACACGTATGCCAATACCAGAAAGGTGCTGGAATCTTATTTTAACTATGATGTTGCCATCAGTAAGCACAACCTCGGCTTTCTTGCGGGTTACTCCTGGCAGGAAGATCGGACTGGGGAAGGCTTCCAGTCTTCAAACCAGGGCTTCAGCTCGGATGCTTTAAATTACAATAACCTTGGTCTGGCCAGTCCGCCGCTCGGCTATGCACCAAACTATGGAACTACCACCATTCAGACTTTACGACTGATCTCCTTTTATGGACGTGTGAATTATTCCTTTGCCGACAAGTACCTGTTTCAAGGTTCCCTGCGGAATGACGGTTCTTCTGCCTTCGGTGCAAATAATCGTTGGGGACTTTTCCCGGCGGTATCCGTTGGCTGGCGATTAAACCAGGAGAACTTCCTGAAGGATGTAGCCTTCCTGGATGACCTAAAGTTAAGGGCCGGGTACGGGGTTACCGGTAACTCGCTGGGCTTTGATCCGCTGATTGCGACCACACGTTACGGCTCCACCGGATATTTTTACTACAACGGTAAACTGGCGAATGCCATTGGTCCAACGCAGAATGAAAACCCGGATTTGAAATGGGAGAAAACGGCAAGGACCAACATCGGTCTGGATTTCTCCCTATGGAAAGGCCGCCTGACTGGTGCGATCGATGTTTATGATAAAAAGACCTCGGATTTGATCTGGAACTACCCGGTTTCTACCACACAGTACTTTGTAAACTCGCTGATTGCCAATGTTGGAGAGATGAGCAACAAGGGGATAGAAGCACAACTGAACCTTNNAACCTTGTAGCCATTGATCATACAGACTTCAGCTGGCGTACTTCGGTCAACTTCTCGCATAACAAGAACGTCATTCTCTCCCTTTCCAATGATAAGTTCAGCCTTAAAGAAATTCGTACGGCGGTGCTTGGTGGGCAGGGGCAGTCCGGAAATACTTCGCAGATCATTCGCGAAGGGATGCCTTTAGGCACCTTCAACATCTGGCATTATGAGGGCAAGAATGAAGCGGGCATCTCCCAGTTCAGAAAGGCAGATGGTACCATCACCACGACGCCTTCTTCCTAAGATTTCCAGCTAGCAGGTAATGCGCAGCCCGACTTCCTGTATGGTTGGAACAACAGCTTCCGGTATAAGAAATTCGATCTTAATATCTTTGTGCGCGGTAGCTATGGCAATAAGATCCTGAATTCTACACTCGCAGGCTTGAACAATCCAACGGCAGCGCAGATTAAGAACATTCCGGAGTTTACATTGGGCGAGTCGGTGAATGACTATAATGCCTATCTACTCTCAGACCGCTTCCTGGAAGATGGATCGTACCTGCGCTTAGATAACGCGACCCTTGGCTATACCTTCAGTCCTCAAAGTAAAAACCTAAAATCGTTGAGATTGTACGTAACGGGGACAAATCTGTTTACGTTCACCGGATACCGGGGCATTGATCCTGAAATCAACCAGGGTGGTATTACGCCTGGTATAGATAACCGCGACTACTATCCGAAAACACGCTCTATTCTTGTGGGCCTAAACGTTGGCTTTTAAATCATCATACCATGAAAAAATCACTATTTAGATATACCATCCTTTCTTTACTGCTGCTGGGCAGTTCATGTACCAAGCTCGACGTAGATGTGGAATCAGAACTTACACCAGCAAACTTTCCGAATACGCCGGATCAATATGCTGCTGCTACCGGCCCAATCTATTCGCAATTGAGCTCACAATATGCCGTGCCCTACTGGCGTCTGCAGGAGCTTACCACGGATGCAGCGATCATCCCGGCCCGTGCTGGTAACTGGGACGACGGCGGACAATACCGCTTTCTGCATAAACATACCTGGACCATTGATCATCCGACAGTCAGGGGAATATGGGAGTGGGGCTTTGGCGGCATCAACACTGCTAACCGGATTCTGCAGATCTTCCAGCAGGCACCCTCCAGCAGTACCGGTGTAGAGTCTATCGCCCAGGTGCGGGCCATGCGTGCGCTGTTCTACTTCTACATGATGGATCTTTACGGTAACGTACCAATCATCACCACTTTCGGAAATACCGAGCTTCCATCGACTGCACCTCGTGCTGAGGTTTTTGCCTTCATAGATTCGGAGTTACAAGCGGCATTACCCGATCTGACAGAAACCGTTGGGGCGGCTACGTACGGGCGCCCGAATAAATACATGGCTTTTGCCTTACTGACCAAGTTGTATCTGAATGCGGAATATTACATTGGCAAGCCGATGTACGCGGAAGCGGTGACCATGGCGGATAACATCATTTCGTCCAATAAATTCACACTCACCCCAAATTACAATTCCATCTTCGCACCGGATAATGGTCCGGGCATACAGGAGACGATCTTTGCTGCGGTATACGATGCGAACTTAATTAAAGGCAACCAGATGACGCGCTATGCCATGCACTATGCCTTGCAGAAGAAATACAACATTCCGTTTACCCCGAGCAGCAGCTTGATGACCTTACCGGCATATTTCGGCAAGTTTAATCTTGAAGGGGATGTGCGGAACAACACCTGGTTGACAGGAAAACAGTTTAATACCGACGGCAGTCCTGTGATCATCAGTACAACCAACAAAGGTCTGGATGAAGCTTATTCCGGCCCAAGTCCGGACGAAAAGATCAACTGGCAATTGGAGATCTTCCCAGAACTTGTGCTCGAAAAAGAAGGCTCCATGGACATTGGAAATGACATCAAGAGTCAGGCTTACGGCGTGAGGTCGATCAAGTTTTATCCGGACCCAAACTCCAGTACTGACCGTAACCAGAACAACGATATGCCGATTTTCCGCCTGGCGGATGTACTGCTGATGAAAGTAGAGGCTATTTTAAGGGGTGCTGCAGCCACAAGCGCCAATGGTGAACTACAGACACCCTTGATTCTATTGAACAAAGTTCGGGCAAGGGCCCAGGCGCCACTGGCCACCGAAGTGGATCTTACATCCTTGCTTGATGAACGTGCCAGGGAACTTGCATGGGAGGCCTGGAGAAGAAATGACCTGATTCGCTATGGTCTGTTCGAACAACGATGGGGTTTTAAGGATAACAATGAAACGTTCCGAAGATTGTTTCCGATTCCAGCCACTGAACGTTCGCTGAATCCTAAACTCACGCAGAACCCAGGGTATTAGCAGCAGATTGCATCAGGGCGACCTGAATGCTTCTATTTGCTTTGTTCCTGATGTAAGCTGTTTATGATAGCGTTGAGGTTTTCTTTGCCTTAGCGCTATCTTGTACTTTAACCTTAATTTCTATCTTCGCAGGGAGCGCATCAGCATAGAAGCAATAGATGCACATTAATTCGTACCATTATGAAACCTTTACATTTAGTAACCATTGCAATTTTTACGGTAAGCATCAGTGCTTGCAGCATTTNNCACAACAAACCAGTGTAGTTACAGACCGTAAATGGAAGCTTGTTGAACTTGCAGGTAAACCGGTTGCGGACAAAATCAACGGCAAGGAACCATTTCTCCTGCTTCATACCGCTGATAACCGCTACTCCGCGTCCGGAGGCTGCAATGGAATAGGTGGTAATTTTAGCCTGGAAGCTAACGGAAGGATCAGGTTTTCTGCTGGGATGTCGACCAAAATGGCTTGTGAAAACATGGAGGTTGAAAATGACCTGACTAAAGCATTGATGGCTGCGGATAACTACAGCATGGATGGCGATAATTTATCCTTGAATAAAGCCCGTATGGCGCCATTAGCACGTTTCAAAGCTGAAAAGTAATAGCTGTTTTTGAGGCTGGGTCAATGACAACAGTTTATCTACGAATAAGCCTGCAAACCTTTCCCTGAATCAGGTTGTTTATTTCGTATGATGTTAAAACCTCAAAAATACCAGATTGCACTTGCCCTCGGCATTGGTGCAATCCTAGTTGCTAATCTGGT
>DDAD01000050.1:8480-8720 GCA_002333205.1 Pedobacter sp. UBA2067
GAAAAGGACCGTTACCTTGGGAAGTGGTATGAGATTGCCCGTATGGACTTTAAGTTTGAAAAGAACCTGAACCAGGTCACAGCGGACTACTCCTCAAATCCGGATGGTTCCATCAGGGTAGATAACAGAGGCTTCAACTACAAGAAAAAGGAATGGAAGGAAAGTATCGGAAAGGCTAAATTCGTGAAGGGGCCGGATGTTGCCCGCTTCAAGGTGTCGTTCTTCGGTCCATTCTACTCC
>DDAD01000095.1:0-454 GCA_002333205.1 Pedobacter sp. UBA2067
GATATAACACCAGGAAATTGTTCCTGCAATTTCTTTAGCCCTGCCCTGAATAATTCACCCATGGCCGATGCATTCTCTGCTAGTTTTTCTTCTTTAACAACATCCAACGCTGCCATAGCTACTGCACAAGCAAGCGGATTACCCCCGAAAGTCGATCCGTGCTCACCAGGTTTAATCGTCAACATAATCTCGTCATCTGCCAGCACAGCTGATACTGGTAATACACCGCCCGATAACGCTTTACCTAGAATTAGCACATCAGGGCGCACCTGATCATAATCACAAGCCAGTAATTTTCCCGTTCTGGCAATTCCGGTTTGAATCTCATCGGCTATGAATAATACATTATGTTCCTTGCACAGTACATAAGCCTTCGCCAGATACCCATCATCAGGCAATTTTATGCCTGCCTCTCCCTGAATTGGCTCAACCAGAAAGGCACAAACATCAGGGT
>DDAD01000095.1:479-8252 GCA_002333205.1 Pedobacter sp. UBA2067
ATCCCGACATATAAGGACCGAAGTTCGCGGTCGCGCTTGGATCCGAAGAAAAAGAGATGATGCCTGTCGTGCGCCCATGAAAGTTCTCATCTGCAACAATAATGGTGGCTTTTTGGTCCTGAATCCCCTTTTTAACATAGCCCCATCTTCGGGCAAGCTTAATTGCAGTCTCTACCGCTTCAGCACCCGAGTTCATCATCAACACTTTCTCGTATCCAAAATAGCTGGTCATATATTTCTCGCACTCGCCAAGTTTGGAGCTGTAGAAAGCACGTGACGTTAGTGTCAGCTGACTAGCTTGTGCCGTCAGCGCTTCAATAATCCGGGGGTGACAATGGCCCTGATTCACCGCACTATAAGCGGAAAGAAAATCAAAGTAGCGTTTACCCTCTGGATCCCATACGTGAACGCCCATTCCCCTGTCCAACACCACTGGAAGTGGATGATAGTTGTGCGCCCCGTATTTATCTTCAAGNNTGCAATTGCTTCCTCGCTGGATATCGTTCTTTTCATAGTATCAGAATTGAAGAGCAAATTACAAATTCTCTCGTTTAAAGACCGGCTGTCCAATATACACCGCATAAAAAACTCAGAAATCAGCGGCAGCTACTCAATTTGTTTCTCGTTTTATGTAAATGTTTATACGAATTTTCCCGATTTTAAAGTTCACTAACCGCTTCTACACGAATGCCTTAATTTAGCGCCACATCTAGAAAATCAAATCATCTCTATGAAGGCACTTTACCGAACGTCACTACTTGCTGCACTCTTCGCAGCAACCCTCTCCTCCTGCGAAAAAAAATCAGTAGAACTTGAAAAACAATCTGATAAAAAGACGGGCATCATCTCCCAAAAGGTTTTTCCATTAGACGGCAATGAGATGTCTACCAACATCCTGCCTCGCAGGGATCTACCAGCTTCTAAATTAACCAACTATTCCGGTGTTAAGGTTAAGGTGATTGACTCAGTCTGCGAAGACTATGTTAAGGGTACAACCAAGCTCGATTTTTCCAAACTAAAAGATGGAGCATTTACTTACGACATCAAAGACAAGAAAATCACTGTATCCTCTACAACAGGATTCACTAAACTAAACAATGGCCCAAAAGGCTGGTGGACACACTGGAACTATAGCCCTTATACAGAATCCGAATACCCGAATGTACTTTTCTCTCAACAAGAAAATGGTTACATCTCCAACTTTCTTGTGCTCACTTTAAGTAAGAAAGTTACAACATTCGGCTTTGAAGTCGCACCAAATGCAACGGGTATAAACCTTAATGTTTCTGTAGCTTATCAGGAAGAAGATTCAAGAGTAGAAGACGAAATGTTCAGCGTTGATCAAACAGTAAGTTCTCCTTCTGGTGCAAGGCTAATCGCAGTAAAATCTGGAACACCGTTCCGGAAGGTTACCATTTACCTTGGGGACTATAAACCTGAATTGCAGGGTCTCGCAATTTCGAACATCAGGTACGCATTGGCGAAGTAAACAAACCAACCGCTATATAAAAAAAGGCATTCCGGGAAACGGAATGCCTTTTTTGTGTTAAGAGCAAATTATTGTGGGTTCNNCACCACCACACCATTACTGAAGTTAATCTCATCCTGAGGAATCAGAAACTGCCAACGCGGATCGTTTGCCGGAACGTCCAGCACGCCATTCGAGTAACTCGGGTTATGGTTCGCGCCGTTTCTATTCAAAGGCGAATTGGTACGTTTCAAATCATAGAAACGGAATCCTTCGCCCCAAAGCTCAACACGTCTTTGCAGCAGGATTTCATTGATCAACGCTTCGCCGGTAGTGGTTGATAGCACATATTCTGGATCACGATTTACAGCCAACGTATAAAGTGCCTGCGCTGCGCCAGCGTTATCTCCACTTCTTGCCAGTGCTTCCGCTTCAATCAGGTACATTTCAGCCGCACGCATATACGGCACATCACCGATGCTTAAACTTGGATCAGCAACCCTGAACTTTCTGCTCATGTAAGGTGCTCTGATCGAAGTAGTCGTTGGTGTTGGAAAGGATACATCCTTGCCGGTCGGATCCCATACACCTTTACGAACATCAGTTTCTGAAATGGTGTTGTACAATGTTGAAGATATCGATTTTGGACTTGTACGAATTACAGTTGAGCTGTAGTTTGCCGACATGTACGCGAAGAACGAGTAGAAATAACTCGTTTGATCAGATTGAATTCTCGATGCCCAGATCCACTCCGGATTGTCATAGTTGTTAAATCCAGCTAAATATTGATCGTTATTCATCAAAGTATAACCTGTTCTCGCAGCCCTTGCCGCGGTCGCAGCAGTTGCCCAATCTCCCTGCACAAGTGCAATACGGGCTTTAATGCCTTGAGCAGTATTTACAGTCAGGTGCGACTTATTTGCCCCTTTATAGCCTTCAAGTGTAGCTATCGCTTCGTCTATATCTTTGTTAATTTGTACATAGACTTCCGCTACGGTGTTTCTAGGTGTTGGTGTATCCTTTGGCTCAAGCACCAATGGCACTGCCAATGAATTATTTTGCCCACCCGGAACATAGCGTTCCCCAAATAGCTGCACCATCTGAAAGTACGCCCAGGCGCGATAAGCTAGGGCCTGGCCGCGGATTGCAGCTTTGTCGGACTCGGATCCTTCTGCATTGGCAATATTCGCCAGGATCATGTTTGCATTACCTATTATAACATAGTAAAACTGATAGTTGTAGTACAACATGTTACTTTGTGCATCCNNGTGACTAATCCATCGGTATTCAGAAAGCAGCCAGGTGCTGGATGAGGTATTGAAAACCATATCATCACCCAGGATATCCATATAAAGCATGTTTCCACTTTGTCCACCCTGTGACTGCACTCCAAAAATCTGCGAGAACATGGTACGGTGTATTCCGTTCAAAGCTGCCCATGCATTTTTAGTTGTACTAAAAGCCGTTTCAGTCTCCACCTGATCCGTAGGCTTGGTTTCAAGGTATTCTTTCTTGCAGGCTGTGCTGGTGATCATCACCAGTAAACCGAGCACTATTTTGTTATATATATATTTCATCTTCTGATTTCTAATTCGTTAAAAGTTCACGTTTACACCAACTGAAATTGTCCGGCTGAAGTTGTAGTTGTTGCCCACAGTTCCATTGAATGAGGTGCCTGGAAACGTTCCTTTTCTTTTGGAAAGTAAGCCAAGATTGTCCCCGCTCACATAGATACTTCCACCCTGCGCCTTGATTGCACCTAGCCAGTTCGCCGGAAGGTTATAATTCAAGGTCACGTTATTCAACTGAAAATAGCTCGCATCAATTAACCATCTGGTGCTTTGACCAGTAAAGTTGGCAACCTGACCATTGTCCATGCGCGGTACATTGGTCACGTCTCCAGGTTTTTGCCAGCGGCTCAATGCGTCTACATGCAGCGCTGTACCATAATTACCACCATGCATCAATGAAGCATAAGCACCGTCGTAAACTTTACCGCCAGTTTGGAAGGTAAACTGAACCGCTAAACTAAAGTTCTTGTATCCAAGTCTGTGAATCATAGAGCCATACAAGTCTGGAATAGCACTATCTCCGGTGTACTTGTAGTTTGCTTCACCAATAACAGTAGTCACGGTATCCTGTCCAATTACCTTTGCATTTCGTGTAAGATTATTCGTTTTGTATAGGGCACTGCCGTTCTCCGGATCAACACCATAGTATTCACGCAGGTAGAAATCATATATAGAATGTCCTACGCTGTAGGCTTTTGTTCCGCTTTGGATAAGTGGTACATTGTCCGACATCCGGGTAACCTGATTCTTGAATGAGGTCAGGTTTAAGGTTGTATTATAAGTAAACGCAGATCCCTTCACAATATCCCCCGTCAGGGTTAGCTCTCCTCCTGAGTTAAACAAACTTCCAATGTTGGCCGGAATCGTGAAATTTCCGCTATTGTAAGTTCCACCAATGGAAAGTGGCTGCTCCACTTCAAAGATTAAACCGTCAGTCTTACGCTTAAAATACTCCAGGCTACCACCTAGGCGGCCATTGAAAAGGCTAAAGTCCACGCCCACATCAAAGTTTTTAGAAGTCTCCCATGTCAATGCTGGGTTGGCTAGTGAACGCTGGATGATACCCGCTTCTGCCTGATTATTTCTACCTAAATCATATAATGCTTGATAAGGGTAATAACCCAATCCACCATCATTTCCCAATACACCGTACGATGCACGCAGTTTCAACTGATCTACCCATTTCGCTTTGAAGAATTCCTCACGGTTGATGTTCCAGCCTCCACTTAACGACCAGAAGTTCGCCCATCTTACAGAAGGAGAAAACTTGGAGTTTCCATCGCGTCTGAAACTTCCACTAAAAAGGTATTTTGCGTCATAGTCATACGATACGCGTGACAAATAACTGTCGATGGTCGCATTATCTTCATAGGATGATGTACCCAAAACAGTGGCAAAGTTTACCAGTTCCGTAATACCTTCTACAATGATTCCGCTACGGCTACCCGATAAATAATTGTATTTGTAGCTGTAGTTTTCATGGCCAGCTAGCACCTGCAAATTGTGCTTGTCAAAGCGCTTGTTGTACTCGGCCAATTGCGAGAAAGTGTAGCTGGTGGTACGGTAAAGGTACTGATAAGCTCTACCAGAAGGCGCGCCGTCACCTACATTGGGGTTGTCATACGTACGGTCCTGGGTATCCTGTAAATCAAAACTTAATCTGGCAGTTGCCTTTAAGCCAGGAAGAATATGAATACTTCCAAATGTTCTGGCACTGATGGCACCACGAACCTGATTCTGGCGATCATTGAGGTTCTNNCATCACCAAAGTCATACTGTGGCTGCCCGTTTGCATCCAGCACCAACTTACCGCTTGCATCATGCAAATGCACAGGATAAATTGGGGCAATCATTCTTGAAATATAAAATGGGTTAATGAAGC
Organism: Pedobacter sp. UBA2067; assembly: GCA_002333205.1. Classification (GTDB taxonomy): domain Bacteria; phylum Bacteroidota; class Bacteroidia; order Sphingobacteriales; family Sphingobacteriaceae; genus Pedobacter. The sequence goes on from DDAD01000095.1 coordinate 5,401, forward strand.
TTGTACCTCCTGCGTCATCCACGTTATCGTACTGTGACTTCGCATATGTTCCATTCAGATTCAAACCTGTACTAAACCAGGTAACAGGCTGTGTATTGATGTTTAAGCGGCCGTTAAAACGCTTCAAACTTGAATTAATCAGGTAGCCTTCATCGTTGGTGTAACCAAGCGATCCAAAGTAATCGGTCTTCTCTGTTCCACCGGAATATGACATCGCGTAGTTCTGTCTTTTTTTACCACCTTGAGCGGCCTGGTCTGCCCAATCAAGATCGTCAGCATATAACAAGCTTGCATTTGGATTCATTACGCCACTAGCCGACACAATTTCGTTATCAGGAACATTGAAAGGATTGTAGCCCAACAAGTTTTTTACGCCCGAATAGTTGTTGCCATTGTAGTTGGTGATGGTACCTGCAGCGATGCCTCCAGCGATGTCTAACGGAATTGCAGAGGATCCATACGAAAGGCTGTTGCGTAGGTTTTCCCACATCAATGGGTAGTACTGAAAAGCATTTACACGCTCATACTCTGGCAACCCACGGCTTACCCAGCCGGAGCTCGCCTTGAAGTTAAGGGTCTGGCGACCAGCTTTTCCTTTTTTCGTGGTAATTAAAACCACGCCGTTTCCTGCTCTTGATCCATAAAGTGCTGCAGTTGCGGCATCCTTTAAAAGCGAGATGGACTCGATATCGGCTGGATCAATATTGGAGATGCTACCGTCGTAAACACTCCCGTCTACCACATACAATGCATCATTTGATGCCGAAATGGAACCGAAACCGCGGATTCGAATACCCGGAGTAGATCCCGGCGCACCGTCAGAAGTAGTCGCCTGAATACCCGGAGCCGAGCCAGCAACCGCGCTCATCAGGTTGGTGATTGGTCGCTTTTCAAAATCCTTGTTATCGATCTGCGCTGATGAACCCGTATAGGTGTTTTTATTTGCTGTTCCGTAAGCAACAATCAAGACCTCGTTCAATTGATTCTGATCTGGAACCAAGGTCAGGTCGATGGTTGTTCTGTTTCCAGCATTTACTTCCTGGGAAGCATAGCCGATATAGCTGAAAACTAAAACCGGACTACCAGTACCGGGAACCTTAATGGAATAGGAACCGTTACTTCCGGTCTGACTTACGGTTGTGNNCTATATCTTATACAATAATCGCCTAATTTATGAAAGTAAATTATAACATTTTCATTCCACAACAATAAACAGCCTAAATACTCAAACGAATTTCACCAGTTAAACTACGAAACAGTAGAAACCCTACTATAAAGCGTCAATTCTAAGTACCACACTTGTTCTGAAAGCTCGAACATCGGGATTAAAACCAATCTTCATCAAGAAATCTCCTGTATAAGTCTTAGCGCTATTAATGGATGATTTTGCACCCGGATACAGATTTATCTCTGTAAGCTTATAGCTTTTTGATGGATCAAGACCTTTCAAGCGGATCGGTAGCTTGCTGTTTTCTCCATATCGATTATTCACCAAATAATTAAAGATCACACCCGAGGATTTATCTGCGTCAATATAGAACATGGATGCCACCGCAGCGGTCCGGGGGTCAGAGAGCCGGTATTGATCCCCATGAAAAATCACAGGCTTTAAGTTGTTATAGGTCTTAATCGCCTCTTGACAGAACCTGAGATCAGCCTCAGCCAACTCACTTACTACAATATCAAACCCGAGCTTACCCATCATAGCCACGTCTGTACGAAACTTGATCGGCTGCTTTCCCCAGTCTGTCACATGGTTTGCACTTGCAATAGCAGGATAGAAATAGGAATACTCCCATTGAATAAAAATGCGCTCCATCGGATCCGTATTGTCGCTTGGCCAGTATTCAGTAAAATAGTGCAAAGCGGCATAATCTACCCTCCCGCCACCGCCAGAGCAAAGCATCATCGGCACGGTAGGATATTTAGCACGGATTCGCTTTAACACATTGTATAAGCCACGTACATATTCAATGTAAAAGTGCGACTGATCCTTGAGGGTTGCGGAGTATGCATTATAGATGACGGCATTGCAATCCCACTTGATGTAAGAGAGATTTGGATTCTTTGTAAAAAGCCCGTCCACCACATCAAAGACAAAATCCTGAACCTTTGGATTCGTTAAATCAAGCTCCAACTGATTTCTGAAGTAATACTCATCCCTTTTTGGCTGTTTTACAATCCAGTCCGGATGTTTTTCATACAACTCACTTTTTGGATTCACCATTTCTGGCTCTATCCAAATTCCAAACTTAACGCCGTTGTTATCCGCTTCCTTAACCAGAGATGCAATACCATTCGGCAATTTCTTTTTATTCTCCTGCCAGTCGCCTAAACCCGCCACATCACCATTACGTGGATATTTGTTTGCGAACCAGCCATCATCTAAAAGAAACAAGTCTACACCAAGCTTCTTGGTATCTTTAATCAACTCAAATAGCTTGTTTTCATTAAAATCAAAGTAAGTTGCTTCCCAGTTGTTCAGTAACGTTAACCTATCTCCCTTTCCATCCAACAGTTTATAGTTCCTTGCCCAGTTGTGAAGATTTCTGCTGGCCTGCCCTTTTCCGGCAGTTGATAATGTATATAAGAATGCAGGTGTAGTAAAAACCTCTTTCGGTTTCAACGTATAATCGGAAGCGTAGTTATTTATTCCCGAGATAATCCTGAGGTTATCCTGATTGTCCAACTCCAGATCTGTCCGGAAATTACCACTCCATTCCAAAGAGCCATATAGGACAGTGCCTTCATCCTCTGTCGCTGGTTTATCCATTGATATCATGAAAACAGAGGGCTGAAACAGATTTGCGCGCGTACCCAACTTTGTATCCAGCGTTTTAATGCCATGGGTA
>DDAD01000098.1:0-21324 GCA_002333205.1 Pedobacter sp. UBA2067
CATATTCTTCATCGTTTAGCGGTACAAAGCCAAGATTCTTGTCCCATGCCTTATTGTAAACCTCACGTAATGCCTCTGCTTCCTGCTTGAAATTCTTCATGTTGATCTTGCGGATCACAATGTCATTGCGCTGAAGTCGTTCTTCAAGTCTGTCCATCAGCTTAACAGAGCGGACGTCATAGTTTTCTCCATTCCATTTCCAGGCAAGCAAATCTACCTTCTTTGCTAACTTCCAGCTTTCCAGTAAGGTCGCATAGTAGGGTGCATTATATGGCATCATGACCACTGGAGGGGAATCAAAGCCTTCGATTAACAATCCGCAGGACTCATTAGTGGAGAAGTTTACTGGGCCTACGATGGTTGATAATCCTTTTTCAAGCAGCCAGCTTTTCGCCTGGTCCAACAGTAGATTCGCTGTTTCCTGATCGTTTATACAGTCAAAGAAGCCAAAAAATCCATCATTCGTTCCGTTGAACTGATTATGTGCGGTGTTATGAATGGCGGCGATGCGGCCGGTAATCTTGTTTCCGTCAAATAACAGGAAACATTGTAGAGAAGAATGTTTGTGGAAAGGGTGAGTTGTTAAGAGATCTCGCTGTGCGATAAATAATTCGGGTACATAGTTTGGATCGTGTGCATATAGATCGTGAGGAAAATCTATAAAGGATTTTAAATCACTTTTAGATTTTACCGGTACTATTTTCTTCATCGGATTCTTTGTAATTTAGAGCTAAGTTAGTCTAATTATTTAAATTCAAAATAACGACAGTATCATATGCCAGAGCTACCCGACTTGCAGGCTTTTAGCCAAAATCTTCAGCGGCGCCTTGCTGGTAAAAAAGTTGTTGGCGTAGAACTAAATTCTAAGAAGTCGACCGTAACAGCGACTGAACTTCAAGCAGTTCTTAAGGGAAAAACCATTGTGGACGTGTACCGGGAAGGTAAGCAGTTGCGGATCAAATTCTCTGATGACGCACGCTTAGGTTTGCACCTGATGTTACACGGTGAACTACATATCGTGCAAGCAGATGAGCCGGTAAAGTTTAGCGTGTTCGAACTTCATCTGGATAACAAAGAGAAGTTTGTGATGTCTGATTTTCAGAAACAAGCTCGTCCAATGTTGAATCCGGAACAATCCGATGTACCTGACGCATTATCTGATTCACTTAACCCGAAGTATTTAAAATCGCTGCTAGCTGGTAAGAAGGCAATTATAAAAAACGTGCTTTTAGATCAGGATGTTATCAGGGGCATTGGCAATGCGTATGCGGATGAGATTCTCTGGCATGCACGAATATCGCCCTTCTCCGTGAGTGCGGCATTGCCTGAAGAAGCACTCAAAAAACTGGACAAATCTATAAAACAGGTGCTTGAACAAGCCATTCAAAAGATACTTGCAGAACAGCCTGACATCATATCTGGCGAATTACGAGATTTTATGGTCATTCATCAGTCGAAAAAGGCGGAAAGCCCAACAGGGCACAAGATTGAAGTCAAAAAAAATGGGTCTCGAAAGACTTATTTCACGGACGAACAAATTCTCTATGAGGTATAACTCCTGGCAGTTCGTGCAGAAGTAAGAACGCCGGTTTGTTTTTCCCAGATATTCTTTATGAAAGGGAATATGGCACCTTGGAGATGTTTTTTTCATGTGTGCAAGCCAATGTGCTTTTAGTGTATATTCCTTCTTCCATTCGAGGAACTCAAAACTGTAAGTTCTGACTTCCTCAATCATAGAGATGATTTTATTTTGTGGTAGCGCAGCTATCAAGCTTGCGGGGTGGACCTTAATGCGGAATAGTACCTCATTTTTGATGACATTAACCACACCTGCAAAGATATCCTGGTCAAAGTTAAGGCGCAGCCTTGGCATGCTATCCTTACGCTCGTTGATCCGGTAAGTTTTAAATAGCTGGAAGTGTACACGCAGGCTAAAACCGTTGAAGCATATTAAAAACTGTTTACCCCAGCTCTTAATGTCAAGAACTTGCTGGTTTAACATGCGTTGGCTATCTATTTTGGTATTGCCGCTTACACCCTTAACATGCTGACCTTTAAGGTCTAGTTCATCTAGGATTTCTTTAAGAATAATGATCGAGGGACCCTCTGGCCTCTAGGCAGGATTAATCAACGATTTCATGCATGTTTTCAGCATAGACCTTTAATCTTGATTTTAAAATTTGTCTGGCCAGGTGTATTCGGGTTTTTACCGTGCCAATAGGAATGTCGAGCATTTCGGCAATTTCCTGGTATTTGTAGCCCTCGAAGTATTTTACAAAGGGTGTATAATATTCTGGTTGAAGTTTAGAGAGAATTTTGTTGATGTCATCGGTTACAAACTTGCTGTTGCAGGTGTTCGACTCCGCATTGTTCGAAAGGTTTTGATTACTGATTTCGTCTGTCTGAACAATTACATTCTCTTTTCTTTTGATTCTTCTGTATTCGTTGATGTAGGTGTTTTTTAAGATGGTAAATAACCAGCCACGTAAATTAGTTCCTTGTTTAAAAAGTCCTGAATATCGGAAAGCTTTCAGCAATGTATCCTGGACTAAATCATTGGCGTCATCAATATCTTGGGTGTATTTCAGTGCAAACGCTTGCAGCGCATTTTTGTGGTCACAGATCTGTACATTGATGTCTAAATTTTTCATAGGTTTTAATTTATAGGATGTGCCATCTTTAGAACAATCTATGTACCAAAGTATTAATGTTGGCGGAGGTGTTTTTAAATACCACCTGAAACTAAGTGTCGGCTTTACTGTTTATAAGTTAAACAAATAAGATGAACATGGATAATAATAATTTAAACAATCAGAACAACGGTACGCCGGATGATGAGTCTGTAAAATTGAACAACGATGCGGAGTTTGAAAATCCAAGTGTAGATCCTGGTTTTGCGGAATCTGATGATACCAGCGATGAGCAAATGGAGGGAAGAGATGATAAGCGGACTGGTAATATCGATTCAAATAAAAGCATCAAAGAAATGCGTGAAGAGTTTGATCAGGATCAGGATGCAATGAACAATGGGGATGGTGATGGGGCTTATGACCCAACGAAAATATAAGAAGCGCCTATGCCAGCGAAGGTAGTAGAAGATTGTGCAAAGCTATTGGCGGCGAAAGAGCTGAACATTGCTTTTGCTGAAAGTGCAACAGTGGGCCGCATGGCTGCTGAGTTTGGTCTTACTGACGAAGCTGGAAAAATCCTGAAGGGGGGCATTGTTTGTTACGATGCCGGCGTTAAGGAAGACTTGCTTGAAGTAGGNNAACTTGTAGAGCAATTCACGCCAGAATCTGCGGAGGTGACGCAAGCAGCAGCCAAAGGGCTCCGTGCGCTGATGCCTGCCGCAATTCATGTTGCTATTACCGGGCTAACTTGCCCGGGCGGAAGTGAATCAGAGGAAAAGCCGGTGGGCACGATGTTTATCCACTGTATTTCCGACGAGTTTGAATTTGCGGACCGCAGCGAATTCACCGGTAGTAAGGAAGTCATCATCATGAAATGTATTGAACATTTCGCGGAAATGTTAATCCAAAAAATAAGCCCTGATCATTGATCGGGGCTTATTTCAAATACTCGCATTTACAATTTCTGTGCAGCTTCAAAGTGGCTTTGAATTACCGCCAGTGATTTTTCTGCAAATTGTTTTACTTTTTCTTCCCGTGTATTGGCACCGAACTTAAATAGCTGCACGGCTTTATCATGACTTTTGATCATCATGTCTTTATAGTGCTTGTCGAAATCGGCACCTTTCATACCTTTCATCATATCCAGCTCTTCACGTTGTTCTTTGCTGAAATCTCCCTTTAGAATAATTTTACTTTCGGTTGCAAGTGCTTCCGCTTCTTTGTCCATCTGCGTATGATCCTTGATCATCATTTCTGCGAAAGCCTTTATTTTAGGATTCGTGCTCACCTGTAATGCTTGCTTTGCCATAGTAATCTCCAGCAATCCAGAAGCCTTGGCACCATCCATAAAGATCTTATCGTCATCAGACACATTGGTGTGCTGGGAAATGTTGTTGTCTGTAGGACGATTACCTCNNGAACCTGCAGCATCGCTCTGAAAGGTGGTATCTTCAGTGGTATTCTGGTTAACGGCACGTGTCTCCGGACTTTGGCAGGCCGGTAGAACAAAAATCAAGCTTGTAATAAAGCAGTAGGCGATATTCTTTTTCATAGTTGTCATTTTTGTATAATAAACATTACAACTCCGAATAAAGTTTGTGTTTTTTGAAGGCGGCAGGCCATTCCAAATATGCCTGAATGGAATAATGCCGTAACTTAGGGATGCGATTTATGAAGATACTACATACGGCCGATTGGCACTTAGGTAAAAAATTGGAGCAATGTGACCGAACGGACGAGCACCAGGATTTTTTAGATTGGCTTATTGAAAAACTCCGCGCGGAATGCATTGATGTATTGATCATTGCGGGCGATGTTTTTGACTCGGGTTCACCATCAAATACCGCGTTGGAGCAATATTACCGCTTTTTACGGATGGTTAAGGATACCTGCTGCAGGGAGGTAGTGATTATTGGTGGTAATCATGATTCCATCAGTACACTCAATGCGCCAAAGGCACTTCTAAAATACTTCAACGTACATATTGTCGGTGGCGTTCCGGAGGTTTTTACGGAGCAGATTATTCCGATACATGATCAGCAGGGTGAGTTGGAACTTGTGGTTTGTGCTGTTCCCTTTCTGCGCGACCGCGATATCAGGCTTTCTATATCAGGAGAGAGCAATGAGGAGCGGGAGCAACGTATAAAACAGGGCATCAGTGACCATTATCATCGTTTCGTGGAACACATTACAACTTATAAGGAAGCGAACGTTCCTGTTATTGCGACCGGACATTTGTTTGCGGCAGGTTCAACAACATCTGAAAGCGAAAAAGAGATCCACGTAGGAAATCTTGGTCAGGTACATGGTGATCATTTCCCTGCGGAATTTAACTATATCGCGCTGGGCCACATCCACAGACCGCAGTTGGTTAACCGGATGGAACATATCCGTTATTCCGGATCACCGATTCCGCTGAGCTTTTCCGAGAATGAAGATAAGAAGCAGGTGTTGATACTCGAGTTTAATGGTGGCACCCTGGTGAGCCTGGTACCTCATGAAGTTCCCTGCGGACGTAAACTCATCCGCATTAAAGGTGATCTGGAAAGCGTAAAAAGAAAGTTGCTGGCGCTCGAGGACCCGGGCTTGAAGTACAAGCCTTGGGTAGAGGTGCAGGTAGAAACAGCAACTGCAATTCTGGATTTGGATCAGCAGCTTGCCCAGATTCAGGCAGCAAAGCCCTTTATTGAACGCTTTTTTCCGCGGCAGAACAGGGTTCGCCGGAATAAAACGCTCGATTCAATTCAGGAGGAACTAGCCTTAAAAGATCTGACACCAAAAGCGGTTTTTCTAAAGCGCTGCGAGTCAAAGGTTGCTGAAGAGGAGTTTCCTGAGTTGATGAAGACGTTTGAGGAAGCACTGGAATTAATGGGGCAAAAGTAGCATGAAGATATTAAGCGTAAAATTTAAAAACCTCAACTCGCTTAGAGGTGAGCATAAAATAGACTTCAGTAAATCGCCATTCTCTGAAACTGGCTTGTTTGCGATTACTGGCCCAACCGGTGCTGGTAAAACAACTATTTTAGATGCGATTACGGTGGCATTGTATGGAAAGGTTCACCGTCATAACCGCGATGTAGAGGAGATCATGTCCCGGCATACGGGTGAATGTTATTCTGAACTGGAGTTTGAAGCGAGGAATCAGGTGTACCGGGGAAACGGGTCTTTGCACCGGGCCGGGAGCAAAGCTGACGGTAAACTGCAAGCCGAAAAAATGGAGCTTTCAGAACTTCGCGACGGCGAATACGTGATGATCGGAGAGCACCGGGTTACACAGATCCGCCAGCAGATCGAAAGCATTTGTGGCCTGGATTATCACCAGTTCCTGCGTTCAGTGATTCTATGTCAGGGTGATTTCACTCAGTTTTTGAAGTCGAGCGACAGGGACCGGAGTTTCCTGCTGGAGAACATCACCGGAACAGAGATCTATTCTCAGATCTCCGTCTTCGTATTTGATAAACTAAAGGAAGAAAGAGAAAAACTGACCATCCTGGAAAGTCAGCTTGGAAATGTAAAGCTGCTTGATGCAAGTGAAAAGTTGGCCTATGAGCAACAATATGCTGAGCTCCTCAGCCAGGAAACGAACCTTAGGGCAGAACAAACAGCCACATTAGCAAGTATCGCCTGGATCGAGAACATCCAAAAGCTCGAAAGCAGGAAAGCAAGTCTGAATGAGGAGCTTCAGGTATTGAAGGAGAAATTCGCGGCACAAGAATCGGACTTTGAGCAATTGAAGTGGCACAATGCGGCACTTCGCTTTAAACCACAATACGACAATATTAACGAGCTTAGGGCGGAGGAGCAGCGGACTGCTACCAGCCTGCGAAACATGGAGGCGCAATTGCCGGCGCTTGAAGAGAAACTAGCGACTGCAGTAGCTTCCCTGAGGCTTGCGGTTGAGCAGCATACCGCAGCTGAGCGTTCATTGGAGCAACAAAATCCTGTAATCGATGAAGCACTAAAGAAAGATGAAGGCATTAAAGGTGTAGAGGCTGCTGTAGCTGGCGCTGAAGCGGAGCTTAATGCTGTATTGCCCGAGATTGCGGCTATACAAACTAAAAAAGCAGACTACGAATCCAGCATGACACGCAATGCACTGGAGATGAAGCAATTTGAAGATTACCTGTCTGCAAATGCTATAGACGCAAACCTGGACAAGCAGCTGCTCGTGTTTGAACAGCAGCTGCAAAGGTTCAATGAAGTCCGCACGGCCTTTTCTGCGGCTGAACGCGACAGGTCAAACACACTGAATCTGATTAAGGCGGGTCAATTAGGTCTCGAAAAGCAAGTTGCATTACTAAAAGACGGCGAAAGCCGCTATGCAGAACTGACACGCGAGATTGCTACAGTAGAAGAAGAATTATTGCATGGATTGCATGGGAAGCAAATTGAAACGTTAGAGGCAGCGTCTGAAGTGTTGCCAGTATTGATCAATAACTATCAACAGCAGGTTGAGACGGTGACCGCTTTGATAACGTTCCGCAAGGAATATGCTGCAATACAAGCCGAGCTAAAGACTGCTGCATCACAGCAGGTGGCAGAAGAAGAAAAATTCGCAAAGCTGGAGGTAGAACGGGCGGCGGCGAAGAAGTTGCTGGAGGTTCATGAAAAGCTTGTGGAGGCGGAAATGCGCTTTCAGAAGTATGACGCAGACCGCGTAAACCTAATAGAAGGCGAACCCTGTGCACTTTGCGGTGCATTGCACCATCCCTTTGCTGTAGGTGAACATCAAAGCCAGTTATCTGAAGCCCGGCAACAACTGGATGAGCAGCGGAAGGTGGTAGAAGCACATGAAAAGTTGGTCTTAGCCTGCACGATGGAAGTTCAAAGGCTTAAACTTACCGTTGAAAGTGCTGATAAGGCGCTTCAGGAAAGGCTAAGTGCAGGCAAGTCGTTAAAGAACAAATTCGAAGAAATAAATAAGGAACTTCCTGAGCCGGTGGGTGATAAAGATCCTGCGATGATTGAACAGCTCCGTGCCGCTACAAGAACAAAATGGGAAACACTGAAAAGTGACCTTCAGGCCGCTAAACAGCGAAAGGAAGAGCTCATCAGGCTTCAGAAACTCCTGGATGAAGTTAAGATACGTTCTATTAACCTGGAAAGTGAATCGGCGTTGCTTCGGGAGAATATNNGAGGAGCAACTGGAGCGTATTCAGACGGTAACCAAACAGCTGGAAGGTCGGCAGGAAGAAGCGGTCTCAGGCATCCGGGCTATTTTGGATCCATTGCAGATGCCTTTTAATCCTGATACCTTAGAAGACATTTATAATACCTTGAAACTGCGTCTGGAGCGCTATCAGGACGCTGAAAAGAAATTAAAGGTACTCAGCGGAGAAGCTGAGTTGGTAGCAAAAGCGCTTGACCAGCTAGCTTTTAATCTTGAGGAGAAGCTTAAAGTGGCCGAGCGGATAAGGATGCAAATTGCACAGATCTCGACACAGTTGAGCAGCCTGAGGGCTGAGCGTTCTGCTTTGTTTGGTGATCGGGATCCTGTGGCGGAAAGAAGTCGCTTGAACATGGAGATTAGAAATCTTAGTGTGATCAGGGAAAAGGCGCTTAATTTACAGCAAGAAGTACAAAACGGGCACTCAGAAGCAGTGCTGGCTATCCGGCGACTTCAGGATAATCAACGCGCGCTTAACGCAAAGCTGGAAAGGTTGAATGAAGATCTAGTTGCTCAACTTGAAAAGGAAGGGATAATTGGTGTTGAGGCACTTGCCGCGTTGTTACTTCCGGAAGACTTTGCCGCGACATTGACTTCGCTGAAAAATCAGCTGGAGGAAGGCATCAGCACGAATCAGCAATTGATCAAACGCAATGAAGTGGAGCTTGAAGCTGAGTTGAAGAAATCCATAACAACCAGCAGTTTGGAAATTTTACAAACACAAGTTAACACCCTCGGGGACGCATTATCAGCATTGAACCAGGAGGTTGGGCGGATAAAGGGAATTTTCGATGCCGATGAACAAACGCTTCGACAACATGAGGCGATTACCGGACAGATCCGCCTGCAGCAACAGGAGTTTAGGCGCTGGAACAAACTATGTAATCTGATAGGTTCTGCCGATGGGAATAGCTTCAGGATGTTTGCGCAGGGTTTAACGCTAGCCCGGTTAACGGAGCTCGCGAATAAACATCTTGTGCAACTAACTGACCGGTATAGTATTCTAAAAAGCAAGGATAAAGATCTCGGTCTGGAGATTGAAGATCATTATCAGGCAGATGCTACCAGACCAATGGCAACACTCTCTGGTGGAGAAAGTTTTCTGGTGAGCCTGGCGCTTGCGCTCGGGCTTTCTGATCTGGCAAGTCATAAGGTTCAGATCAATACCTTGTTCATCGATGAGGGCTTTGGCACGCTGGATGCGGATACGCTGGATGTTGCAATCTCTGCGTTGGAGAATCTACAGGCCAAAGGGAAGACGGTAGGTATTATATCTCACGTAGAAGCTTTAAAAGAACGCATCGGCACCCAGGTGCAGGTAGAAAAACAACCTGGTGGGTCAAGCAAGATCAAGATTCAACATTATGGTGCAGTCATGATTTAACCTGCATAATTATCAATCATTTAGAAGAATANNTTTGTTCCGCTGTTTACAGCAGCTCAACAAACAAGCAGCCCAAAGAATGAGATCTATATAGATAAAAAAGGAATACTGCGTTTGCAGGTCGATAACCGCGAGGCCAGCTACTTTGGCGTGAACTATACTTTACCATTTGCTTATGGGTACCGCTCACATAAAAAGCTGAATATTGACCTGGAGAAGGCTATTGACAATGATGTTTATCATCTTGCCCGTCTGGGCATCAATGCGTTTCGTGTACATGTCTGGGATACTGAGATCAGTGATTCACTGGGAAACCTTAAGAACAATGAGCACCTGCGTTTATTTGACTACCTGATTTCGAAGCTGGAAGAACGGAACATCCGGATTCTGATTACGCCAATAGCATTCTGGGGAAATGGCTATCCTGATCAGGATGAGAAAACAGGAAGCTTTGTAGAGTTATATAGTAAAGCGGGTGCGGTGGTCGATGAGCGGGCCTTTGTTGCTCAGGAACGATACTTAGACCAGTTTTTCAGCCATGTAAATCCATACACGAAGAAGTCTTACGGCAACGATCCATTTGTCATTGCTGCCGAAGTTAACAATGAACCTAAACACAGTGGGCCCAAAGCGCGTGCAACAGAATACGTTAACAGGATGGTCAATGTGATTCGTAAAACCGGATGGAGCAAGCCCATCTTCTACAACATCAGTGAATCGCCAACCTATGCAGATGCTGTGGCGGCTTCGAATGCCGATGGATTTAGCTTTCAATGGTACCCAACAGGGCTTGTAGCCGGGCATGAACAACAAGGCAATTTATTGCCACACGTGGATCGTTATAAAATACCATTTGATACCATTCCGGCATTTAAGAACAAGCCCCGAATGATCTATGAGTTTGAATCTGCGGATGTTCTAAAGCCATACATGTACCCGGCAATGGCAAGAAGCTTTAAAACAGCAGGCATGCAGTGGGCTACACAGTTTGCCTACGATCCGATGGGCACGGCCTATGCAAATACAGAATATCAGACGCATTATTTGAATTTGGCTTATACACCTTCAAAAGCCATCAGTTTGTTAATTGCTTCAAGAGTTTTTCAGCACATGCCAGCCTACCAGGACTTTGGCAGCTTCCCTGCAAATAGCAGCTTCGCTGGGTTCAAATTAGACTCGGAGTTGGGCGCGGCAGAGATGAACACGGAAAAGGAATATTATTATACCAGCGGCAGCTCATCTAAACCTGTAAATGTTAAAGCACTTCAACATATCGCTGGCGTAGGATCTTCAGCGGTGCTGAAGTATCCCGGAAACGGTGCTTACTTTCTGGATAAAGTAAAAGATGGGGTTTGGCGGCTTGAGGTTATGCCTGATGTGAAGACCCTGGCAGATCCTTTCGGCAAGAACGAGTTGGATAAGCCAGTGACAACAACGGTTTGGAACAAGCATGATATGGTAATTACATTGCCGGATCTTGGTGCCAATTTTAAGATAACGCCCGTTAATGATNNGTTGCATTTAACCTTGCAAGTCAATCGAAACTTGGTGTGCTGGGCTATAGGGAGTTCGTGGCGCCAGAGAAAACTTACAGCCCTCCGCTCGAGGCGACTGCTGCACAAGGGGCAGAGGCAAACGGAGCGAATTTTTCGAACCTTGTCCTGTTTGATGGTACTGACAAACACGGGAATGTAAGTGTATATTCGCCGGCATGGGAGACAGACCCCTATGCTTTTGTTTGGTCAGACCGTGACGAGGGAGCACTGAATCTTACTCATAAACCTTCAGGCAAAGGTCAAAAGGGTGGTTTTCAGGTTTATGTCAGCACGCTTGTTGCCGATGTTAACGCTAAAATGCCCGACTATAAGGTAATCAGTATAGCAGTTGAAGGTCGGAAGCAAACTCCGGCTAAGGTTGTTTTAGTTGACCAGCATGCAAATGCTGTTTCAGCCGCTATTACGATAAACTCCGGTGGCGGAGCACTTACTGTTTCGCTAAATAGTTTCGCGCCGGGTAACTTTATGTTACTTCCTCGGCCATATCCCGGCTTTCAGCCACTGTACTTTGAGCCTACTGAGCGAGCATTCGACATTCGTAAACTTGAAAAAATCCAGGTTCTGTTGGAGGGCGATGATCAGGAAAATGAGGTTCGTGTAAGGCGAATTGAACTGCTTAACTAGATTTTCTAAGACTCCAAAGATAACCATTCTTTGATCTGTACCGATCCAGTCGGTCCAGTTCAAAGAGTTGGTTTAGAAAAGTTTCAGCCTCTGCTTTATTTTTATTGGTAAGTACCGCATATTCCTTAGTTGTCATGCTAGGATACACGCTAAATAAATTTAAGTAATTCGTGTTTATAGGCGTTTTTACTGCTGCAGGATTCCAATTTAGGATGGCTTGTTCAAATTCTTCATAGGGCTTTACACCATAAAGCAGGTAAGATTGCTGATTGGAATCGCTGAACAGGATAGAAGGAAAGCCTTTTATGCCGAAGCTTCTAGCAAGCTTCATATCATTCTCGAAATTAATGACCGCCTGGCCATGGATGTCAAGTTCCAACTGTGCAGGATCTAACCCCGTCTGCAATGCGGCCGTTTTCAGGTGTTCTATACGCGTTGTATTTTTCTTTTCCAGGAACACCATCTCTTTGATTCGCCGGTAAAATGCTGATGCTTTTTTTAAATTCTGGAGCTGTGCAGCTTTAAATGCTATTGCTGCGGGGAAAGAGGAGTGTAGCGGGTCTTCCAGCCAAATATCCCCATCTATTGGCATGTCATAGTGCTGACTGGCATGGTCCCAGTGCGTAGCAACATCTTCTGGTTTTTTAACATCCTTGCCTTTGTAGGAGGACCAGTTGGATAACAGACCACCCATTCGGTATTCCAGCTCAAAGTAGTCGCCATATTCAAGTTTCAATTTTCTGAGATGCGGTTCGATGCCCCAACATGATGAACATATTGGATCAGTAAAGTATAGAATACTTATTTTCTGATTGGGAATAGAAATGGAATTTGTTAATGACGAATGTGTTTGTTCAGGAAGGTTACAGGTTCCAGCCTCGATGTCGCAGAAGAAGTTAGTTTCTTCACTCATGTCCTATATTTTGGTTATGTATTTTTCAGCAATAGTCTACTACGTAAAAAAATTATACAAACGGTTGGTTTTCATGTGTGTGAATCGAGCTCAAGATAATAAATTAAATAAACACTTACCCTAAATTTCAGGTTTTTCAGATCAGGACTTTGATTCCCAGGTTTTTTCAAGTGTCTGCAAGAATAACTCCGTCGGCTGTGCTCCAGACACGGCATACTTATCATCAAAAACAAAGAATGGAACACCTCTAATGCCAATACGCTGTGCCTCCAGTTGATCTATTCTAACTTCTGCATCGAAATCATCAGATGTGAACAGCGTTTTAACATCTTCTTCTGCTAGCCCAATATTTTGGCCTGCAGCTATTAGCACCTGCTCATCGTCGATGTTCTTTCCTTCTGTAAAATGGATTTTAAACAACTCCTCTTCAATTTGATCTCCCAGATCTCTGGTTTTTGCAAGCTGAATTAAACGGTGGGCTTTGAAAGAATTTGCCACAATGGATTGATCAAGTTTGAAGTCTAGCCCAACTTCAGCGGCAATGGCAGTTACATTATCAAACATTTCGACTGCCTGAGCATGTGGGATCTCTTTAGCTTTCGAAAAGTAGTCGTAGATATTCGTGTCTTCGACAGTTTGGATGTTTGGGTCTAACTCAAAGCTCTTCCAGGTGATGGTTACCTCATCTTTATGTGCAAAGTCGGCAAGTGCGGCCTCAAACTTTCTTTTTCCAATGTAGCAGAATGGGCATCTTACGTCCGACCAGATTTTTACTTCCATAGTATGTGTTTTTTGTTTCAAATGTAGGTTTGTTCTGCTGTTTGCAGTGTTTAATAATTGCAATAATCGTTGACCTGGTTAATCTTCGGCTACAATTCTATTCCAGTCGGGATGTCTTTTAAGAAAAGTGCGGACGTATGAGCATGCTGGCACAACCTTCAGATCCTTTTCCTCCAGGTAAACGAATGCCTTTTCTACCAGTTCGGTGGCAATGCCTTTGCCGGTTTGTTCTTCGGGTACTTCCGTATGCATTAGGTAGATTTTATCACCTTCTAGCTCGTAACCAATAAAGGAGCGCTGTCCTTCAACCCACATCTCCAATGCATGTTGAGTCTTGTTATCTTTTAGTTCAATATCTTGATATTTCATAATGGGTCGTTTACAAGGATTTTCGGTCCAGCTATAAACAACTTCAAACCTGTATTGTGTTGAAATGGAGAACTCTTAAATGCAATTTAGTAGAAAAACTTAGGTGGAATAAGTTTCATTTATTTAGAAACAATCGGATGAAAGCACTGTTCAGCAATAGATTCAGCTTTAGTTATGGCACGAAAAAGACAGCGCATTTTATTTTTTCCTTTCAACCTGCTTTCACATTATCTAAGATGCCTTGTGTTGGCGAACACGTACGATAAGTCGGTATATGAAGTTCGATTCCTAAGCTCTGATAAGTACAACGGCTTCGTTGAAGCGCAGGGTTATGAGGTGTTTTCATGTGCAGGCTTTGACGCTGATTTCGTTATGACCTGCACAAACAATTTCAACTTCGACTGGCTCAATGAAAAGGATCTGGAACGTGTGCTGATCAGCCAGGTGAAGTGCATCAATGCGATGAAAGCCGATGTCGTTATTGGTGATGTTGCACCTACTTTGAGGATGGCCGCGGAACTCGCAGGTGTAAGGCACATCAACCTGGTGAATGGTTATATGACCCGTTATTATGCAGCAACACGGAAAATTCCCAAAAAACATAAAGCATATGAACTGATGCAACAACTACCACCGCGGGTTGCAGAAGTGCTGACTACAGTAGGAGAACGGCTTACCTTTCGGAAGATACAGGCTCCTTTTAACAGTTTAAGGAAGAAATACAATCNNCAGCGGTAAAGGATTACTTGCAGGAACTTGAAGGGAACGAAAACCTGATTTGCGATATGCCAGAACTATTCCCGCAGAAGCTTCTTCCAGCGGCTTATCAATTCATTGGACCGTTAGTCTATCAATATGCTCAGGATCCGGGTGACTGGCAGCATTACGTTGATTGGAACAAGCCGTTAATCTGCGTGTGCATGGGCAGTACCGGAAACTGGGAGCAGCTTTCGTTTTTAAATGACCCTTACTACAGTAGATACACCATTGTCGCAGCCGGCGATAAGGGTAAGGTATTGTCAGCTGATCATATTATTACCCGTGACTTCGTCAATCTCAATACGCTGCTTGAGAAAGCAAGTCTGATGATCTGTCACGGCGGCAACGGAACCATTTATACCGGGATCTTAAATCGCGTTTTTATGCTATGCCTTGCAAGTCACTTTGAGCAGGATTACAACATAGAAGCGCTGGAGCGAAATGGTTATGGCAAGTCAGCTGCAGCGTTTACTGAAGCAGACTGGAAGGAACAGCTCCGTTTTCATTGCGAAAAATACAAATTGAAACAACCAGCTTAGATTAAACCAACTTTGTTAAACCCATCTTGAGTAATCCAATGCTTGTCGCATAGATAGGGTCGTTAAGTTTATCAAAAAGTTCATGCTGGGAAGAATCTGCTTTCAGGTGCAACATGGGTGTTCCGGCATGACACTTAAGACCTGTGATCTGCTCACCAAGCTTCCTAATGTTATGCAACCGGGAGTCACCACCGGTAAAAACAATTCCGCATGTTAAACAACGGCCTTTCAATGCTTCTTCAATCTTATCATAAGCGAGACTGATAAGTTCCTCCATTCTCGACTGAATAATCATTGCAAGATCCACTTTAGATATAAAGCGCTCTTTTGTGCCGTTCAAAATCTTATACTGGATGATTTCGCTGGAATCCGTCTCTTCGGGTAGTACCGAACCATAAGTTTTCTTCAGTAATTCCGCTTGTCTACTACCTAAGCCCGTGAACTGTTTGATGTCGGCATTAATGGAATTTCCACCAAGCAAGATCGTGTCCGCGTATCGCATGATCCCGTTTTTATACACCACAATGCTTGTCACTGCCGCACCAATATCGATCACCGCAATGCCTTCTTCCTTTTCTTCCTCGCAGACTACTGCTTCAGCAGAGGCAATCGCGGTTGGATAAATCGTCTTAATGGCGGTTCCAGCCTGACGCACACACTTATGTAAGTTATTGATCCCATTTACCTCTCCGGTAATGACGTGGAAATCAGACTCGAAACGTTGTCCTGACATCCCTATCGGATCACGGATATCTGGTTCGTCATCTATGATAAAGTGTTGAGGTTCCAGATAGACGATCTGTTCACCAGCGGGATATGGGTTTCCCTCCATTTCCTTCTTTAATCTGATGATATCTTCTGAACGGATATCCTTGATCATATCCTCGCGGATGATTACACCACGTTGATCAAGGTTGTTACACAAACCAGAGTAGTTCGCAATCACCTGATTGATTTCAAGCTTTGTTGTACCAATAGCAGCTTCCAACGCTTCTTTAATCGCGTTTGTGGTTTTGGTGAGGTTCGAAATTGAACCTCTTGTCAGTCCTTCTGATGGAGCTTCTCCAATGCCAAGCACTTCGATCTGATGATCAGCATTCAACTGGCCAATCACTGCAACAATCTTACTTGAACCTACGTCCAGCCCCACAGCAATACCACTGGGATTATCTTTTAAAATAACCTGTTTCGCAGGTTCCGGCGCAGCCGCCGGAGTCGTTTGCGCGCCAGAATCATGTGATGTTTCCTTATTTTCAGTCCATAAAGACTTAAACTGTGGAAACTGGCCGGAACTTATACGCTCAAATATTCCAAGCAGGCCTGTTTTCTTCATATAGGGAGAAGTATAAATAAACTTCTTAATACAAACGAATATTTTTAGAAAAATGTTTGCAATAACGTGCTTTGAAGCTTATTTAAAGCGCTTTACCAAATGTTGAAATGGAGCAACAAACGCCCTTTCAAACAAAAACACAGATTTCTCTGGAAGTTTTCCCAATACCTTCCGTTGAAATCTGTGTTCGCACCTGCTGAATGCTGACAATAACTGTAAACAGCTGCAGCTTATTGTATAAAACAAGACGCACAATATTTGGCTGCTGGTGTTGAATATGTACACATCCGTGTTACATAATATTTTGAAGGAAATTATTCTATGCTGTCGTGCAGGAAGGTTGTGCTAAAGTTGTTAATAACAGTTCCGCTTCTGCAATCTGCTGATCCATATTCCTGACCAACTCTTTCTTTCCCGCTTTCAAATGTGGGATCAGGCTTTTATAATAGTTTATACCTTGTTGCATCTGCTCAGAAAACTTCTTCCAGTATTTCAGTTTCTTATCGTTTACCACCTCAAATTGCGTTTCCATATCCTTTTTCAAATAATCCAGGTACAAACGGAGTTCATTAACGAAAAGGTTTGGACGATTCACTTGCTTAAGCAGGTCAATTTGACCATATATATGGTCGATCATTTCCTTTAAGCTGTATTTGCCGGAGAAATAGGCAAGGTTGGGGCCGGGACAGATGCTTACTGCATCACTTTCTTTAGGTTTTAAGATTTCATTTTTTAAATATGCCGACGCACAGAGGCCCTCGCACAAACATACCTTCTCTGTTATGGCGTTAAATTGTGCCCGATAATGCTCGTCTGGAAGATTCAATGTCTTTAATTGTTCAATCTTCAGATTCTGATATTCACGCGAGGCCGTACAAATTGGCTTTTCGGTAAATTCGGTGTTCGTACATAAGTATTTCTTTTTGCATGGGCTTCCCGGACGACCTTTTTCAATGCGTTCCAATCGAAGTTGTTCCGCAGTACTGTATTTGAAATTATTGAAAAGTACACCTAAAGGTGAGGCATTGCTGATGTAGAAGTCTTTTTCTTCCGCTGTTACCAATGCTTCGAGTGTCTTATTATCCACGTTCGTAGCCTCTGGAACTAGTAAAAAGGTACTGCCCCAACCAGTTGCATCAAGCTCGTAATGTTCAATCAAAAACCGGTGTTCTTCAGCAGTGCCGATACCACCCTGGTAGGTAACTGTTTGTTTTGGGTTTTCCACGATCGTTAAACCCCGGGCTGCTAATGCTGCAAGATAAATCTTGAGGATATNNATAGGGCCCATCAGCAGTCCGTCAGTAGCAAAAGCATGCCCTCCACAGTTCAACCCCGACTCCACACGGAACTCAGTCACCCAAAGTCCTCTTTTCGCAAGCATTTTGGCCTGGATAATTGCAGAACGATAATCACTTACTTTGAGTATGATCTTCTTGGGTGCAGCGCCATTTGATGGGTAGAAGCTTGGACACTTCTCCATATAAGCATAAAGCCGTGGATTTAGTCCTGCGGAAATGATCACTGAAGATTTCAGATTACTTTCTTCGAATCCGCGCATTGCGGCCAATGCATCCGTAAAATCATCTCCTGCATATTCATCATCTGCTGTATAGTTGGCTTTGTCAACCTTCGACATGATGTTCACGTCAATACTGCCAGCCTTTATCTTTCCTTTCAAAGCCTGCCCAATCGCCTCTTTGATGTCTCCGGCCGGCAATGCCTTAAAGTCCTCATATTTGCGTTTAAGGNNTTTTGTTTTTTGTTTTTTGATGTTTTCGCATGCGTTCAACAAGCTCATCATCAACAATTGAAACAACGGAAGCTATGCCAAAGCGGGCAACTTTAAGTGGGGTATCGATTGAATAACCTAAGCCTAAAACCGGTATATGAAATGTATGACTCATGAATGAAATAATAGATTGTGACAAAGAAGGGGACATTTTGAATGAAAAAAGATGATCCAAATCACGTTTGGCGCATGATCGTCATCAGGTTTCAGGGCAAGACAAAAATTCTATATTTGTACATAACCATGGAAAAAGCAACATTACTGAAGGCCATTATAGAATCCGCAATTGATGGTATCATCACCATTGATAATCGTGGTTTGATTGAAAGCCTTAATCCAGCAGCTTTGAAGTTGTTCGGCTATGAGGAGACTGAGGTTATCGGTAAAAACATCAGCGTGTTGATGCCTGAACCTGATAAATCAGCACACGACGGCTATCTTGCCCGCTATGATCATACTGGAGAACGGCGCATTATTGGCAAAGGGCGCGAAGTGCGGGGTCTGCGTAAAGACGGATCTACGTTCCCGTTCCGTCTAGCGGTAAGTGAAGTCCAGTATGAAGATCGTAAGATCTACACCGGCTTTGTTCATGATCTTTCTAAAGAAAAAGAAGCAGAGGAACAACTAAGAGAATATGCTGCAAAACTGGAGGAGCTTGTTGATGAACGGACAAATTCCTTGAAGGAGATCGTTTCCGCTTTACGCGACGCCAAAGAGGAGGTAAGCATGTCCCTTAAAAAGGAAAAAGAACTGGGACAAATGAAGAGCCGCTTCGTTTCTATGGCTTCACACGAATTCCGTACGCCGCTTAGCTCCATACAGTTGTCGGCCTCCCTAATCCAGAAGTATGCGGAGCCTTTTGACAGTAAGCCAATTCAAAAGCATGTAAACAAGGTCAAGAATGCTGTAGGAAACCTCACCACCATATTAAACGATTTCCTTTCGCTAGAGAAACTGGAAGCTGGTCGGGTGGAGGTAAACCTATGCACTTTCGACTTGGTAAAGCTTGCTGAAGAAGTCACTGAAGAGATGCAGATGATTGCAAAGCAGGATCAGCACATCATTTACCAGCATACAGGGGCAAAGAGCATGGTACACCTGGATCAGAACCTGCTTAAAAATTGTATGATTAACCTGATTAGCAATGCCATCAAATACTCCGGGGAGAACACCTTTATCGAATTCAACACCGAAATCAATGAAGAGGGATGTAAAGTGATCGTGAAAGATAACGGGATCGGTATTCCTGAAACTGATCAGGTATACTTGTTTGAGCCGTTTTTCAGGGCACATAATACCGGTAACATCCCTGGAACAGGCTTAGGCTTGAACATTGTTCGCCGTTATGCCAGCCTGATGAAGGGTTCTCTACAATTTAAAAGCATTATAAACCAAGAGACTACTTTTATACTGTTGTTCGAAAATCATGGATAAAGCGAGAATACAAATTATTGAAGATAATGACGACATCCGCGAAAGTATTGTTGAGATACTCGAGCTTGCGAATTACGAAGTTATCGCCGCCGATAATGGCAAAACTGGAATTGAACTAGCTAGTCAGCACCTGCCCGATCTAATCCTCTGCGACATCATGATGCCTGAACTTGATGGGTATGGTGTATTGTACCTGCTAGGTAAGAACCCTCAGACGGCTTCTATACCCTTTATCTTTCTTACCGCAAAAGCCGAGCGAATAGATGTACGAAAAGGTATGGAGATGGGCGCTGATGACTACCTCACTAAACCGTTCGACGACATGGAGCTCCTCAATGCTGTAGAGAGCCGGCTGAATAAGAAAATCAAGCAGGAGGCATTTTACAGCAAGTCACTGGAAAGCATAAATGGATTGATTGGTAATGCCTCTGGTATGCAGGAGCTTAGTAAAGCTATTGCACAACGAAAGGTGCGCAACATCAAGAAAAAGCAGGTGATTTATTATGAGGGTGATTCTATTGCCGGCATTTATCTGGTTGTGCGGGGAAAAGTAAAAACCTTTAAACTTACACCCGATGGCCGTGAGTTGATGGTGGGTATATATACCGATGATCAATATTTCGGAATTCCATCATTGCTGCTCAATGAGCCGCATGCAGAGACTGCAGAGGCCATGGAATATACCACCATCTGTATGCTGCCTAAAGAACTGATGGCAGAGCTACTGGGCAAATACCCTGACATTGGCAGACAGTTCATTAGAATCTTATCCAATAACCTACTGGATCGGGAACAACAGTTAATACAATTGGCTTACTTCTCCGTACGCAAGCGGCTTGCCGAGGTGCTCATCCGATTATACAAGCAGGAGCAATCACCAGATCCACTAAACATTAAAGTCTCCCGGGACAACCTTGCTGCCCTGGCGGGGATGGCCACAGAAACCGTAAGCCGCATATTGAGCGATTTCAAATCTGAAAACATCATTGAACGTAAGGGCAGTCATATTCAAATACTGAATTTGCAGATGCTGCAGGAGATGAAAAACTGACGAAGATCATTTTTACTGCTGATTAACCTCATTCCGGCACTGNNGAATCCCTTAAATGTTGAAACGGCCTTGTTTGCTGCTGGAAAGGTAGCTGTGGTTGTAACGAAAGAAGACGACCTGACTGAACAGGTTATTCGTAAACTCTTTGAACTTGGGGTTAAGTACATTGCTACACGCTCGGTATCCACCGATCACATTGATATAGATGCTGCGGCAGAAATGAAGATAAAGATCGCTGCGGTACCTGCACATCTACTCAAAACCAAGACAATGAACGAGATCTCAGCAACCCTCGCTGAGCAGACCATCATAAATCTTGATGCCTGGCAAGGTAAGTCCTGCTTAGGCAATGCCTGCGTTTGTTCCAGATCCTGCGATCGCAGCCCTGTAGATTTCCTTAACCCAGTACCTGCAAAACATGAACACTAACTTAGCCGATAAATATAACGTACCTGTTCCGCGTTACACAAGTTATCCTACCGTTCCATATTGGGATGCTACCTACTTCACACCCGGTGCCTGGAGCAATTCTGTAATGAATGCTATCAAACATAGTGAAGCAGGTGAGGGTATAAGCCTGTACATCCATTTACCTTTCTGCGAGAGTCTCTGTACCTATTGCGGGTGTAATACCAGGATCACTAAAAACCACAAAGTAGAAGAGCCATACATCAAGGCCGTACTACAAGAATGGCAAATGTATTTGGATATCATTGGAGAGAAACCAGTTATCAAGGAACTGCACCTGGGTGGTGGCACACCAACTTTCTTCAGCGCAGAAAATCTCCAGATGTTGATTCAGGGGATTTTAGCACATGCAACTGCTCATGAGGATGCCGCTTTCAGTTTTGAGGGCCATCCAGGCAACACTACACAGGCTCACCTGGAAACTTTATACCAGCTGGGCTTCAAACGCCTGAGCCTTGGTATTCAGGACTTCGATCCACGCGTACAACTAATCATCAACCGAATTCAAACGGTGGAGGAAGTAGAAAA